>DATDLZ010000147.1:0-2364 GCA_036519055.1 Mycobacterium sp.
TATCGACGGGTGGGGCGCTATCTGCTGGGCCGCGGCAGCCAGGTGCCCTACACGCTGGTCGACATGACGCGTGACGTGGTCACGCTGCTCGATCATCTCGTCATCGGGCGGGCGCACGTCGTCGGCGCCTCGATGGGCGGGATGATCGCGCAGATCCTGGCCGCCACCGAGCCCGAGCGGGTCGCCTCGCTGGCCATCATCATGTCCACCACGGGCAAGCCGTTCTCCCGGCTGCCGGCCTGGCGGGTGATCCGGCTGGCGTTCGGCGGGCCCGGCGACGACGCGTCCGACGAGGAGAAGCTGGCCTTCGAGGTCCGCAACATCGCGGTGTTCAACGGCCCCAATTTCCTGCCGTCGGAGGCGGAGCTGCGCAAACGCGTCCAGCAGCTCGCCGAGCGGTCCAACTATCCACCCGGCATGCTGCGCCAGTTCGACGCCGTTCTGGGCACCGGCAGCCTGCTGGCCTACAGCAAGGCGATCACCGCGCCGACGGTGGTGGTGCACGGTTCGCGCGACCCGATGGTGCGGCCGCGCAACGGCCGCGGGGTAGCCGCCGCCATCCCCGGTGCCCGGTTCGTCGTCATCGACGGCATGGGCCATGACCTCCCCGAACCGGTGTGGCGCCCGCTCGTCGAGACCCTCACCGAGAACTTTGCCCGAGCGCCCGTCGGGTGAGCGGGCTCACAGGAATTGGGACTTGCCAACACCGATTTGAGACACTGCAGCTATGAGTTCCAACAACCACCGCGAGGTAGCCAAGCTTGACCGGGTTCCGTTGCCGGTCGAGGCGGCCCGCTTCGGCGTGACGGGTTGGCAGCTCACCCGCACCGCCGCCCGCATCCTCACCAAGCTGCCGACCAAGGGTCCGATGCAGCAAAAGGTCATCAGGCAACTCCCGCAGACCTTCGCCGACCTGGGCCCCACCTACGTCAAATTCGGGCAGATCATCGCCTCCAGCCCGGGCGCCTTCGGCGAACAGCTGTCCCGGGAATTCCGCGGCCTGCTCGACCGGGTGCCGCCGGCCGACACCGGCCAGGTGCACAAGCTGTTCGCCGAGGAGCTCGGCCGCGATCCGGCGGAGCTGTTCGCCAGCTTCGACGAGGAGCCGTTCGCGTCGGCGTCGATCGCCCAGGTGCACTACGCCACCCTGCACAGCGGCGAGGAGGTCGTGGTGAAGATCCAGCGGCCGGGCATCCGTCGCCGGGTGGCCGCCGATCTGCAGATCCTCAAGCGCTTCGCCCAAGCCGTGGAGCTGGCCAAGCTGGGCCGCCGGCTGTCCGCCCAAGACGTGGTCGCCGACTTCAGCGACAACCTGGCCGAGGAGCTGAACTTCCGCCTCGAGGCGCAGTCGATGGACGCCTGGGTCTCGCACCTGCAACCGTCGCCATTGGGCAAAAACATCCGGGTGCCGCAGGTGTACTGGGACTACACCACCGAGAAGGTGCTGACGATGGAGCGGGTGCAGGGCATCCGCATCGATGACGTCGCCGCCAT
This sequence comes from Mycobacterium sp., assembly GCA_036519055.1. Classification (GTDB taxonomy): domain Bacteria; phylum Actinomycetota; class Actinomycetes; order Mycobacteriales; family Mycobacteriaceae; genus Mycobacterium. Next base: position 1,495 of record DATDLZ010000147.1, read on the forward strand.
CCGCAAGGCCGGATTCGACGGCACCGAGCTGGTCAAAGCCCTGCTGTTCAGCCTCTTCGAGGGCGGCCTGCGGCACGGCCTGTTCCACGGCGACCTGCACGCCGGCAACCTGTATGTCGACGATCAGGGCCGCATCGTGTTCTTCGACTTCGGCATCATGGGCCGCATCGATCCGCGCACCCGCTGGCTGTTGCGCGAACTGGTGCACGCGCTGCTGGTGAAGAAGGACCACGCGGCGGCCGGCAAGATCGTCGTGCTGATGGGCGCCGTAGGAAACATGCGGCCGGAGGCTGAGGCCGCGAAGGACCTGGAGAAGTTCGCCACCCCGCTGACCATGTCGACGCTGGGCGAGCTGTCCTACGCCGACATCGGCAAGCAGCTGTCCACTCTGGCCGACGCCTACGACGTCAAGCTGCCGCGCGAGCTGGTGCTGATCGGCAAGCAGTTCCTCTACGTGGAGCGCTACATGAAGCTGTTGGCGCCGACGTGGCAGATGATGTCCGACCCGCAACTCACCGGCTACTTCGCCAACTTCATGGTCGAAGTTGCTCGCGAGCACAACAACTCCGACATAGAGGTCTAACGCCATGCAAATCCGCACCGGCACAGCACGTTCGGGCGATGTGGACATCTACTACGAGGACATGGGCGAGCCGACCGACCCGGCCGTCCTGCTGATCATGGGGCTGGGCTCGCAGCTGCTGCTGTGGCGCGACGGGTTCTGCGAAAAGCTCGTCGCGGAGGGGCTGCGGGTGATCCGCTACGACAACCGCGACGTCGGCCTGTCCAGCAAGACCGAGCGACGCGGCAACGGCGGGGCGACGATCCCGAGCATGCTCAAGTTCTGGCTGGGCATTCCCGGCCAGGCCG
>DATDLZ010000148.1:0-3974 GCA_036519055.1 Mycobacterium sp.
TGCGGCGAGCGCGCAGCCGGCCGATACCGGTGGCAGTACTCGGGGGCACACAGGTGCGAGCCACCTTTGAGTGTCTGCGCGATCGTCGGGTCGGCGAGCCCCGTTGGCGCACAACAGGATTTGGGTGGCGCGTCCAGCCGATGGTGAGCTGAGTATTCGGTCGTCGTCCACTCCCAGACGTTGCCGATCATGTCGAAGAGGCCGAACCCGTTCGGGGGGAACTCGGCCACCGGTGAGGTGCCGACCCAACCGAGTGCCCCGTCGTTGCGATAGGGAAAGCTGCCCTGCCAGGTGTTGGCCATCAGCTTGCCCGCGGGCTTCTCGTCGTCGCCCCACGCGTAGGTGGTGCCGGCCCCGCCGCGCGCGGCGTATTCCCATTCGGCTTCGGTCGGCAACCGTCGGCCGGTCCAGCGCGCGTACGCTGCGGCATCGGGATACGCCACTTGCACCACCGGATGATCGGACCGGTCGGCGACGTCGCTGTCCGGCCCGAATGGATGCCGCCAGCTGGCACCCGGCACCCAGACCCACCATTGCCGCCAGTCCCGCAAGTCGACCGGACCTGGCGTGGGGCGGAAAACCATTGCGCCCGGCTGCAATTCGGCCGGATCGGCCCCCGGGTAGAGCACCGGGTCGATGGGCTGCTCGGCTACCGTCACATACCCTGTGGCGGTGACGAATTCGGCGAATTGGGCGTTGGTCACCGGATGCCGCTCGATCGAGAAAGCGTCGACGCTCACGGTGTGGATCGGCGCTTCCTCGGGGTAGAAGCTCGTCGAGCCCATGCGGAATGACCCGGCTGGCAGGTCGACGAGCTCGGTAGGCATGGGTTCAGGGTATGACGACGGCGAAGTCTTGCATCAGCGCGGCTTTCGCGGCCCCGAACCCCGGCGCATCCTGCGGCCCTTCCAGGTGAATGGCGACCAGATATTTATCGGTGTTGGTCCAGATGTGGGTGATGCGGTCGGCGAATTCGATGGTGCCCTGTGGCCCGAGGAATGTTCCGGTGAGCTTCTGGCTGCTGTATCCGCAGAACTTGACCCCCACCGTGTCGACCTGGAAATCGGGCTTCGAACGCGCCAGCGTGGCAACGTAATCGGCGAAAGCCGACGCCGGATCGCGTGCGGTCACCGCGATGGTCACCTTCCCGCTCATTCCGTCAGGGCCGCTGAGCGACAACGCCACGTCGCCTTGCCCCGGCTCATTGGTCCAGGCTTCAGGGACCGGCAGCGTGATCCTCGGCGCAGCCGGATCGGACACCTGAGCCACGGTGCCGATGCCGATCCCGGCCGGCTCCGGGAAGCAGACGAAAGCATTGGGCGGAATGTGCTCCGGCAACGTCGTCTCGATCCCGGGAGCAGGTGCGCGGTTGCCCGTTGTGGGCTGATGCGACCCGGTTGCGGACTGGGCGGACCCACCGGTCCAGGCAGCGACCCCGTCGATGGTCCGGTCGCAACCCGACAGCACGGCGATCGTCGCCAGAGCGGCCATTCCCGGCAACGCGCCAAGAGATCTCGATCGCAGCTCAGTCACGCGAAAAAGCCAGCGCCAATTCTTTTTCCACGTCCTGATACGGCCGGCCGGAGAGATCGACGGTGACCCGTGCGATGGCGCCGCCGCTGAACACGAACGGCGCCTTGTACCGGCTGGACACCGCCGAACCGCCGTTGCGTCCGACCGTGATGCCGGCACCGGCCAATCCGAAGGTTCCGGGGTGCGACTGCACATCCGCTAGCGAGCCGACCGTCTCGTCGTCGATGAACAACGTGACATCGCCGAGCGGCGTGTGGCTGTTTTGCACGGTGCCGGTGCGGGCATAGCGGACGCCGAACAGATGCCGCCCCAACGGTATTGCGGCCGACGAGGAAACCTCCTGCTGGCGCTCACCGAGGAAGTTGTAGACGTAGTGCAGCCGACCGTCCTGGACGAACAGCACGTAACCGCCGTGGGCGCCGCCGTGCTTGAACAGCACGCCTTCGGCTCCGGTGCTGTCGATAGTGACGTCAGCCAGCACCGCGAACGAGCGGCCGCGAATCTCGGCCGCGGCGCCGGTGGCCACCTCGGCACAGTCGGGGTAATAGACGTAGCTGTCCCGTTCGCTCGCCAGGTACGGCCGCGTCCGCGTCAACGTTTCGAAGATGTTCAGATCCGACAACGGTAACCCGTTGTATTTGGCGGCCTCGGAGAACCACAGCGCCTTGAGTTCTTCCAGCTTGTCGGGATGCTCACCGGCCAAGTCGTGGCACTGACTGCGGTCGGCTTCGATGTTGAAGAGCTCCCAGCGATCGGCGTCGAAATGCCCCCAGCCCGCGGGCGTAGCGGCATGGATGGTGTTGGCGAACCAGCCCTTGTGCCAGATCCCACGGGTGCCCAGCATGGTGTAGAACTGGGTCTGTTTACCTGTGTCGGCGGCCGGATCAGCAAGGGCTGCTTTGAAGCTCACGCCGTCCAGTGGCTTCTGCGGGATGCCCTTGACGGTTTCCGGCGGTTCGACGTTCAGCAGGTCGTAGACGGTCGGGGTGATGTCGGAAACATTGACGTAGTTGTCCCGGATCTCACCGTGCGCCGCGATTCCGTTGGGCCACGAGATGATTGCGCTGTCCGCGATGCCGCCCTCATGAGAGGCGTACCTCTTGTAGAGCTTATAAGGGGTGTTGAAGGCCATTGCCCACCCGATCGGGTAATGGTTGTAGGTCTCGGGTCCGCCGAGGTGGTCGAAGAGCTTCATGCTCTCTTCGACGGTGTCGATGTAGCCGTTGAAGAACTTGCCTTCGTTCACCGATCCGTTCGGGCCGCCCTCACCACTGGCGCCATTGTCGGAGATCACCACGATGATGGTGTTGTCCAGTTGCCCGGACTCCTCCAGATAGTCCAGGATCCGCCCGATCTGGGCGTCGGTATAGCTGAGAAAACCAGCGAATACCTCTGCGAATCTGCTGAACAATCTCTTCTCTTCGTCGTTCAGCGAGTCCCACGGTCGCACGGTGTCCTGCAGCGGCCACGGCTCGCCCTGCGGCCCCTTCACGTCGAGATACGGGTTGACCGGCGACAGTTCGGTGTCCTGCGGAACGATCCCCATCGACTTCTGCTTCTCCAGCGCGATCTCGCGGTAGCGCTCATAGCCCATGTCGAACTTGCCGGCGTAACGGTCCGCCCACTCCTGGAACACATGATGTGGGGCATGGCCGGCGCCAGGGCACACGTAGCTGAACCACGGCTTGTCGGGTGCGATCACCTTGGCGTCGCGAATGAACTCAATTGTCTTGTCCGCGATGTCTTTCGACAGGTGGTAGCCGTCCTCCGGGGTGCCGGGCGGATTCACCGGGTGGTTGTCGTACACCAGGTCCGGATACCACTGGTCGGTCTCGCCGCCCATGAATCCGTAGAAGCGTTCGAAGCCACGCGAGGTCGGCCAGTGCCGCTTGGTCGACGCGAGGTTGGACTCTTCGAGTGGGGTCAGATGCCACTTGCCGACACAGTAGGTGTTGTAGCCCTGTTCGGCCAAGACCTCAGACAGCAAAGCGGTTTCGAACGGGATGCGACCGTTTGAGTTGGGGAAGCCTTCGGTGAACTCTTCGATCATCGCCATGCCGACCGTGGTGGCGTTGCGACCGGTCAGCAGCGACGCCCGGGTCGGTGAGCACAGGGCCGTCGTGTGGAACTGCGACAGCCGCACTCCCCGCTCGGCGATGCGCGTCATCGCCGGCATCTCCACCAGGCCGCCGAAGCAGTCCCAGGTCGCGATGCCTGTGTCGTCCCACACCAGATAAAGGATGTTGGGTGCACTCTCCGGTGCGGTCGGCGCAGCGAATGGGCCCCAATCCGGTTCCGAATCACGGATATCCAGTTCGATCTTGCCGGTGAACTCGGTCGCCATCGCTGGCCTCACTCTCGTAGTGGACCCCCGGGATACCGGATGAAGCCTATACCGCGGAGCTGACGACTGATGAGGGAATCCAAAAGCCCCCAAACCA
>DATDLZ010000149.1:0-11175 GCA_036519055.1 Mycobacterium sp.
CGGCCGCTGCTGCCGATGCCCGCTATGTGCTCTATATCGCCGAATCCCGTTCCGGTGAAGCCGATGTCGACGGCGCGGTGCGCATGTCGATGGAGCTGGTCGACCTGGTCGGAAAGCTGGCCGAGCGCGACGAAAGCCACCCGGTCACGCTGTGGATCATCACTCGCGGTGTTCGCGAGGGCAGTTCGGACTCCGCGGTCGCCCAAAGCCCGATGTGGGGAACCGCCGGGGTCATCCGGGCCGAGCAGCCGCAATTGTGGGGCGGCCTGATCGACCTGCCGGACGGCGCAGACATCGCTGGTCTGGTGCCGGCGCTGGCCACGGTTGTACCGAAGCCCGCGAAGTCGATTCTGGCGCTGCGCGACGGCGAGTTCCTGGCACCGGCCCTCGCGCCGGTGTCCGGCGAGCCGGTGCACGAGCCGCTGCGATGCCGCCCGGATGCGGCGTACCTGATCACCGGTGGTCTGGGTGCGCTCGGTCTGCTGACGGCCGGCTGGTTGGCCGACCACGGCGCGCGCCGGGTGATCCTGGCCGGCCGCACCGCGTTGCCACCGCGCCGCGACTGGGACAGCGACGCCAACGACGCCGAAACCCAACAGAAGATCAACGCCATCCGGGCGTTGGAGATGCGCGGCGTCGTGGTCGAAGCGGTCGCACTCGACATCGGATCGCACGACGCGATGCAGGCGCTGCTGGCCAAACGCGACGCCGAGGGGGCCGTGCCGATCCGCGGCGTCGTCCACGGCGCCGGTATCACCGACGCCCACCTGTTCACCGAGCTCGAGGAAGACCGCCTTCGGCGCACAGTGTGGCCGAAGATCGCGGGCGCGCAGGTGCTGCATCAGACCTTCCCGCCTGGCAGCCTCGACTTCCTGTTCCTGACCGCCGCGGCCGGCGCCGTGTTCGGTGTCCCGGGTCAGGGTGCCTACGCGGCGGCCAACGCCTATCTCGACGGACTGGCCCAGCTGCGTCACCGGCAGGGCTGCCGCACCGTCAGCCAGGACTGGGTGGCCTGGCGCGGTCTCGGGTTCGGCGCCGAAGCGCAGATCGCACTGCAAGAACTCGAGCGGCTCGGGTCGCGGCCGATCACCGCCGACGAAGCCTTCGCGGCCTGGGACCACCTCGCGCGCTACGACGTCGCCCAGGCGGTCATGGCGCCGATGCCCTCGGCGGACGGTGTAGCGGCCACCGAGCCCACGACCGCCTCACCGGCCTGGTCGGAGATGGCCGCCGAGGACGTCGTCCGTGAGCTGCAGGACGGGCTCCGGGCCATCCTCGCGCACGAACTGCAGATGCCCGAAGCCGAGCTTGAGCTGGACCGGCCATTCGCTGAACTGGGCATGAACTCGGTGATGGCGATGTCAGTTCGTCGGGACACCGAGCAGTTCGTCGGGATCGAGCTGTCCGCGACGATGCTGTTCAACTACCCGACTATCGTGGCACTCGCGGAACACCTGGCTAAAAAGGTTTTGCCGCAGACAGAATCGGACAGCGATATCGACGTGCTGGGAGATTCGGACGGCAGCGTGCTGAGCGAGCTGTTCGACAGCGTGGAGTCGGCACCGGCTGGCAGCGAAAGGGGTCTGTGATGACGTCGTCGTACGACGAGGACGCTCTACGGCACTGGCTGGCTGATTACCTCGTCACGAACGTCGGATGCAGTATCTACGACATCGACTTCGACGCCCCGATGAGCGATCTGGGTCTGGGCTCGCGTGACGCGGTTGTGCTCTCCGGCGAGTTGACCGAGCTACTCGGCCGCAAAGTATCACCTGTCGAGTTCTGGCAACATCCGACGATTTCCGACCTGGCACGGTTCCTGACCGGCGCCGAATCGTTGGCCCACGAGGACGAACTCCAGCCCGACCGCGGACACCTCGACGAGCCGATCGCGGTGATCGGTCTGGGCTGTCGATTCCCCGGCAACGTCTCCGGCCCGGACGAGTTCTGGCAGTTCATGTGCGACGGCAAGAACGCGATCACCGAGGTGCCGCCGGAACGCTGGGCGCCGTTCGACGACGGCACTCCGGAGGTGGCGGCGACTCTCGCCCACACCACCCGATACGGCGGGTACATGGACAACCTCGACGAATTCGACGCCGAGTTCTTCGACATCTCCACCCGCGAAGCCGCCAAGATGGACCCGCAGCAGCGGATGTTGCTCGAAGTCGCTTGGGAGGCACTGGAACACGCGGGCATTCCGCCGAGCACCCTGCGCCGCTCCCAGACCGGCGTCTTCGCCGGCGCGTGCTACACCGACTACGGGTACGTGGCCGGAATGGACCTGACCAATGTCGACGCGTGGAGCAATTCCGGTGGCGCGCTGAGCATTATCGCCAACCGGCTGTCGTACTTCCTGGATCTGCGCGGCCCGTCGGTCACCGTTGACACCGCGTGCTCGTCGTCGATCGTCGCCCTGCACCTGGCCGCTCAGAGCCTGCGCGTCGGGGACTCCGATGTGGCTCTCGCGGCAGGCGTGAACCTGATGCTGGCGCCCGCGGTCGTTCGTGCCTTCGACCAGACCGGCGCGTTGTCCTCCACCGGTGCCTGCCACGCGTTCGACGCCGACGCCGACGGGTTCATCCGCGGCGAGGGCTGCGGCGTCGTGGTTCTCAAGCGGCTGAACGATGCGGTGCGCGACGGCGACCGGGTGCTGGCGGTGGTGCGCGGTTCGGCGGTGAACCAGGACGGCCGGTCCAACGGCCTGCTGGCGCCTAACCCCGCCGCCCAGATGGCGGTGCTGCGCTCCGCGTACGCCAATGCGGGTGTGCCGCCGCAAGAGGTCGACTACGTCGAGGCCCACGGGACCGGCACGCCGCTGGGCGACCCGATTGAGGCACGTGCGCTCGGCACCGTGTTGGGACGTGGTCGCGCCGAAGACGCGCCATTGCTGATCGGCACCGTCAAGACGAACATCGGCCATCTCGAGGCCGCGGCCGGAATGGCCGGCTTGATCAAAGCGGTGCTCGCGGTGCAGAAGGGCCGCATTCCGCAGAACCTGCACTTCCACACCCCCAACGCGCACATCCCCTTTGACCAGTTGCGTCTCAAAGTGGTTGCTGAGCAACAGGAATGGCCGCAGACGGATCATCCGCGGCGGGCAGGCGTGTCATCGTTCGGGTTCGGTGGCACCAACGCGCATGCGGTGATCGAGCAGGCGCCTGCCGCCGTACCGGTCATCCGTGAGGTCGACCCGGCAGTGAGCACCTTGGTGCTGTCGGGCAAGTCGCCGGAGCGGATCGCCTCACAGGCGCGCTCGCTGGCGGAATGGCTGCAGGGTGCGGGCGCTGACGTGCGGCTGCCCGACGTAGCCCACACGCTCAACTACCACCGCGAGCGCCACCCGCAGTTCGCCACCGTGTGCGTCCGCGACCGCGCCCAGGCGGTGGCCCAGTTGCAGGCGCTGGCCGACGGCCGATACACCGATGGCGCAGATGGAATTGTCGGCCCGCACGACGGGCCGTGCAGTCCCGGCACGGTGTTCGTGTACTCGGGGCAGGGTTCGCATTGGGCCGGCATGGGTCGGCAATTGCTGGAAGACGAGCCGGTGTTCGCCGAGGCGATCGCCGAGCTGGACCCGATTTTCGTCGAGAAGGTTGGGTTTTCGCTGCACAAGATCATCGCCAACGGTGAGTCGATCAGCGGCGATGCGCAGGTTCAGCCGGTGCTGATGGGATTGCAGCTGGCGCTGACCGAGTTGTGGCGCTCCTACGGAGTGCACCCGGATGCGGTGATCGGCCATTCGATGGGAGAGGTCACCGCGGCGGTGGTCGCCGGTGCGCTCAGCGTCGTCGACGGGCTGCGGGTGATCGCCATCCGTTCGCAGTTGATGTCCAAGCTCGCCGGCCAAGGCGCGGTCGCACTGCTGAAGCTCGACCCCGAGGCAACCGAGGCGCTGATCGCCGGCTACCCCGAAGTCAGTGTGGCGGGCTATATTTCGCCGCGCGAGACAGTGATCGCCGGCGCCGTGGCCGCCGTCGACGCGGTGATTGCCGCGGTGAGCGCGCAGAACCGTTTCGCTCGTCGGGTCAACATGGAGGTCGCGTCCCACACCGCATTCATGGATCCGATCTTGGGCGAATTGCGCACGGCGCTCGAGGATTTGACTCCCGAAATCCCCACCATCCCGTTCTATTCGACAGTCGTCGAGGGCGCCGAGTCGCCGATGCTGGATGCCGACTACTGGGTGGCCAACGTGCGCCAGCCGGCGCTGCTCAGCAAGGCCGTCGCGGCTGCCGCCGAGGAGCACGGGACCTTCATCGAGATCAGTGCCCATCCGATCCTGACTCACGCCGTCGGCGACACGTTGGATCCCACCAGCCATCACCACAGCGTGGGGACGTTGTGGCGCGACGGCGACGACGCGGTCCGCTTCCAGACCAACCTCAATACCGTCCACACCAGTCATCCGCCGCAGATCCCGCACCCCGTCGAGCCGCACCCGTTGCTGCCGACCACGCCGTGGCACCACGGCCACCACTGGGTCAACCCCCGACCGATCGCACCGGTCAGACATGTTGCCGCCGTTGGTGATCCGGGCCTGCAGACCGATGGCCCGATCCCGTCGGAGTGGTACTGCCAGCTGACCTGGCCGGCCCGCGAATTATCCGAGGCGAAAGACGACGCCGACATCTCGTGGCTGGTGATCACCGACTCCGAGCTGGGGTCGGAGATCGGTCGCGTCCTCGGCGACGAATTCGCCGCCGCTGTGGAGCCGACGTCATTGCTGGCCGAAGGCACCGACCCGACGGCGATCACCGACGCCCTCGCCGGAGTGACCCACGTGCTCTACGCGCCCGAGGTGATCGGCGGCCAGTTCGATGCCGAGGCGGGATACGAGTATTTCAACGCCGCACGACGGCTGGCCGCTGCCATCGCCGAGATGGGCGTGGCGCCGCGGCTGTATCTGCTCACCCGCAACGCCCAGCCGGTCAGCGAAGGCGACCGCGCCAACCCCGCTCACGCGGTGTTGTGGGGTCTGGGCCGCACGCTCGCACTCGAGCACCCCGAATTCTGGGGCCGCGCCATCGATATCGACGAGTCGGTGCCTGACGGCTTGGCGGCCCTCTACGTCGTGAACGAGGCTAAGGCCGCCGACGACGAAGACCAGGTTGTCTACCGGGCCGGCCTGCGCCGCGTGCCGCGGCTGCACAAGGGATACGCGCCGTCGACCGCTCCTGCCGAATTGTCCAAGGACAGCTGCTATCTGGTTATCGGCGCGACCGGCAACATCGGACCGCACCTGATCCAGCAGCTTGCCGACTCGGGCGCGGGCACCGTCGTCGCGGTATCGCGCAACCCCGGTTCGCGCCTCGACGATCTGGCCACCCACCTGGCGCCGGCCGGCACCACTTTGGTGACGGCAGCCGCCGATGCGGCGGACGAGTCTGCGATGAGCGCGCTGTTCGACCGCTTCGGTGCCGACCTTCCACCGCTGGCCGGCATCTACGTCGCAGCGTTCGGCGGTGGCCCGATCACGTTGCTGGACATGACGAGTGACGACGTCACCGCGATGTTCCGGCCGAAGCTGGACGTGGTGTCGCTGTTGCACCGGCTGTCACTGCGTCACTCACTGGATCAGTTCGTGCTGTTCTCGTCGATCTCCGGGCTGACCGGATCGCGTTGGCTGGCGCACTACACGGCGACGAGCACGTTCCTGGACACCTTCGCGCTGGCCCGCCGGGCCGCCGGTCTGCCGGCTACCGCGATCAACTGGGGACTCTGGAAGTCGTTGTCCGACGGCCAATCCGAGGAAGAGCGTCAGGTCACTCTCGCTTCTGGTCTGGAGCCGATGGCCGACGAGATCGCGATCCAGGCGCTGCCGTTGCTCACCGGCCCCGGTGCGCCGGCACGGCCGACCGTCGTCGCCGCCGACTGGGCCTTGCTGGCCGCGGCGTATCGCACCAGGGCGGCCCTGCGCATCGTGGACAACCTGTTGACCACTGGCGAGAGTGCGGACAGTCCGGCGGCGCGCAGCACCGAATTCCGGGATGCGTTGCGCGACGCCGAACCGACGAGGCGCCACGGCATTCTGGTCGATCACGTGACCGCGCAGGTTGTCTCGGCGATGGGGTTGGCGTCGTCGCAGTTACTCGACCCGACGGCGGGCTTCTTCCAGTCCGGCATGGATTCACTGATGAGCGTGACCCTTCAGCGATCCCTCTCGGACAGCCTGGGCGAGACGCTTCCCGCGTCGGTGGTGTTCGACTACCCGACGGTCGAGGCGCTGTCGGATTACTTGGCCAGCATCCTTCCGGAGGTGGCAGAAGCGACCGAGGACGAAAGCGCCGACGCCTACGAGGACTTCAGCGACGACGAACTGCTCAAAGAGCTTTCTGAAAGGCTGGGTTGAGCGGGATGACTGCACCGCCAGATCGTCGGGCGATCATCACCGAGGCGCTACGCAAGATCGATGACCTGACGGCTCGGCTGGAGATCGCCGAAAAGGCCGATGTCGAACCGATCGCCGTGGTCGGGATGGCCTGCCGTCTCCCCGGTGGTGTGAGCACCCCCGCCGACTACTGGCAGCTGCTGCACGACGGAGTCAGCGGAGTGATCCGGGTGCCCGAGGACCGCTGGGACGCCGACGCGTACTTCTCCTCCGACCACACCCGGCCAGGCACGATCTGCAACCGGGAGGGTGGATTCCTCACCTCTTGGCGGCCTGACGAATTCGACGCCGAGTTCTTCGGGATCTCCCCGCGCGAAGCAGTCGCGATGGATCCCCAGCAGCGACTGCTACTCGAAGTCTCGTGGGAGGCACTGGAAAACGCCGGTGTCACACCCAAGGCGATTCGCAACACCCAGACCGGGATCTACGTCGGTCTGACCACCAGCGACTACTACTGGCTGTCGACTGACGGCGGGGTACGACCGGAGGACTTCGACCCGTACCTGCCGTTCGGCAATGCGTCGAACTTCGCCGCGGGACGGCTGTCGTATTTCCTTGGCGTGCACGGCCCGGCTGTGGTGCTCGACACCGCGTGCTCGTCGTCGCTGGTCGCCATTCACCTGGCTACCCAGAGCCTGCGCCGGCGTGAAACGGATCTGGCGCTGGCCGCCGGAAGCAACCTGATCCTGACTCCGGAAAACAGCATCGCCTGTTCGCGGTGGGGCATGCTGGCGCCCGACGGCCAGTGCAAGACCTTCGACGCGGCCGCCAACGGCTATGTGCGCAGCGAGGGCTGCGGCGTGATCGTACTCAAGCGCCTCAGTGATGCAGTGCGCGACGGGGATTCGGTGCTGGCCCTGGTTCGGGGTTCGGCCGTCAACCAGGACGGTCCGAGCAGCGGGCAGACCGTGCCCAACGGTCCGGCCCAGCAGGCGGTGTTGCGGGCGGCGCTGGCGTCGGCGCGGTTGCAGCCGTCGGAGATCGACTACATCGAGGCGCACGGTACCGGCACCGCGCTGGGTGACCCGATCGAACTCGACGCCCTCAGCCAGGTTTTCGGCGATCGCGAAGAGTCCGCGCCACTGGTACTGGGCTCGGTCAAGACCAACCTGGGCCACCTGGAGAACTCCGCGGGTATCGCCGGCTTCATCAAGACCGTGCTCAGCATGAACCACGGCTACATTCCGCCACATCTGCACTTCACCGGGCTCACCCCGAATGCCGGTGCCGGAGCGTCGAAGTTCACCATCGCCGCCGACGGCATGCCCTGGCCCGCAGTCGACCGGCCGCGCCGCGCAGGCGTGTCGTCCTTCGGGGTCAGCGGGACCAACGCGCACATCGTCGTCGAGCAGGCTCCCGCCCCGGAACCGGTTGCCGCACAACCAGAACCGGTGATCAGCACACTGGTGATCTCCGGAAAGACCCCGGCGCGCATCGGGCCGATCGCCGCGATGCTCGCGGACTGGATGGACGGCGAGGGCGCTGACGTGGCGCTGGCCGACGTCGCGCACACCGTCAACAACTACCGCGGCCGGTACCGCAGCTTCGGGACCGTGTCCGCGCGTGACCGTGCCCAAGCGGTTGCGGGACTGCGTGCACTGGCCGTAGGCGAACCCGCGACCGGCGTGGTGGAGCCCAGCGAGACGCCGCACGGTTCGGGCACGGTGTTTTTGTATTCGGGTCAGGGTTCGCAGTGGGCGGGGATGGGTCGGCAGTTGTTGACCGATGAGCCGGCGTTTGCTGCGGCGGTGGCCGAGTTGGAGCCGGATTTTGTTGCGCAGGTTGGTTTTTCGCTGCGTGATGTGCTGCTGGCGGGTGAGCCGGTGGTGGGTATCGAGCGTATCCAGCCGGTGCTGGTGGGCATGCAGCTGGCGTTGACGGCGTTGTGGCGCTCTTACAGTGTTGAGCCTGATGCGGTGATCGGGCATTCGATGGGTGAGGTGACCGCGGCGGTGGTGGCCGGGGCGTTGAGCCCGGCTGACGGCCTGAAAGTCATTGCCACTCGGTCGAAGTTGATGTCGCGGTTGTCGGGTCAGGGCGCGATGGCGCTGGTCGAGCTGGGCGCCGAGGAAGCCGAGAAGCTGGTCGGGCAGTACCCCGACGTCACGGTGGCGGTGTATGCCGCGCCGGAGCAGACGGTGATCGCCGGCCCGCCCGAGCAGGTCGACGCCGCGATCGAGGCGGTCGATGCGCAAGGTCTCCTCGCCCGTCGCGTCGAGGTGGATGTGGCCTCGCATCATCCGACGGTGGACCCGATTCTGGCTGAGCTCAAGGATGCGCTGTCCGATGTGAAGCCGATGACGCCGCGGATTCCGTTGATCAGCACTGTCGGTCACTCCGACGCGCCGAAGTTCGACGCCGACTACTGGGTGGTGAACCTCCGTAACCCGGTGCGGTTCAGCCAGGCGGTCGCGAAAGCTGCGGAAAACCACACCACCTTCGTCGAAGTCAGCCCGCACCCCCTGCTCACCCACGGCATCGGCGAGACGCTGGCCTCGGTGTCGTCGCGCGATCGCTTCAACGTCACCGCGGCGATGAAGCGTGGCGACGACGAAACACTCTCTGTCCATGAGCAACTCGCCACGCTCGGCGTGACGGCCCAGGACACCGACGGTCGGCGCCGCGTCGACATACCCGCGTCGCCGTGGCTGCACGCCAGCTACTGGGTCGAGAAGAAGCCGGCCGGACAACGGCTGACCAACGTCCACCCGCTACTCGGCGCGCACGTCGAGATGCCTTCCGGCCATGAGCATGTGTGGCAGACCGACATCGGTGTCGAGACGCTGCCGTGGCTGGCCGATCACACGATTCAGGGCCGGGCGGTCGTCTCGGCGGCCGGCTTCGCCGAGATGGCGTTGGCCGCAGCCGGCCAGGCCCTCGGCGCATCCGTCGTCACAGCGCTGGAGATCGAGCGCCCGCTGATCCTGGACGCTCAGACCCGCGTCACGACACAGCTTTCGCAAGGCCCCGACGTGAATCGCGTTGAGATCCAAGCCCGCTCGGCTGGTGGCAGCTGGTCGCGCTACGCGGTGGCCGACATCGACGTGGTCGACGCGCCGGCCGGCAAGCAGGACGGTGAGGGCACCGAGATCGTGCTGCCCGACGAGGTCGCCGACCACCCCGAGTACCGCATCCATCCGGTGCTGCTCGACGCGGCGTTGCGGCAACTGGCTGCCGCCATCCCCGCGGAGTCGGACGAGACGTCGTATCAGGCGGTGTCGGTGGAGACGATCCGGCTGTTCGGCCCGATCCGCGGCCGGGCACGTAGCCACACCGAACTGGTCGAGCAGGGGCAGGACGGACACCGGGGCCGCATCGTTCTCACCGACGACACCGGGGCCACGATCGCGGAGCTGACTGGCATCGAGCTGAAGCCGGTGGATCTGGCCAGTGTGCCGCTGTCGTTGGAGCAGAAGATCTTCGACGCCGCATGGGTGCAGAACCCGGCGCCGCAAGGCGATGTGGTGGCAGACGGTACCTGGGTGGTGTTGGCCGAATCTGATTCGGAAACAACGGCACTCGCAGCGGAGATCGCGACGCGGTTCACGTCGCCGGCTCGGCGAGTGATCAGCGCGACGTTGGCGGACGAATCCGCAGTGGCCGAGGCCTTCGCCAAGACCGGGGGCGATTCGCAGTTCCCGCCGGTGGGCATCGTCGTGCTACTGGCGAAGCGCCCGTTCGACGCCGCGGACACCCAAGCCGCGCTGAGCCGCGCACAAGACTTGATCGTGCAGATCTCGGCCGCCGCTCACGCGGCCGTCAGTGGCCAGCAGGGTGAGTCGCCGCGGTTGTGGCTGGTCACCCGCGACGGGCTGTCGGTTCACGACAACGAGCCCGGCGACCCGGCGATCGGCGCGCTCAAAGGCCTCATCCGCAACTGGCGGTTCCCCGGCGAAGCGGCCCGCGTGCTGGCCGGCGAGCCGGATCTCGGTGCCACCCTGCTCGATGTGGGCAGCGCCGGTGACCTCGTCGCTGCGCTGACGAATGAGTTGGCGGCATCGACCGGCGACGACGTGGTCGCGCTGCGCGAGGACGGCCGCTACGTCGAGCGGCTGGTGCGGGCGACGCTGGACGGCGGCCACCACGAAGCGGTGGTCCGCGCGGACGGCGCCTACATCATCACCGGCGGCCTGGGAGGCCTGGGCACCGTCGTCACCCGCTGGCTGGTGGAGCGTGGTGCGGGCCGGATTGTGCTCAACGGCCGCAGTGAACCCTCCGATGCGCAACGCCAGGACCTGGACGCTCTGGGTGACGGCACCGAGGTCGTTTTCGTGGCCGGCGACATCGCAACCCCCGGGGTGGCCGAGCGGTGGGTGGCTGCGGCCGAGGAGACCGGACGACCGCTGCGCGGACTCGGGCACGGCGCCGGTGTGACCGGCGACGGCCTGGTGACCGCGCTTACCCGGGAGGGTATGCAGCGGGTCTGGGCGGCCAAGGTGGCCGGCGCGCTGCGGCTGAACGCGGCGACGACCACCCGCGAGCTGGACTGGTGGGTCGGCTTCTCTTCGATGGCCACGCTGCTCGGCTTGCCGGGCCAACTGGCCTACGCGACCGGGAACGCCTGGCTCGATGCGCTGATGACGTGGCGACGCGCGTCCGGGTTGCCCGCCACCGCGATCAACTGGGGCCAGTGGTCGGACGTGGGCATGAGCCGGGCGCTGACCTACAGCGTGCTCGACCCGATCACGCCCGACGAAGGCATCGAGGCGCTGCAGAACCTGGTCGGCGGTCCGCTCAACCGGGTGGGTGTCGGACGGCTGCGGCTGGACCGCGCGGTGGCGGCC
>DATDLZ010000150.1:0-17783 GCA_036519055.1 Mycobacterium sp.
GCATAGGGCTCGGCTTATCTCGGGCGGGCAGCCGAACCGGGAACGGCATCTCACAGTTCGCGGGGCGCGGCGCCGTTCAGCGCCAGGTCGACCAATCGCTCAGCCAACTCGTCGCCGACGGGTTCGCCGGTGAGCAGTAGCCGCCCGTGGATCGGCGCGATCAGCATCTCCAGCAACAGTCGGCCGTCAGTCCCTGCGCGCAGTTCGCCACGCTCGATGGCGCGCGTCACCACCGGCGCCAGTGCATCCAGTCGGTGGGCCCAAAAGCCTTTGCGCGCTTCGGTATACGCGTCGTCGACCGGTAGCATCGCCGCGCGCAGAATCGCCGTGCCTGCTGGCGATCCAACGTAGGCAAGCACTTCTCGGAGGATCGCAAGAAGGTCACCCTTGATCGAACCGGTGTCCGGGGCCGGGATGGCGTCGGCGCTGCGCTCGAGTAACGCGGCGACGAGCAGGTTCTCCCGGGTAGTCCATCGGCGGTAGACCGTGGTCTCGTGCACGCCCGAGCGCTCGGCAACTCCGGCGACGGTGGCGCCGTCGAACCCGTTGGCGACCAGCTCGTCGAACGCCGCGGCCAAGACCGTCTGGCGGACATGCTCTCCGCGCCGATGCGATGTCTCAGAGGCCATGTGCGCCAGATTATCGCAAGTTCACTTGCAATACAGCTGTCGCGGGTGCATGCTAATGCAAGTCAACTTGCGATAGGAGCGGCCATGGACGCGTCAGCACCCCGTATCGAACTGGCTGGGAGCACCCCGCCGATCGGCTACCGCCAGTACCACCCCAACATCAGCATCAACTTCCAGTGCAACCGCTGGGTCCAGTGGATCGGCCCGTCGGCTATCGACGAGGTCGCCGAACTGGCGGCGCACGCCAATACCTACCCGGAATTGATCGACGCATTCCTCGCGCTGGCCGAGCGTGCTCGCGGGGAGGGACGCGCGATCGCCGGCGCCTACTACGACCGAGCGGCCGAATTCTTCCTGTCGCCAACGGACCCACGCCGCCCCGCTGCTCGCCAACGGTTTCTCCAGGCGATGCGCACCGCGTACGGCGTGACCCCCGATCTCATCCCGTTCGGCTCTGGCTCACTACCCGCCTACGACCTGCGACCGGAACGCCAGATCGGTCCCACCGTCGTGATGTTCGGCGGATTCGACAGCTACATCGAAGAGTTCCTCCCGATGGTCGCCAGCCTGGTCGACGCGGGTCGGCGCATCGTCGTGTTCGAAGGCCCTGGCCAGGGCAGCGCACTCGAGGACTTCGGTCTCACGATGATCCCCGAGTGGGAGCAGCCGGTGGGCGCCGTACTCGATCACTATGGACTCGATAACGTTGCCGCCGTGGGAATCTCGCTGGGCGGGGGCCTGGTGATCCGCGCGGCCGCCTTCGAGCCGCGGATCAGCCAGGTGGTGGCGTTCGACATCCTCGACGACTTTTTCGAGACGGTCGCCCGCCAAATCGGTCGCGGCGTCCGGATTCCTTTGCGCGCCTTACTCGATGCCCGTGCTCGGCGGTTGGTCAACGCCGCCGCCGACTGGGCCGTTGCCCGCAAGCCGGTGTCGGAGTGGGGGCTGCAGCAGGGCATGCATGTCACCGGCGCCGCCACGCCGTATGACTTCCTTCGCTCGACGACAGCGATGAGCACCCGAAAGTTTTCGCACCGGATTCGCGGCGACGTATTACTTCTGGCAGGCGCCGACGACCACTATGTGCCGCTGCCGCAGCTGGGGCGCCAGGCCGGGA
Organism: Mycobacterium sp.; assembly: GCA_036519055.1. GTDB lineage: Bacteria > Actinomycetota > Actinomycetes > Mycobacteriales > Mycobacteriaceae > Mycobacterium. Next base: position 1,747 of record DATDLZ010000150.1, read on the forward strand.
ATCTGACCAACGCGCGGTCGGTGACCACGAGGGTCTTCACGGCTGCCGAACAGGCGAGCAACCACTGTCAGCTCGGCAACATCGGCGCGGTCAGCCGCCTGATCGACAGCTGGCTGGATTCGACCGCCGGCTCATTCGTCGACGGCGACGCCGCGGCGCGAACGCCGACGCCGATGTGACACTTTTCCGGTCGGTCGCCGATTGCGTAGGCCACCCGCCGAATCGTCGGCAACGGTGTCGACGGTTTCTACTGTGTCCTCAGTGGCAGGGGCCTCTTCGGCCGTCGACTCGGCTTCCACCGCAACCGACTCGACCTCGGGGCTGTCTTCGGCGTCGTCGTCTTTAGAGTCGTCGTCTGAGTCGTCGCCATCTTCGGCGGTCTCGGCTTCGTCGTCAGCGTCTGCGGCCTCGTCGGAGTCTTCCTCGTCAGCATCCGCGCTGTCTTCGGCGTCGTCGTCCGTCTTGCGGCGGCGGCGTTGCTTCTTCTCTTTCTTGGGCTTCAGCGGTTTCGGCGGAGGCGGCGGCAGCTCGGCGACGAACGACAGGTAGAAGGTGAAGATGCCGAGCACCGCGATCGCGGCCGCGGCACCGTAGATGCCGAACAGCCACTGGCCGACGCTGTCCAGGTTCAGCCAGATTTCGCTGATCGCCGTGCCGACGATCAGCACGCCGGCTACTACGTGGGCCACCACCGACCAGGTGCGCAGCGTCAACGCGAGGGCCGGTGTGCCGAACTCCGGCTTGCGCGACTCCAACAGTGTGAACACCACCGGCAGCGCTGCCAGCGCGATCACCACGCCGGCGATGATTCGCGCCACGGTCCCCAGAGCGTGTGAGGTGTCGCCCATCAACTCGGGCCACCGCGGCAACACGAAGAAGAAGTAGAGGACGCCGGCTGCGACCGAAGACGTCGCGTGCCAGAACGTGGCGGCCCTGCGTCCCATGCTCCTCCTCGAGCTTTGATGATCCGGAAGTGACCAGACCCTACCAATCAGGCCTGGTCACATCCGGTGACTAAGTGCGGAGGATGCGGGATTTGAACCCGCGAGGGCTATTAACCCAACCCGCGTTCCAGGCGAGCGCCATAGGCCACTAGGCGAATCCTCCGTCGGCCATGGTAGCCGAGCGCAGGTCAGGGTCTTCGGGCAATCGAACCGGAGCCGGGTACTAGACTCTCGGTGGACCCCGCGCGGCGTCTATCCTGTGAACTCCCCCAGGGCCGGAAGGCAGCAAGGGTCAATGGGCTCTGGCGGGTGCGCGGGGTCCCCTATATAGGCAGCCAGTTGGAACGATGAAGGGCGGATGGTGTCGTACGGCTCGTTCAGCGCCCTAGGCCGTACCGACCTCGAGGCATTGCATGTCCGCCATCAGCAGGACTACGCCGAGTTGCAGTCCAAGAAGCTCGCCCTCGACCTCACCCGCGGAAAGCCCTGTAGCGAGCAGCTTGATCTGTCCAACGCTCTGCTGAGCCTGCCCGGGTCTGACTACCGCGACGGCGAGGGCACCGACACCCGCAACTACGGCGGGCAGCATGGCCTACCCGAACTGCGCGCCATCTTCGGCGAATTGCTCGGCATTCCGGTGCAAAACCTGATTGCGGGCAACAACGCCAGCCTCGAACTGATGCACGACGTCATCATGTTTTCGATGCTGCACGGCGGGGTGGATTCGCCGCGGCCATGGAAAGACGAACCCGAGGTCAAGTTCCTCTGCCCGGTGCCCGGCTATGACCGGCACTTCGCCATCACCGAAACCCTCGGCATCGAGATGATCCCGATCCCGATGCGCGAGGACGGCCCAGACGTCGACCTGATCGAAGAGCTGGTCGCCGTCGATCCGGCGATCAAAGGCTTGTGGGCGGTCCCGGTTTTCGCCAACCCCACCGGCATCACCTACTCGTGGGAAACCGTGCGACGGCTCGTCCAGATGAAAACGGCCGCTGAGGATTTCCGGCTTTTCTGGGACAACGCGTACGCGGTGCACACCCTGACGCTGGACTTCATCCGCCAGATCGACGTGCTGGGCCTGGCGGCCGCCGCGGGCAACCCCAACCGTCCCTACGTCTTCGCGTCGACGTCGAAGATCACCTTCGCCGGCGCCGGCGTCAGCTTCTTCGGCGGATCGTTGGGCAACATTGCCTGGTACCTGCAGTACGCCGGTAAGAAGTCGATCGGGCCAGACAAGATCAATCAAATGAGGCACCTGCGCTTCTTCGGCGACGCCGACGGTGTCCGGCTGCAGATGCTGCGGCACCAGCAACTGCTGGCTCCCAAGTTCGCGCTGGCGCTGGAGATTTTGGACAAGCGGCTGAGCGAATCCAAGATCGCCTCCTGGAACGAGCCCGAAGGCGGCTACTTCATCAGCCTCGACGTGCTGCCCGGCACGGCGCGGCGCACGGTCGCGCTGGCCAAGGATGCGGGTATCGCCGTCACCGAGGCGGGCGCGTCGTTCCCGTACCGGAAAGACCCGGACGACAAGAACATCCGGATCGCACCGACGTTCCCGCCGGTGTCCGATCTGAACAACGCGATCGACGGGCTGGCGACGTGCGCGTTGCTGGCCGCGACCGAGTCGTTGCTGAACCGCAGTTAGCTCGCGTCAGACTGTCTCGGTAGCGTGGGCGACCGTGGCTCTCTACCGCAAGTACCGACCGGCGACCTTCGCCGAGGTGGTGGGACAGGAACACGTCACCGAGCCACTGTCGACCGCGTTGACCGCGGGCCGAATCAATCACGCATACCTGTTCTCCGGTCCGCGTGGCTGCGGCAAGACCTCGTCGGCGCGCATCCTGGCCCGCTCGTTGAACTGCGAGCAGGGGCCGACGGCCACGCCGTGCGGCGTCTGCGATTCCTGCGTCGGCCTGGCGCCCAACGGGCCCGGCAGCATCGATGTCGTCGAACTCGACGCAGCCAGCCACGGTGGTGTGGACGACACCCGTGAGCTGAGAGACCGCGCGTTCTACGCGCCGGCCCAATCGCGCTATCGGGTGTTCATCGTCGACGAGGCGCACATGGTCACCACTGCGGGCTTCAACGCGCTACTCAAGATCGTCGAGGAGCCGCCCGACCATCTGATCTTCATCTTCGCCACCACCGAGCCGGAGAAGGTGCTGCCGACCATCCGCTCGCGCACCCACCACTACCCGTTCCGGCTGCTGCCGCCGCGGACCATGCGGGGGCTGATCGAGGGGATCTGCGCCCAGGAGGATGTGGTCGTCGACGACGCCGTGTACCCGCTGGTGATCCGGGCCGGTGGCGGTTCTCCCCGTGACACGTTGTCGGTGCTCGACCAGTTGCTGGCCGGTGCCGAGGGAAATCGAGTGACCTACCAGCGCGCACTGGGCTTGCTGGGTGCCACCGATGTGGCGTTGATCGACGAGGCCGTCGACGCGCTGGGCGCCGGGGATGCGGCGGCGCTGTTCGGGGCGGTGGAATCGGTGATCGACGCCGGTCACGACCCCCGCCGATTCGCCACCGACCTGTTGGAGCGGTTCCGCGATTTGCTTGTGCTGCAAGCGATTCCCGACGCCACGTCGCGTGGTGTGGTTGATGCGCCCGGAGACGTGCTGGAGCGGATGCGCGAGCAAGCGACCCGGATCGGTCGCGCGACGCTGACCCGCTACGCCGAGGTCGTACACGCCGGCCTGACCGAGATGCGGGGCGCGACGGCGCCGCGTCTGCTGCTCGAAGTGATCTGCGCGAGGCTGCTGCTGCCGTCGGCGAGCGACACCGAATCGGCTCTGCTGCAACGTGTCGAGCGGATCGAGACCCGACTGGACATGTCCATCCCGCAGGATGAGAAGCCACAGCGGTCCGCGCCGGTGCGGCGTTCGGAACCCGCGCCGCCGCCACCGCCGCCACCTGCTGCGGCGGCCGAACCGGCGCCCACACCTTCGCCCGCGGCGGTCCCCGAGCCGTCGCCGGAGCCGAGCCCACCCGCTCCCGAGCCCGTCGTGTCCGAAGAGGTTCCGGTCGTGGCAGGCTCGGCCGAGCCGAATGCGGCCGCCGTCCGCACGTTGTGGCCGACGGTGCGCGACAAGGTCCGCGAACGCAGTCGTACCACCGAAGTCATGCTGGCCGGTGCCACCGTTCGCGCGGTCGAAGGCAACACCTTGGTGCTGAGCCACGAATCGGCACCGCTGGCCAAGCGGTTGAGCGAACAGCGCAACGCCGACGTCATCTCCGAAGCCCTCAAAGATGCGTTGGGTGTGGACTGGCGGGTGCGGTGTGAAGCCGGTGCCGCGAGTCCGGCACCCGAAGCGCCGGTCGCGCCGCCGCGTCCCGTCGAGCGTCCCTCGCGCAGGATGGTTCCGCCGCCACCCCCGCCGACCGAAGCGCCGGCCGACTCGGATACCGACGAACTGGCCGAAGAAGAGAGCATGCTCGCAGAGGCCGGTCAGGACGACGCGTCGGCACCGCGCCGCGATCCCGAAGAGGCCGCCCTCGAGCTGCTGCAAAACGAGCTGGGCGCACGCCGCATCGATAACGGCTAGCTAGGCCGGATGGCTGGGCTGCCTAGGCGAGCCAACGCCTCGCCTACAGCCTGCCTACCAATCAATGTCCAATTAGTTGGACAAATTGCCTCATTTTATGCGTGAAATAGACCACAGGTCATGCTTTAACGACTGAATCAGTCAATTAGTATGTTAACTCTATTTAATGACCACTCCCAGTATTCGGTCTGCTGAATCCGCGGTTGGCGCGTCAGCCATATATGAGCTGAAACGCCGCAATGTCGTCGACACCAGCGACCTTCCTCATCCACCGTTTCGAGTGCCCTTTCTGGGCGATGTGCTGGGTCTGAATCCCCGCACTCCCTTCCAGTCCTCACTGCCGCAGACGCGAAAATTGGGCCCGATTTCAGCGCGCAAGATGCTCGGCACCGAGATGGTCGCGGTCAGCGGACTCGATCTGGTCGCGGAGGTGCACGACGAGACCCGCTTCGGCAAGCATGTCGGCCATCACCTGATGCCACTGCGCGAGGTCATCGGTGACGCGCTGATCACGGTCGAGACCGACAACCCGAATTGGAAGCTGGCGCACGACATTCTCAAGCCGGCGTTCAGCCGCGAGGCAATGCAGGGCTACCACTCGATCATGCTGGAGGCGATCGGTGAATTGCTGGATCAGTGGGACGGCGCCGCCGACGGCGGACGTCAGGTCGACGTCACCGCAGACACGACGCGGTTGGCTCTGGAATCCATCGGGCGTGCCGGATTTGGCTATTCGTTCGGCTCCTTCGACCGCCGTCGGCCACATCCCTTTATCTCTGCGATGAACCGCACGCTGAAATACGCCAGCTGGTCGACGTTCCCCCTGCTGACGCGGCTGCTTCGGCCGGCCATCCGTCGTTCGGGCGCGGTGATGGGGCGCATCGTTGACGACGTGATCCAGGCACGCCGCGACGGCGCCGGCTCGGAGACACAAGACCTGCTGGACTTGATGCTGAATTCCGCACACCCGGTCACCGGACGCAGCCTGGACCCGGTCAACATCCGTCAACAGGTCATCACGTTCATTGTCGCCGGGCACGAAACAACTTCCGGCGCATTGTCTTTCGCGCTGTACTACCTCACTCAGAATCCCGAGGTGCTGGCCCGGGCCAAGGCGGAGGTGGACGCGTTGTGGGGCACTTCTGACAATCCCAAGCCGGCCTATGGCGACGTCGCGAAGCTGCGGTATGTGCGGGCGGTGCTCGACGAGGCGTTGCGTCTGTGGCCCACCGCGCCCGGCTATCTGCGCGTCGCGCGCAAGGACACCGTGCTTGGCGGGCGGTACCGGATCAAGCGGGGGCAGTGGGTACTGGTGGTGCTGCCACTGGTGCAACGCGACCCGCGGGTCTGGCCGGATCCCGAGCGGTTCGATCCCGACCGGTTTGCACCTGGCCAGATGAAGAGCCGCGCGCACGCATACAAGCCGTTCGGTACGGGGCAACGGGCCTGCATCGGTCGGCAGTTCGCTCTGCACGAGTCCGTGCTGACGCTTGCGCTCATCCTGCATCGTTACGACCTGACCGCCGAGAACGACTACCAGTTGAAGATTTCCGAATCAATCACGTTGAAGCCCAGAGGATTCCGCCTCGGGCTGAGCAAAAGGGCCGCGTCATCGCGACTGGCGGAGGTCGACGCCGAACTAACCCGCCTCAGCGCCTAGGGCTCAAACGGCCACCTATACGCTGGTCTGCGATATCAGCCCGTGCAGAGGAGTTACGCCAAATGGGACACGTCAGTGCAGCCAGCACGATTCTGATCAACGCTGAGCCCGCAGCCGTGCTGTCCGCCGTAGGTGACTACCAAAACGTCCGGCCCAAAATTCTGTCTTCGCATTACCACGACTACCACGTGCTGGAAGGCGGGCAGGGGCAGGGAACTGTCGCTAGCTGGAAGCTGCAAGCCACCGAATCGCGGGTTCGCGACGTTCTCGCCAACGTCGACGTCGCCGGCCACGCCGTCATCGAGAAAGACGCCAACTCGACCATGGTGACCAACTGGACCGTGGCCCCCGCCGGACCGGGTTCGAGCGTCACCGTCACCACCACGTGGAAGGGTGCCGGTGGTGTGAAGGGTTTCTTCGAGAAGACGTTCGCGCCGCTGGGGCTGAAAAAGATTCAGGCCGAGGTGCTGGCCAACCTGAAGCGGGAAGTCGAGAGCTGACCGCTCAGTGCGCCGGTGTTTGACCACCTAGGAAGGCGGCAACGCCCTTGACCACGGCGTCGGCATACTTCTGCCGGCCCTCGGGGCTCTCCATCAACGCCGAGTCGACCGGGTTCTTCATGTTGCCGCACTCGACCAGGACGGACGGATATTGCGCCAGGTTCAGCCCGGCCAGGTCCGACCGCCCGTACAGGCCGTCCTGGCCGATATAGCTGGCCGGTGGGATACCCGAGGCCTGCATCTGGTCCCGCATGACGCGGGCGAATTGCACCGCGGGTCCGGCCTGGGCCTGGTTGAGCGGCGGCGCGGAATAGTTGACGTGAAAACCCCGCCCGCCCGATGGACCGCCGTCGGCGTGGATGCTGACGACCGCGTTCGGGTGCAGCGCGTTGGCCATCGCGGCCCGTTGGTCGACGCACGGGCCGACCGTGGAGTCGTCGCCGCGAGACATCGCCGTGCGCGCCCCGAGCGCGTTGAGCGCGGCGCGAATGCGCAGCGTGGTGTCCCAGGTGAAGGTGTGCTCTGGGTAGCCGTCGTTGGTCGTTGTCCCGCTGGCCTGGCAGTCTTTGGTGCCACCGCGACCGGTGGGCACCTGTCGGCTGATGGATGCGTCGTTGGCGCCGTTATGGCCGGGATCGAGGAACACGATCATGCCGGCGATGCTGCCGGGTGCCGCGACCGCGGGCGGGGGAGTCGGTGCGACGGCGACGGTAGCGAGGAGGCCGACGGCTCCCAGCGCCGCGGGAGCCCCGACACGCAGGCGATGAGGTATGCGCACGGCGCCACGTTAGCCCTGCGCCGTCTACGCTTGGAACTCTGACCCGCCCGCACGACGCAGGCGAAACCAAGTCGATACCAAGACGCAAGGGGACTGTCATGCAACCCGGAGGCCAGCCCGACATGTCGGCGTTGCTCGCCCAGGCACAGCAGATGCAGGAACAGCTGATGGCTGCCCAGGACCGACTCATCAACTCCGAGGTCCAGGGCAAGGCCGGCGGCGGTCTGGTCGAGGTCACCGTCAAGGGCAACGGCGAGGTGGTCGCGGTGAAGATCGATCCCAAGGTCGTCGACCCCGACGACGTCGAGACGTTGCAGGACCTGCTCGTCGGCGCGCTTGGCGACGCCTCCAAGCAGGTCGCCGCCTTGGCGCAAGAGCAACTGGGCCCGCTGGCCGGTGGCATGGGCGGCGGCGCTCTGGGTGTTTGAGGGACCGGTTCAGGATCTGATCGACGAACTCGGCAAGTTGCCGGGTATCGGGCCTAAAAGCGCGCAGCGCATCGCTTTTCACCTGCTGTCCGTTGAGCCACCGGACATCGACCGGCTGACTGCGGTGCTGGCCAAGGTCCGCAACGGCGTGCGGTTCTGTTCGGTGTGCGGCAACGTTTCCGACGACGAGCGATGCCGTATCTGCGCCGATCCGCGCCGCGACGGCACGCAGGTGTGCGTCGTGGAGGAGCCGAAGGATGTGCAGGCCGTCGAGCGCACCCGCGAATTCCGCGGGCGCTACCACGTTTTGGGCGGGGCGTTGGACCCGCTGTCCGGAGTCGGCCCCGAGCAACTCCGGATTCGCGAGCTGCTGAACCGGATTGGCGAGCAGGTCGACGGCGTGGACATCACCGAGGTGATCATCGCCACCGACCCCAACACCGAAGGCGAGGCGACTGCCACCTATCTGGTGCGGATGCTGCGCGACATTCCCGGTCTGACCGTCAGCCGGATCGCGTCCGGTTTGCCGATGGGCGGCGACTTGGAATTCGCCGACGAGCTGACCCTGGGCCGCGCGCTGACCGGCCGTCGCGCCATGGTCTGACTCTCGTCGCAACCTCACGCGCCGGCCAGTTCGCCAGCCTCCTCGCTTTCGACCGAAGGCTTAGACCCAGGCAACGGCTTGCCCGCAACTTCCGGCATGAAGAAAAGGGTGACCGTCCCCACCAGGCCCGCCACGATCAGCATGTAGGCCGGCACCATTACGTTGCCGGTGCCGGCTATCAGCGTTTGAGCGATTAGCGGGGTGGTTCCGCCCACGGTCGATAGCGCGATGTTGTAGGAGATGGCCAGCGCTCCGTTGCGCACCCTGGTCGGGAACAGCGCCGGCAGTGCACCGGGCGTGGTGCTGTCGAAACACAGTTCCATCAGTCCGATCAGCAGCACACCGAGGAAGACCAACGGAAAGACAGCGCCGAAGCGCATCAGCAAGAAGGCCGGCACCGACGCCACGACGAGCAGTCCGCAGCCCGTCCACATGATCGGCTTGACGCCGATACGGTCGGACAACGCGGCGACGAACACCACCGCGGCCATCAGGACCGCCAACGTCGCCACGATCATCACTAGTCCGGCCGTGTTATCAACGTGCACAACCACTTTGAGGTATGTCGGCAAGTATCCGGTGAGCATGAAATCGGGGGCCTGGGAGGTCACCACAAGAGCCGCGCAGATCACCATCGGCTTCCACTGCTCCACCACTGTGTGCCGAAATTGCTGCCAGCCGCGGTCGACCGGCGTATCCCCGCTACTGCTCACCTGTTCGTAGGCGGGTGACTCCCTGATCCGCAGCCGCAAATATAGAGCGAGCACGCCGAACGGCGCTCCCAGCAACAGCGGAATCCGCCAGCCCCATGCCAGCATGTCGCGGCTCGGCAGCCAGGCCTGTAATGCGGTCACCAGCAACCCGGCGAGCACGAACCCGACCAGGTTGCCCAGTGGCAAGAACCCGACCATCATGCCGCGTTTGCGGTCCGGGGCCCGCTCAACGAGATAGGTCATCGCACCGACAAACTCGCCTCCGGTCGACAAGCCTTGAAAGATCCGGGCGACGAGCAGCAGGATCGGCGCCCAGATGCCGATGGTGCTGTAGCCGGGCACTAAGCCGCTCATGGTTGTCCCTACCGCCATCAGCAGGATCGTGATCACCAAAACCCGCTTGCGCCCGATGCGGTCACCGAGTGGACCAAGGACAAACCCGCCGAGTGGCCGTACCACGTACGCCGCCGCCAGCGTGCTGAAGGTGGCGATGAGATGGACCGCGCTGACACTATTGCCCGGATAAAACACCTGCGCGATCGTGGTCGCGATGTAGCCGTAGACACCGAAGTCGTACCACTCCATGAAATTGCCGATGGCCGTACCCGCGGTGTCCCGGCGCATCGCCGAATCGGCGTCCCGGGTGTCGTTGCGTGCCCGGCTTTGCTGGCGGCGTCGGATACTCATTGACATCTCTCGTATCCAAACCTTTGCTGCACGGAACTCCTACCGCGCCGCTAGTCGCTCGCGACGCAGCAACTCCACCTCGGGCAGATCCAGCGCAGCCAGGTCACCGACCACCTTGCCGAGCAGCAGGTCGGCGAATTCGGGATTGCGGGCCAAGCACGGCCCATGCATGTAGGTGGCGAACACGCTGCCCTGCACCGCGCCGTCGATCCCGTCGCCGGCGCGGTTGCCCGCGCCCTTTTTCACGGCACCCAGCGGGGCCGCGGCATCGCCGAGAACCGTTCCGCCACGGTGGTTTTCGAAGCCGGTCAATGGCGAGGTCAAACCGGCCAGCAGCGGCGAGGTGACCAGTTCGCCGATGGTCCGCGCCGGCTGCGGCGAGGTGGTCAGGTCGAGCAGCCCCACACCGTCAACCCGTTCGCCCGCCGACGTTTCGTACCAGTGGCCCAGCACCTGGATGGCCGCGCAGATCGCCAGCACCGGCGCGCCGCGGGCCGCGGCGCGCTGCAGACCCGCATGCCGGATCAGGTGTTTGGTAGCCAGCCGCTGCGCGTAGTCCTCGGCCCCGCCCAGCGTGTACAGGTCGAGACTGTCGGGCACGGCGTCGGCCAGCGTGATCTCGACGATCTCCGCGGCGATGCCCCGCAGTCGCAGGCGTTGCCGCAGCACCGCCGCGTTTCCGCCGTCGCCGTAGGTGCCCATCACGTCGGGTAGCACCAGCCCGATTCGGACAGTCGAGTCAGCCATTGCGGGCTAATCGGCGTTGTAGTTGCAGGAAAGCGGTGTAGTTGGCGACGACTTCGACGGCTCCGGGTGGGCAGGACGCGATGGCCGCCATCGTGTCGTGCACCAGGGTGTGTTGCACGTCGGCGTAGCCCAGTCGCACGGCGAGGTCGGTGCCGCGTTGGCCGGCGGCCACTACCGGGGTCCCTTGAAAATGCTGCTCGAACTCCTCGAAGCGAACATCCCACAGCCAGGACAGGTCTTCGCCGTCGGGCACCTGCCCGTTGACCGCGATCACCACCCCGGCCGCGTCCTTGTTCACCATCGACAGGGCTTCCTGCCAGCCGGCGGGGTTCTTGGCCAACAACATTCGCACAGTGTGCGCGCCGACCTGAATCGTCCGGTACCGCCCGGCAACCTCGTCGACGCCGGACACCGCGGCCACCGCAGCGATCGGATCGGCGTCCAGCGCGACGGCGGCCGCCACCGCCTGGGCGGCGTTGCCCCGGTTCACCGCGCCGGGTAGCGCCAGCCGCATCGGTAGCGCCAATCCGTCTGGGCCGTAGAGGTTTTCGTCGTCGAACCACCACTGCGGACTGGGCCGTTTGAAGTCGGCCCCGGTGGAATACCAGTGACCCTGCTCGCGGACGATCATCTCGCCGCTGCGCGGGCAGCTGACCGAGTCGGCGGCCCAGCTGCCGCCGGCCGCCACCCAGACCACGTTGGCGTGGTCGTAGGCGGCTGACGTCATCAACACGTCGTCGCAGTTGGCGACGACGACCGCATTCGGGTGCGCGGCCAGCCCGGCCCGCAGCCTGCGCTCGATCACGTTGATCTCGCCGACGCGGTCGAGTTGATCGCGGGACAGGTTGAGCAGGATGACGACCGCAGGCTCGACCGCGTCGGCTACGTGCGGCACATGCATTTCGTCGACCTCGAGAACCGCCAGCGCTGCACCGGGGTCAGCGGCCAGCGCGGCCACCAGGCCCGCGTCCATGTTGGCGCCTTCGGCATTGCTGGCCACCCCGCCGAGAGTGCGCAGGGCTGCCGCGGTCATCCGGGTCGTCGTCGATTTGCCGTTGGTGCCGGTGACGACGACGGTGCGCCGACCGGTCCCGAGCTGACGCAGAATCGAGCGATCCAGGGTCATCGCCACCAAGCCGCCGATCATCGCACCGGCCCCCCGGCCGGTCACCCGGGATGCCCATCGCGCGCCGGCTCCGGCGGCCAGGGCGAGTCGTCCACGGGCGGTGATCACGCGAGAAAGCTTAAGGGCGATCGCAAGCTCGGCGCTTTCCCGAGCGCAGCGGGTCGCCCCCATCAACTCAGCTGCACGACACGAGGCGCAGCGACCCGGCGATGTCAGCTCGACGTGAAATCCTGCATTCATGCGGGACACTTCGACCACGATGCCTTGGGGTCGGCCGTCCACTGATCCCGATGCGGGTTGGGCCGTCATCGACGTCGAGACCTCCGGCTTCCGGCCGGGCAGCGCCCGCGTCATCAGCCTGGCGGTGCTCGCACTCGACGCCGAAGGGCACGTCGAGCAGTCCGTGGTGAGCCTGCTCAATCCGGGCGTGGATCCCGGTCCCACCCACATTCACGGGCTGACCGCCGAGATGCTCGAGGATCAGCCGCAGTTCAGCGAGATCGTCGGCGACGTCGTCGAGCTCGTGCGCGGGCGCACGCTGGTCGCGCACAACGTTGCCTTCGACTACGGCTTCCTGACCGCGGAGGCCGAGCTGGCCGGTGTCGCGCTGCCGATCGATAGCGTCATGTGCACGGTGGAGCTGGCCCGCCGGCTGGAACTGGGCACCGACAACCTGCGGTTGGAGACTTTGGCGGCGCATTGGGGTGTGACGCAGCGTCGGGCGCACGACGCCTTCGACGATGCGGTCGTGCTGACCAATGTGCTGGCGGCCGCGCTGCAGAGGGCCCGCGAACGCGACGTGTGGCTGCCCGTGCGACCGGTCACCCGCCGGCGTTGGCCCAGCGGCAAGGTCACTCATGACGAGCTGAGGCCGCTGAAGGTGCTGGCCTCCCGGATGCGCTGCCCGTACCTCAACCCCGGTCCTTACATCGGCGGCGGACCGCTGGTGCAGGGTATGCGGGTCGCGCTGGCGGCCGAGGTCGAGCGGACTCACGAGGAGTTGGTCGAGCGGATCCTGCATGCCGGGTTGGCCTACGCCGACGCGGTCGACCGGGAGACTTCGCTGGTGGTCTGCAACGACCACCGTCCGGCGCGGGGCAACGGGCGCCTGGCTCACGAGCTCGGAGTGCCGTTGGTATCCGACGCGAAGTTCATAGATCACGTCAGCGCGGTGGCCAACGGCACGGGCGTTGACGACATTGTCGACGAGGCGCACGCGGGCGAGCAGTTCGCTCTTTTCTGATTACGCGGCGTACGCGGTGGCCCGGTCGAATGACGATAAATTGATCCAGTTAGCCGGAATTGGCTCCCGACTAATCGGATGATCAGGCCAGGCTCTCGTTGGTCGAATCCGGCGCGCCGTTTTTCACGCGGATGCTGGCTGTCCGCGTGCTGCAAGGATTGGACTATGCCCACTGCCGTATCCCGCTCCGAGAGTCCGGTCAAGCGCTGTGTCGAGTGGTGTGTGGCGATGGCTGTGGTCTTGTCGGCGGCGTGCGGGTGCTCCCACGACGGCGGCTCAGCTCCGAAGTCGGCCGGCGTGCACGTTCCGGCGAACTTCTGCAGCCTGCTCAGCGCATCCGACATCAGTCGGGTAATGGGCAGCGCGTATCCGGAGGCCCAGGGCAGCCAGTCCCCGAGTGAAGCGCAATGCACATCCATTCCGACCGCGGGCAACGACGTCAGCTACAAGCTCTACTGGAACAACGAGTACTGCATCGACGGGAAGCTGGTCGACGAGCAGTGCCTCGACTCGCAGTCCAAGGGGTTCGCCGTCAACAAGCAGTCCGCCGGTCAGGTCCAGAACGTCCCGGGTCTGGGTGATCAGGCGTTCTGCTTCGTGGCTCCGCCGGCGACCGTCGACGTGCTCAAAGGCTGGATTTACCTGATCGTGGGCGCCGGCACCTGCACGCAAGCCCAGACCCTGGCCGGGATGCTGCTGGCCAAGGTCTTGGCTTGACGCCTCAGCTGCGTGCGGCTCTGTTCACTGCCGACACCACGGCACGCAACGACGCCGTAGTGATCGACGGCGCGATACCGACACCCCAGACCGTTTGACCGCCGATCGACGCCTCGACATACGCCGCGGCCTGCGCGTCCTCTCCGCCGCTCATCGCGTGCTCGGAGTAGTCCAGCACGGCCACGTCGAAGTCGATGGTTGCCAGCGCGTCGACAAACGCGGCGAGTGGACCGTTGCCTGAGCCGGTGATCTCGGTCTCGACGCCGTCGACCTTCACCGTCGCCGTGATCCTGGTGACGCCATGGTCGTCTTCGGACGCGTCGACGCGCTGCTTCATCCGTTCCAGCGGCCGCACCGGCGCGATGTACTCGTCGGTGAAGGCGTCCCACATCTCCTTCGAGGTGACCTCGCCGCCTTCTCCGTCGGTGATTTTCTGGATCACGTGGGAGAACTCGATTTGCAGCCGTCGCGGCAGCGCCAGGCCGTGGTCGGCCTTCATGATGTAGGCCACGCCGCCCTTGCCGGACTGCGAGTTGACCCGGATCACGGCCTCATAGGTGCGCCCGACATCGCGCGGGTCGATCGGCAGATACGGCACCTGCCAGAGCATGTCGTCGACGTCGGAGTCGGCGGCGTCCGCGGCAACCTTCATCGCGTCCAGGCCCTTGTTGATGGCGTCCTGGTGGCTGCCGGAGAACGCGGTGTACACCAGATCGCCGCCGTAGGGGTGTCGTTCGGGTACCGGCAGCTGGTTGCAGTACTCGACGGTGCGACGGATCTCGTCGATGTTGGAGAAGTCGATCTGCGGGTCGACGCCGCGGGAGAACTGGTTCAGTCCCAGCGTCACCAGGCAGACGTTTCCGGTCCGCTCACCGTTGCCGAACAGACAGCCCTCGATTCGGTCAGCTCCAGCCTGATAGCCCAATTCGGCTGCGGCGACCGCAGTTCCGCGGTCATTGTGCGGGTGCAGGCTCAGGATGACGGAATCGCGGCGGGCCAGGTTGCGGCTCATCCACTCGATCGAGTCGGCGTAGACGTTCGGCGTCGCCATCTCGACGGTGGCCGGCAGATTGAAGATGATCGGGTTGTCCGGAGTCGGCTGGATGATGTCGCCGACCGCGTCGCAGACCTGCTTGGCGTATTCGAGTTCGGTGCCGGTGTAGGACTCCGGCGAGTACTCGAAACGCCATTGCGTGCCAGGGTATTTGGCAGCCTCCTCGACGCACTTGCGGGCACCGTCCGTCGCGATCGCCTGCACCGCGGCACGGTCGGCTCGAAACACCACGCGGCGCTGCAGGATTGACGTCGAGTTGTAGAAGTGCACGATCGCCCGGTGCACGCCCTCGCAGGCCAGGAAGGTCCGTTCGATCAGCTCGGGCCGGCACTGGGTCAGCACCTGGATGGTCACGTCGTCGGGAATCGCGCCGTCGGTGATGATCTCGCGAACAAAGTCGAAGTCGGTCTGGCTGGCCGACGGGAAGCCGACCTCGATCTCCTTATAGCCCATGCGCACCAGCAGGTCGAACATGCGGCGCTTGCGTGCCGGGCTCATCGGGTCGATCAATGCCTGGTTGCCGTCACGCAGGTCCACCGCGCACCACAGCGGCGCTTTGTCGATGACGCGATCGGGCCAACTGCGGTCAGCCAGCCGGATCGGCTCGACCTCGTCGGCGAATGAACGGTAGCGGCTGACCGGCATCGACGATCCGCGTTGGGTGTTCCACGCGGGTTGGCCGTCATGGGGCGGGCCCGCCGGTTTATTGATGGTCCGACTGGAGGTGAATGCGTCGGGGGATTCGCCCAAATCGGATTGGGAAAAGCTGGAAAATTTAGTCACGGTGTTTGCTCCGGGGAATAAGGCGAGGCTGGTTTGCCTCGAGATTCTTAGACCGGCGCATCGCGAACACCCGCGACGGGAAGCCGGTCTGGATCAGGCCCCGTCGCGGCGTCCGAGAAGGAGCACCCGCTGCACGCCCAGTACTTTACCGCGCCTGAGGGGTTACCCAAAACCCCCGGTGGCTACTTTGTCGCCGGGACGATGCGCACCGGGATGTCGGTGCTCTCGTCGGTGTAGTAGCTGGCGCAGACGCGGTGGTAGCCGTCGGCAATCTGCATCGCCACATCGGTGTTGAGGTCCCCGCGCACAACCAGAATGGGCGACAGCGGCTTGCCCTTCTTGATCTTTTTCAGATCCACGCACACATGGGGGTCATCGGCAGGTAGCAGTGCCAGGCGCGATGCGCGCAGCAGATCCTTGGCCTTCTTGTGCACGATCGGGGCTTTCTTCAGCGCTGCCACGATTTCACTGATCTGTGCATCCGAGGCAATTAGGGTGAGATAGT
>DATDLZ010000151.1:0-9250 GCA_036519055.1 Mycobacterium sp.
CGAGATTCGCTCACCGACCCCGTGCTGTCCCAGGAGTTGGCGACGTAGACGGTGTGGCTACCCGGGTCCACCGCCACTCCGTACGGGTTCTTGCCGGCGGGCACGGTGGCGGTCACGGTGCGCGTCGAGGCGTCGATCACCGACACCGTGTTGTCCTTGGAGTTGGTGACGTAGACGGTGTGGGTGCCCGGATCCACCGCCACCCCCTCGGGGCTCCTGCCGACGGGTACGGTGGCGGTCACGGCGCGCGTCGAGCCGTCGATTACCGACACCGCGTTGTCGCCCCAGTTGGTGACGTAGACGGTGTGGGTCCCCGGGTCCACCTCCACCGTATGTGGGCTCTTGCCGACGGGCACGGTGGCCGTGACGGTGCGCCTCGAGCCGTCGATCACCGACACCGTGGCGTCCTCCTCGTTGGCCTCGTAGACGGTGTGGGTGGTCGGGTCCACCGCCGGCCAGCCCGGGTACCTGCCGACGGGCACGGTGGCGGTAACCCTGTACGGCCCCGCACCCGGACCTCCGGACGGACCCCGACATCCAGATAGGAACACAGCCAACACGACGGCACCGATGACTGCGAGCACGCCCGTGACCACCGGTATCGGCACGAGTCGCCAACGCTTCCGGGTTGACACCGACGTCAGCCAGGGCCCCCGTAGCGGGCCGCGCCACCTTAACCGCCTGTGGGGGCTCACAATTGCTCACAATACGGCCAAACTGGCGACAACCCGCTCGCCGACCAGATGGACTACCGCCAGCCAGATCGCGATTGCCGACCGGTCGACACCCAGCGCCGGAAGACCTCGCAGAATCAAACCCGCGACCAAACGTCCAGGACCACAACCCAATTCAATCGTCGGAACGCTGCACATCGCTACGACGGCATCATCGAACTCGTTATCGGCGCCACCAGCGCCCAACCACCGGTGCAGTGGAGGTATTCGGAGCCCTCCGTCGGGATGACGGATCCAACATCGCTCACCATCGAGTGCCCGGTCGTACAGGCGCCCCAGCATGTCGGATCGGTACCCGATCTGCGGCCCCCTACACCGCCGACAAAACACCAGCCGCCAGGATCCTGCCGGTTTACCCGGTCGGCATACTGGACCGATGCCGCGCACCGAATTTCACCCCGACCTCCGCAAAGTCGCCCGACTCGCGCCAAAATCGCCAATCGGCCCCCGCACGCTGCGGGTGATCCGCAGGCTGTCGTCGGTCATGTCGCGCGGCAAGAACCCCGATGGCGTCGAGGCGCTCATCCTGCGCTCCGGGGTCGGGGTGCGACTGCACCGCCCGGACGGCGTCAGCCAACCCGGCGCAGCGTTGCTGTGGATTCACGGCGGTGGCTACGTGATGGGTACTGCAAAGCAAGACGACCGGCTGTGTCGTCGCTTTGCCCGCGAGCTGGGCGTCACCGTCGCGGCAGTGGACTACCGGCTGGCGCCCGAGCACCCCTACCCTGCGCCGCTGGAGGACTGCTATTCGGCGCTGACCTGGCTGGCCGGTCTGCCCGCGGTCGACCCGACACGGGTGGCGATCGGCGGGCCCAGCGCCGGCGGCGGGCTGGCAGCGGCGCTGGCTCTACTGGCGCGTGATCGCGGTGAGGTGGCGCCGACCCTGCAGCTACTGGCCTATCCGATGCTCGATGACCGCAGCGCGTCAGGACCGGAAAACCCGAACTATCGGATGTGGGGCCCGAAAAGCAATCGCTTCGCCTGGGCGGCCTATCTCGGCAATGCCGACCCGCAGGTGGCGGTTCCGGCGCGTCGCGACGACCTGAGCGGCCTGCCTCCGGCGTGGATCGGCGTCGGCACCAACGACCTGTTCCATGACGAGGACCTCGCCTACGCCGAGCGTCTCACCGCAGCAGGGGTGCCCTGCCAGGTCGAGGTGGTTCCCGGAGCGTTCCACGGTTTCGATCAGATCGTGCCGAAAGCTGGTGTATCACAGTCATTTTTCGCCAGCCAGTGCGCGAGCCTGCGATCCGCGCTAGCTGCGACGAGTTGATGTCTACCGGCGCACCGTTTGTGGTGAGCGACGAACAGCGGGCGCTACGCAGCGCGGTCGCCGACCTCATGGCGCGTCACTCCAGCGAGGCCCAGGTGCGGACGCTGATGGCCACCGACACCGGTTTCGACCCCGCGGTGTGGCGCGAGTTGGCGGCCATGGGTCTGACCGGACTGCTGATCGACGAGGAGCATGGCGGCGCCAGTGCGGGCCCGGTGGAAATGGGCATCGCGATGGAAGAGATGGGCCGGACGCTGCTGGTCGGCCCGTTCCTGTCGACTGCGGTGCTGGTGCCCACCTTGCTGGCCGCCACCGGCGACGCAGCCGAGTGTCACGCGGCATTGCCCCGGATCGCGGCGGGTGAACTGATCGCGACCGTCGCCTTCGCCGAAGACGGCTCAGCCCGGTTGCCGGCGAGGATAGCCACATCTGCGGGTCAAATCGGCGACACCTGGCACGTCACCGGCTACAAGCATTTCGTGCTCGACGGGCAGTCGGCAGAACTGTTGTACGTGCTGGCCGCCACCGATGCGGGTCCCGCCGTGTTCGCGGTCGATGCCGGTGCTCCCGGCCTGGCTGTGACATCGCTGACCACGGTCGACCCGACCCGCAAGCAATGCCGTCTGCAATTCGTCGATACCCCGGCACGTTTGATCGGCCGGCCGGGTGCCGGCGTCGAGGTGTTCAATGCGGCGCTGGACGCCTGCGCGCTCGCCTTGGTCAGCGAGCAGGCCGGCGGGGCACGGCGCGCGGTCGAAATGGCCACCGAGTACGCCAAGACCCGTTACCAGTTCGGTCGCGCGATCGGCAGTTTCCAGGCCGTCAAGCACATGTGCGCCGACATGCTGCTGGAGGCCGAATCCGCGGTGTCGGCGGCACGCTTCGTCGCCAACTCATTCGCCGAGCATGCACCCTCCCGAATCGCCGATCTTGCTCTGGCACAAGCTTATTGCTCGGATGCCTTCGTGTTCGTCGCAGCGACCAGCATCCAGGTACACGGCGGCATCGGATTCACCTGGGAGCATCCGGCCCACTTGTATCTGCGCCGAGCCCGAAGCGACGCCCAGCTGCTGGGCAGCCCATCGTGGCACCGGGAGCGCTACCTGCAGCAGATCGGAGCATGAGCCTTGACATCCGCCGGCGACGATGCAGAGCGAAGCGATGAGGAGGAGCGGCGCTTGACCGATGACGAACTGCGCGACGAGGTCCGAAATTGGTTGTCGGCCAACTGGAATCCGAATATCGATCGCGCCAGCTGGGCCCACATCGTCGTCGATGCCGGATGGGCGGTCCCCAGCTGGGAACCAGAGTGGTACGGCCGCGGTGTTTCGGATGCCCAATCCCGGCTGGTTGCCACGGAATTCGCTGCGGTCGGCGCGCATGGCTGCGGTCACGACCGTGGGAATCTCTTCGCCTGCACGCTGCATGATGTGGGAACCGACGAGCAAAAGCGACGGCTGATTCCGCCGTCGATTCGCGGCGAGAGCAAATGGTGCCTGCTCTACAGCGAACCCGGCGCGGGGTCGGATTTGGCGGGTCTGCGTACTCGGGCCGAGCGCGACGGTGACGAGTGGGTGATCAACGGGCAGAAGGTGTGGACGTCGTTCGCCAAAACCGCCGACTACGGCATGCTGGTGGCCAGGACCGACTGGGATGTGCCGAAACACCAGGGCATCAGCTTCTTTATGCTGCCGATGCATCAGCCCGGCGTCGAGGTTCGGCCGATCCATCAGATCACCGGCGAGTCGGAGTTCAACGAGGTCTTCATCGAAGACGCTCGCCTTCCCGCCGAGAACCTGGTTGGCGAGCTGAACGCCGGGTGGTCAGTGCTACAGACCGCGCTCGGTTACGAGCGACGGTTCATGGCAGACATAGCCCGCACCGCCAAGGACGCCAAGCGACCCCAAGCCGAGAAGGCCCATCTCCTTGTCGAATTGGCGCGGGAAGCCGGCCGGCTGCAGGACCCCTACATTCGTCAGCAGATCGCTCGCGTCGACGCGTTGGCCACCGTCAACCGTTGGAACACCCAACGCTCGAAGGCTGCGGTCGATCGGGTCGAGGCGGCCACACTGATGGCGCTCGGCAAGATCGCGATGTCCCGGATCCTGCACGAGACGGCCCGCGTCGAAACCGAAATCGTCGGCGCTGAAGCAATGTTGACCGGACCGGACAATCCCGTCGGCGATGCGGTGACGTTCCGGACGTTGAACGCCTACTTCACCTCGATCGGCGGCGGCACCGATCAGATTCAACGCAACATCGTCGGCGAACGGGTGCTGGGCCTGCCGAAAGAGCCTGAGCCGTACCGCAACACACCGTTCCGCGAGCTGCCGCACTGATTCGGCGCGCTGCGACGCGCCCGGGCCGATGCTTGAACTTTGCCTGCGCTACGCCCATCCTGACAGCGTGGCCCCTCCTGAAATCCCGTTTCGCGGGATTCTTGACCCGGTGGCACGCAAGCTGCGTCTCCCGTTCAGGACGCCGGACTTCATCGATCGGATCATCCGCGGAGGGGTGAACCAAGCCGGTCGACGAACGCTGCACATGCTGATCACCACTTGGGATGCCACCGGTGGTGGTCCGTTCGCTGCCAGCGCGATGGCCACGGCGGGGCTGGCCAAAACGGTCGACGTCGCGCAGGGATTGTTCATCGGCCCGGTCTTTGATCCACTGCTCAAGGCGCTCGGTGCCGACCAGATCACGTTTCGCGCCGCGCTGTGTTCCTCGCAAGTGGTCGGTGTGGGCATCATGCGTTACGTGGTGCGCGTCGAGCCGATCCAGTCGATGGATGTCGATACTCTGGTCGACGCGGTCGCCCCGACGTTGCAGCGCTATCTCGTCGGCGAAATCTCTTGACTCACCCCGCCGCGTAGACCATTTCCCCGCTGACGACGGTTGCGGCCACCATCCGTGCGTCCGGTTCGGCGAGCGCGGTTTCGGGCGGCACGCTCAGCACGCACAGGTCCGCCGGCTGGCCGGATTCGAGGGTTCGCAGATGGGTCGGCTGATCGGGACGGCCCAGGAACATCGTCAAAGCCGTTCGGGCAGAGATGCATTCATCGATGCCAAGCACAGCTCCGCTGGGCGTGGAGCGGTGCACCGCGGCGCGGATCGTCATCCAAGGGTCACCGTCGCCGAAGGGCATATCGGTGGACAGTGCCACCGGCACGCCCGCCTCGAGCAGCGACGCTACCCGCCAGAGTTGACCGTGCTCGGCGGCGGGGATCTCATCGAGGTACTGATCACCGCGCTCCGCAACGAAATTGGGTTGCGTCACCACGGTCACCCCGAGATCGGCAAGATCGGCGAGACAATCCGCCGGAACCACAGCGGCGTGCTCGATGCGATCGCCCGGCCGAGAGCCGGCTTCGCGCAGCGCCGCGATGGTGACCAACAATTGAGCGGCGGTGACGCAGTGGATGGCCACCGGGTGGGTGTCGCGATGCCGGTCGGCGATCCAGCCGGCCAGCCGCTCGAGGTCCAAGTCGCCGTCATGCAGGATCCGCTTACCCGGGGCCAGGCAATGCACGCGCTGACGCAGTTCACCGTGCCGATGCAGCTCCGACAATCGGACCATATCGGCGATAGCGAGATCCGGTGTGGCATCAGTGATTCCGGTGACGCCAAAGCGGCTGAGCCGCTCGCTGAGGTCGGCCAGGCTGGTCTCGCTGCGGCCCAACGCATCGGCCCAGGAGTCTACGCTGCGCAGCCGGCCGTCCGGATGCTCGGCCAGACCGACACGCTCCAGACCCGCCGAGTTGAGGATCCACAGCACTCCGCTGCGATGCTGAACGCGCAGCGGCACCGCCGGAGCCACTGCGTCCAGCACGTCGCGGTCCAGCGGTCCGGCGACCGAGTCGTGGTAGCCCACGGCGCGGATCCAGCCGTCTTCGCCGGCCTCGGCGCTCGCCAGTGCGGCGGCCAGTCCGTCGCGATCGCGGACCTGCGGCGGGCCCACCCTTAGCGACGTCGACGCGGCGGCCGCGGAAAACAGATGCACATGGTGGTCGTGCAGGCCGGGCAGCACGGTCCCACCCGCTGCGTCCAGCACGTCCTCCCCGGGCCGTGGCGTCAAGGTGTCGGCGACCTCGTCGATCGATATGCCCACCCGCAGGTCCACGGCCGCGCCCTCCAGCGTCACCGCATGTTGAATCAACATGGTGCACAGAGCCTTTCGGATACTATCAGCTCGACCGCGGCGTTGTCGGCTCCCAGCGGTGACGCCGGCGGAACAGCTGGCGGCAACGTGGGCGACTTCGCCGGCGCGTCGGCATCCGGCGACTGTGGCAGGGCCGCGTATCGGGCGGCTACCTGGGCCATCGACACCTCAACCACCTCACCGCCACCACGGCGCAGCGACTCCCCCACCGCGCGCGCCGCCTCCAGCCCGGTGAGCGGGTCGGCGATTGCGTCGCCGCAGAACACCGGCCCGTCGGCGCCACCGCCGACCAGTCCGCCCGCGACCGCCGCGTCATCGCCGAATGCCGGCCGGTCGGGCTGGTCGCGATAACCACTGATACGCAACCAGATTCGACCCGTCCGGCTGGCCAGATCCTCGGCGGTCAATCCGCGTCGTCGCAGCGCCGCGGGACGAGAGCCCTCGATCACGATGTCAGCAGCATCGAACAAGCGGTGCAACGCATCACTTTCGCTGTCGAAATCGAGGCAATACGAGAGCTTTCCGGCATTCATCCAATCGAAGAAGGCCCGCTCGCCGAGTCGGGTACCGTCCGGTCGGCTTGGGCTTTCCACCTTGACAACGACGGCGCCCGCGCGAGCGAGCAGCTGACCGCACAGCGGCCCGGCCCACAACGACGACAAGTCCGCCACCAATAGCCCGTCGGCCCGCCGCGGCCCGGTGCTGGTGCCGCAACGTCGCACGGTCGGTGGCTCCGCCGCGGCTTCGCCCAACGCTGCGACCGCGATGTCAAGGAGTCTGGCGCGGTCTACCACTTCATCGGTAGAATGCGTTGCCGCCCAACGGGATAGCGCTGTCCACGGATCCCCGGTGACCGTGTCAACTTCCATCAGCGCCGGTAGCGCCGCGACGTCGTCGTCGCGCGGCAAAGCGAGAGCACACCAGCCGTCGGCGCTGGGCAGCAGTCGGGTGGCGCCGCCCGCAGAGATGCGGCCCCGGCGGGTCAGGCCAAGGATTGCCGCCCGTCCCGCCAGCATCGCTGCGGCGTCGACTTCGACACCGAGAAGTCCGGCGATATCGGCGGCGACCCGGCGGGCTTCTACCACTACCGTGGCCCACTCCGACGTCGCGCTCACCGTCTGATCCTCAGAACTGCAGCGCGGTGAAACGCCAGTCCAGGACTTGGCGTGGCTCGTCCTGCAGGTCGCTGAACGCGTAGACCAGCGACCGCAATCCCAGTACGCCGCCGCCGTCGGTCGGCTCGGCGGATTCGATGTGCAGCTCGCTGTAGAGGGTGTCGCCTTCGTACACCGGCGCGGTGTGATCGCAGGACTGCCAGCCCAGCACGGTCGCAAGATTGGGCAACAGCTTGCTGGCCTGCGCCAGCGCCAGTCCGATGGTGTGCCCGCCGTAGACCAGGCGACGTCCACCGAGGCGCGAGTCATGATGCACGCCGGCAATATTCAGGGTTAGGCGAGCCAGTTCCGGCGCACTGCTGACTACGTCGGCGCTACTCTGCAACACCGATCCGGCCAGGCCGGCATCGAAGTGCGGCCCGGTGACACGCTCTCGAAAGACCTCGCCATTCCAATCGGCGGCCGCCGACGGCGGCGCAGCCAGATCGGCACCGATCTTCGTCAGGTCGTCGTCATGGTCGGCGGAGTCCGGGTCGGCGCCGGCGCTCAACGGCAGCATCGCGCAACGGTAGAAGTCGAGGATGAGCCGATCGGCCTGGTCGATGGTAGTGATCCTCAGGGCCATCAGGCCGGTGGGCGCCCGGCCCGGCTTGGCGGAATTCTTCTTCAGCCCAACAACCTCGGTGCGGGTGAACAACGTGTCACCGATCGCCGGAAAGCGAAAGAACGTCAGCCCGCGGTAGAACAGGTTGGCCTTGACGTGCTGGGTGGCCAGCGTCGACTGTCCGATCGCGACGTCGCAGACCAAGCCCGGATGCGCCAGCGGCGCCGGCAGCCCGGTGACCGCGGCGGACAGCTCGGCGTCCAGCGGCAACCGCAACCGGTCACCGAGAATGCTCTGGTGCACAGCGGCCAGCCCAGGTGTGAGCGTCATCGAAGGCGCACCGGTGAAGACCTGGCCGGTGTGCACCTGGTCGAAGTACGGGCCGACTGTCATGGTTGCCCCGCTTGGCCGCATGCCAACATTGCCGGATGGGTACGGGACTGAACGACGACGAGGCGATGCTGGTCGCGACGGTGCGCGAGTTCGTTGACAAAGAGGTCAGGCCGACAGTGCGCGAAGTCGAGCATGCCAACGAGTATCCCGAAGCGTGGATCGAGCAGATGAAGCGCATCGGCATCTACGGCCTGGCCGTGCCCGAGGAGTACGGCGGCACCCCGGTGTCGATGCCGTGCTACGTGCTGGTCACCCAGGAGCTGGCGCGCGGCTGGATGAGCCTGGCCGGCGCGACGGGCGGCCACACGGTGGTGGCCAAGCTGCTCACGCTGTTCGGCACCGACGAGCAGAAGCAGCGCTATCTGCCGCCGATGGCCACCGGTGAACTGCGCGCGACGATGGCACTCACCGAGCCGGGCGGTGGCAGCGATCTGCAGAACATGACGACCACCGCAACGCCGGACGGCGCTGATCTTGTCGTCAACGGCTTGAAGACGTGGATCTCGAATGCCCGCCGTTCCGGGCGGATCGCGCTGCTGTGCAAGACCGACCCGGCCGCCCAGCCTCGGCACACCGGCATCTCGGTGCTGCTCGTCGAACACGGCCCCGGGTTGACGGTGTCGCGTGATCTGCCCAAGCTGGGCTACAAGGGCGTGGAAAGTTGCGAGCTGTCGTTCGACGGCTACCGGGTGCCGCACTCGGCAATACTCGGCGGCGATGCCGGCAAAGGATTTTCGCAGATGATGAAAGGCCTTGAGACCGGCCGTATTCAGGTCGCGTCGCGCGCGTTGGGAGTGGCGACCGCGGCGTTCGACGACGCGTTGGCCTACGCGCAGCAACGGGAGAGCTTCGGTCACCCGATCTGGAAGCATCAGTCGGTCGGCAATTACCTGGCCGAGATGGCGACCAAGCTGACCGCCGCCCGCCAGCTCACCCGTTACGCGGCCGAGCGCTACGACAGCGGGGAACGCT
>DATDLZ010000152.1:0-6881 GCA_036519055.1 Mycobacterium sp.
CGCGGTCGACGGCGAGGTCGTGGTGTGGAATACGTTGACGCACAATCGGACCGATATCGTCACTGCCCGTTTCGAGAAGCCGATCGGTGTCAAGGTGCAGGTGCTGGATCACGACGGCGGCACGCTGCCCGCGGTGGTCGAACACGGCGGACGATCGGTGAGCTGGCTGGCTCGCGACGTGCCGTCACTGGGTTGGCGGGCTTACCAGCTGGTTGCCGGAGACTCCGACAGCGGTTGGGAGTCGTTGGCGGGCAAGGAAATAGCCAACGAGCATTACCGGTTGGCGGTCGATCCTGACCGCGGCGGCGGGGTGACCTCGCTGGTGCGCGACGGCAAACAGCTGATCGGTGCGGGCCGAGTCGGCAACGAGCTGGCCGTCTACGAGGAATACCCGGCGCACCCGACCGGCGGCGAAGGCCCCTGGCACCTGCTGCCTAAGGGGCCAGTCGTCGGCTCGGCGGAAACGTCGGCGGAGGTACACGCCTACCGCAGTCCGTTGGGCCAGCGGCTCATCGTGCACGGCCGGATCGGTGACATGCTGCGCTATACCCAGACGCTGACGTTGTGGCGCGGCGTCGACCGAGTCGACTGCGCGACCGCCATCGACGACTTCATCGGCGAGGACCGACTGCTGCGGCTGCGCTGGCCGTGTCCGGTGCCGGGTGCGATGCCGGTCAGCGAAGTCGGCGACGCCGTGGTCGGTCGCGGTTTTGCGTTACTGCACAACGGCTCTGGATCGGTGGACACTGCCGAGCATCCGTGGACGCTGGACAACCCGGCCTACGGCTGGTTCGGATTGTCGTCAGCGGCCAGGGTGCGCGTCGGCGATGGCGTGCGTGCGGTGTCGGTGGCCGAAGTCGTCGCCCCGACCGAGCCGATGGGCGGCCGGCTGGCGCGCGACCTGGTGGTGGCGCTGGTGCGGGCCGGCGTCACGGCGACCTGCAGCAGCGCGGACAAGCCGCGCTACGGGCACCTCGACGTCGACTCCAACCTGCCCGATACCCGAGTCGCGCTGGGCGGGCCGGATCAGAACGCGTTCACCAGGTCGGTGTTGGCGGCCGCCGATCCGGCCTACGCCCGCGAGATCGACCAGCAGCTCGCCAAGACCGGCCAGGCCACCGTGTGGGTGCCCGCCGCCGCGCCGTTGGCGGAAGGCTGGATTCCGGGCGCCGACCTGCGCGACTCGCGCGCGCTGCCGGTGCTGGTGATCGCCGGGCGCGACGACGCGCACCTGGTAAAGGCAATCGCGTCGGTGGCCGGCGACCTCGCCGACGCCGAGATCGTCGTCACGCAGCACGCGCCGTCGGGGCTGCAACGTTTCGAATCGCGCACGGTCGCACTGTGCAACCGCGGGGTGCCCAGCTTCGCCGTCGAGACCGACGGAACGCTGCACACCGCGCTGATGCGATCGTGCACCGGCTGGCCGTCCGGTGTCTGGATCGACGAGCCGCGGCGCACCGCGCCCGACGGGTCCAACTTCCAATTGCAGCACTGGACACACGTTTTCGACTATGCGCTGGTCTGTGGTCCCGGTGACTGGCGGCACGCCGACGTGCCGGATCGCAGCGCCGAGTTCTCCCATCCACTGCAGGCGGTGACGGCGTCGGGTTCGCTTGGCGGGCTACCCGCGACCGGCTCACTGCTGCAGGTCGACGCTTGCGGAGCGGTGCAACTGGGTGCGCTCAAAGCGGCCGGTAACCCGCTGGCACACGGCAGCGCCCAGCCCGTCGACGTCGGCCACGTGGCTATCAGGCTGGTCGAAACCCGCGGCGGTGACGCCGATGTCGTCGTTCGCTCGCCACTGGGCACGGTATCGGAGCTGCGGGCGGCCGATCTGCTGGAGCAACCGGAAGGCCGACGACACCTCACCACGTTGCACGGCCACCAGATCGGCACCGCGCTGGCGCGGCTCGACCTGCCACGCCTGCTGGACGCCGAAAATGCCTCGCTGGCACCGGATTCCGAAACCGCGCAACCGCTGTACGCACGATACTGGCTGCACAACCGCGGCCCGGCACCGCTTGGCGGGCTGCCCGCCGTCGCCCACGTTCATCCGCACCAACTCACCGCCGCGGCGGGCTCCGACGTGACGCTGCGCCTGACGGTGGCCAGCGACAGCAGCGACGCATCGCTGTCCGGAACGGTGACGGTGGTCTGTCCGCCCGGATGGTCGGCCAGCCCTGCCGCGTTGCCGTTTACGCTGGACGCCGGCGAGCATCTGGAGGCCGACGTGGTCGTGACGTCGCCGGTGGGCGCCAAGCGCGGCGCCTATCCGGTTCGGGCGCAGTTGGAGCTCACCGGCACCAAGGTCCCGGCCGCCTGGCGTCAGGTGGTCGAAGACGTCGCTGTGGTCGCTGTCGGCGGGGCGGATGACGGCGGTCTGGTCTACCTGACTGAGGAGCCGACCGATGTCGTTGTGGCCGCTGGGAATTCGGCTCGGCTGACCGCCACCGTCGGCACCGACGCCTGTGCCGACCTGAGCCTGGAGGCGCACCTGATCAGCCCGTGGGGGACGTGGGAGTGGATCGGCCCGGCCGCGCTGGGCGCGGTGCTGCCGGCCCGCGGCACCGTCGAACTCGGCTTCGACGTGACTCCGCCGGCCTGGGTCGAGCCCGGCCAGTGGTGGGCGCTGATCCGGATCGGCTGCGCCGGCCGGCTGGTCTACTCGCCGTCGGTGAAAGTGATCGTGCAATGAATGTCGCAATAGTGGATGGTATTCCGGTGTCGGTCGACGAGGTCGACGCGCGCGAGGCGCGACTGCGCCGCGGATCGCTGGCCGCTGCGCTGCCGATTGCCGGCACCAGCGAGGGTCGGCAGTTGCGTCGCTGGTTGACGCAGCTGATCGTGACCGAACGCGTGGTCGCCGCGGAGGCCGCGGCCCGTGGTGTGAGCGCCGACGACGCTCCGGCCGAGGATGAATTGCTGCCCGACATCACGGCTCGGCTGGAGATCGGCAGCATCGCCGCCGCGGCGCTGGCCGACCCCCGCGCGCGGGCGCTGTTCGCCCGCGTCACCGCCGACGTCGACGTGAGCGACGACGACATTGCCGCTTACCACGACCGAAACCCGTTGCGATTCGCCGAGTCTCAACCGGACCGCCACGGGTGGCGGGCGCCGGCCGCCCATGCCCCGCCGCTGGCGCAGGTGCGTTCGACGATCGCTGAACACCTGCGGGCCGCAGCCCGGCGACGGGCGTTCCGGGTGTGGCTCGACCAGCGCCGGGCCGACCTGGTGCGGCTGGCGCACGGATACGAGCATCCCGGCGACCCACGTCAACCCGACAACACCCACCGGCACTGAACGCCGATGCTGACCCTGGCCCTCGACATCGGCGGCACCAAGATCGCCGTCGGACTCACCGACCCGGCGGGCGAGCTGGTGCACAAGGCCATCGAGCCGACACCGAAAGACCATGAAGCAGAACATGTTTGGAGCCTGGTTGACGCGATGGTCGCCGACGCGACCAAGGCCGCCAAGGGCGCGATTCGCGCGGTCGGCATTGGCTCTGCGGGCCCGATCGACGCGAATGCGGGAACCGTCAGCCCGGTCAATATCGCCTCGTGGCGGGGCTTTCCGCTGCGCGACCGGATCGCGGCCGCGATGCCCGGCGTGCCGGTGCGGCTGGCCGGCGACGGCATCTGCATGGCCCTTGCCGAGCATTGGCGTGGCGCCGGTCGCGGTGCCAATTTCCTGCTCGGCATGGTGGTCTCGACCGGTGTGGGCGGCGGGCTGGTGCTCGACGGGGTGCCGTATCAGGGACGCACCGGCAACGCCGGTCACGTCGGCCACGTCGTCGTCGAGCCCGACGGGCAGTTGTGCCCCTGCGGCGGTCGCGGCTGCGTCGAGACCGTGGCGTCCGGACCTTGGATGACGCGGTGGGCGCTGGCCAACGGTTGGGCGGCGCCACCCGGCTCCGACGCCGTGACGCTGGCCGAAGCGGCCGACGCCGGTGACCCGGTGGCGCGGCAGGCCTTCCACCGTGGCGCCACCGCCTTGGCGGCGATGATCGCCTCGGTCGGCGCGGTGTGCGATCTGGATCTCGTCGTCATCGGCGGGGGAGTGGCCCATTCCGGGCGAACCCTGTTCGACCCTTTGCGGACGGCGTTGGCCAACTACGCCGGGCTGAGCTTCATCCGCGGTCTGCGGGTGGTGCCGGCCGCGCTGGGTGGCGACGCCGGCCTGATCGGTGCGGCAGCGCTCGTCTCATCCGTCACGTGAGTCGCTCAGCCTGACCATGTGCCGAATTGCCCGCCTCTGAGCGAATTTCGGCTTCATGTCGGACCGATGTGCAACCGTCCGACCGTGAAAAACCTGCGAGGAATCGAACTGCGCTACGTCCTCACCTGGCATTTGGCGCTTCACGGTCGCGCGTCCGTCGCGGACCTGGTCGAGGCGCTTGCCTTTCACGGATTCGATGTTGACGATCCCGCCGGCAAATCGATATCGGATGCGCTGCGGTGGGAGCGGCGCCGGGGGAGGGTGTGCCACCTCGCGTGGGGTGTCTACGGTCCCGGTTGCCTGCCGCGCGGCACCGAACACCGGATTCATCAGCGAGTGCTGGCCCTGCGGGCCGAAGCAAATCGCTCAGAGGCGGGCAAATAGGGTGCCCCGAACTCGCTGCGACCGATGTGACAAGCGTGACGGCGTCCGACGGGTCGCCTATGGACCGTTTTGGCTGATGACGGCAGTCCACGGTATGGTGGTCGGCGATCCACCGAAGACCGTCGGTCACCGAGCAATCGGTTGAAGGTCCGGGAATTCCCGGGCGGCCTACGCAGGAGGACGAGGCAGACCTTCGTTGGCCGCGCGCCCACGGAATATTCACGCCCCGACCGCTTCCTGCGTCGGGGCGTTCGTTATTTCCGGGCCGAGAACCCAAGGAGGAATGCATGGCCCAGGCTGACAAGGCCACAGCCGTTGCAGACATCGCGGAGCAGTTCAAGAGCTCAACCGCGACCGTGATCACCGATTATCGCGGTCTGACGGTCGCCAACCTGGCCGAACTGCGCCGGTCGCTGTCTGGTTCGGCGACGTACTCGGTCGCCAAGAACACGCTGATCAAGCGCGCCGCATCGGAAGCGGGCGTGGAAGGGCTCGACGAGCTGTTCGTCGGACCGACCGCGATCGCGTTCGTCAGTGGCGAGGCCGTTGACGCGGCCAAGGCGATCAAGAAGTTCGCCAAGGACCACAAGGCGCTGGTCATCAAGGGCGGCTACATGGACGGCCGCGCGCTGACCGTTTCCGAGGTCGACCGCATCGCTGACCTGGAATCCCGCGAGGTCCTGCTGGCCAAGCTGGCCGGAGCGATGAAGGCCAACCTGTCCAAGGCGGCCGGGCTGTTCAGCGCGCCCGCCTCGCAGATGGCCAGGCTTGCTGCCGCACTGCAAGAGAAGAAGGCCGCCGAGGCTCCCGCCGAAGCCGCTGCCCCCGAAGCCGCGGCTCCGGCCGCCGAGGCCCCCGCTGCCGAGGCGGAGCCGACCGAAACACCAGCGGAATCACCCGCCGAAACCACCGAATAATCCCGTAACCATCTAGGAAGGACCAACACCATGTCCAAGCTGTCCACTGACGAATTGCTCGACGCCTTCAAGGAACTCACCTTGCTGGAGCTCTCGGAGTTCGTGAAGAAGTTCGAGGAGACCTTCGAGGTCACCGCGGCCGCCCCGGTCGCCGTGGCTGCAGCCGGCCCCGCCGCCGGTGGCGCGCCCGCCGAGGCCGCCGAGGAGCAGTCGGAATTCGACGTCATTCTCGAGGCCGCCGGCGACAAGAAGATCGGCGTCATCAAGGTTGTGCGTGAGATCGTTTCGGGCCTGGGCCTGAAAGAGGCCAAGGACCTCGTCGACGGCGCGCCCAAGGCGGTTCTGGAGAAGGCGCCCAAGGAGGCTGCCGAGGAGGCCAAGAGCAAGCTCGAGGCCGCCGGCGCCACCGTCACCGTCAAGTAGTCGATTCGCGAAAACCCCCGGAGTCAACTCGGCTCTGGGGGTTTCGTGTAGCTAGCGCTGCACCGACCCCTGCTGCGACTTTCGCACCAGCTCGGGTGAATCACCCAGCGCAACAAGAAGATTCGTCGTCAAAGCGGCCAGCACTGGCCCGACCGCGCTGCCCTGCGCTCCGTAGTAGCCGGCGAGTTCGAGCATGACGAAGCCGTGAATCGCGGCCCAGAATTGCGCGGCCGTCGCTACCACGGTGGCATCGTCGGTGGGCGGACCGGCGATTCGCCCGGCCTGCATCGCGCGGTGTACACCGCGTACGACATGGGCGAAGCTGGGGTAGTGGTCGTTGATCTCGACCAGAGCCAGGGTGAGCACGTTGTGCGCCGGCGCATTGATGCCGTGCGCACTGGTGCTGCCGAACATCAGCCGGTACATGTGCGGACGCTCGATCGCATAGCGCCGGTAGGCGATCCCGGTGGCCATCAGATCCGCGACCGGGTCCGATGTCGACGGCATCGTCATCGCGGCATCGAACTGGCGCAACCCCTCGTCGGCGATCGCCGCGATCAACCCGGGCATTCCGCCGAAATAGGTGTAGACCGCCATCGTCGACGTCCCCGCTGCGCTGGCGATTTTGCGGGTCTGCAACCCGTCCGGACCGTCCTGGTTGAGGATGTCCACGGCGACGCGCAGCAACTCATCACGCACGTTGCGCTCGGTGCCTGGGTTCGAGGGAGTCATTAGCTGAACATCTTGACATAGTGGCCGCCGGATGTGTATAACAATGGAATATCAATGTTATACGAGCTTGGAGGCCGAAGTGAACACAGCCGTCACCGCCGCACCAGCGAATCCGTATCTCGATGACTTCCTGGCGCCGGTCAGCACCGAGGTCACCGCGACCGATCTAGCGGTTACCGGACACATCCCCGACTTCCTCGACGGGCG
>DATDLZ010000153.1:0-15570 GCA_036519055.1 Mycobacterium sp.
GGTCCTGGGCGCGGTGGCTGCCGGCGCCCGCGGCATCACGTCGGTGCTCAACACCATCGTGGTGGCCGGCGAGACCGCCGACGAGGGTCTGCTGGCCTACGAGGATCTGGTGAACGAGCCGGGCGAGCCGGCCCGGGCCGCGGATGTGCCCAACGAATCGCCGGCGCTGATCATGTACACGTCCGGCACCACGGGCCGGCCCAAGGGTGCGGTGCTGACCCACACCAACCTGACCGGTCAGACGATGGCCAACCTCTACACGCACGGCGTCGCCGCCGACGACGTCGGCTTCATCGGTGTCCCGTTCTTCCATATAGCCGGAATCGGCAACCTGTTGACCGGACTGTTGATGGGGCTCCCCACGGTGATTCACCCGCTGGGCGCATTCGACCCCGGACACCTGCTCGACGTCCTGGCTGCCGAAAAGGTCACCGGGATCTTCCTGGTCCCCGCTCAATGGCAGGCGGTATGTATTGCGCAGCAAGCGAATCCACGTGATGTCAGGCTGCGGGTGATCTCTTGGGGTGCCGCGCCGGCGTCCGATACCCTGCTGCGACAGATGTCGGAAACCTTTCCCGGGTCGCAGATATTGGCCGCCTTCGGTCAGACCGAGATGTCGCCGGTGACCTGCACGCTGCTCGGCGAGGATGCAATCAGAAAGCTCGGTTCGGTCGGCAAGGTGATCCCGACCGTGGCGGCTCGCGTGGTCGACGAAGAGATGAACGATGTGCCCGTCGGGGAGGTCGGTGAAATCGTCTATCGCGCACCCACATTGATGAGCGGTTACTGGAACAACCCGGAAGCGACCGCGGAGGCGTTCGCCGGTGGCTGGTTCCATTCCGGTGACCTGGTCCGAATGGATGACGAAGGCTACGTGTGGGTGGTCGATCGAAAGAAGGACATGATCATCTCCGGCGGTGAGAACATCTACTGCGCGGAAGTGGAGAACGTCCTCGCCAGTCACCCGGAGATCGTCGAAGTCGCGGTGATCGGACGTCCACATGAGAAGTGGGGTGAAGTGCCGATCGCGGTTGCGGCTGTCACGCAAAGCGGCCTGAGTATCGAGGATCTCGATGAGTTCCTCGGCGAGCGGCTCGCGCGCTACAAGCACCCCAAGGGCCTGGAGATCGTCGACGCACTGCCGCGCAACCCCTCGGGCAAGGTGCTAAAGACCGAATTGCGGACGCGTTATGGGGCTTCGGCTGGACCTCAAAGCGCCTCAGCGTCAACGGATCCAGGGCAGAACGGATCAAGCTGACATAACGAAAAACCCGCAGGTCAAATTGACGAAAGGCTAATAACGCGGATGCCATGCAAGCCCACGAGCCCATCGGGTACAGTCCTGTGGTCCGCCTTACTACCAACCAGTAGGGAGACGGAGATCACACACCTAGGGACGGGGCGAGGAGGAGCTGTGCGAGACTTTTCGCCGCTCCCCCGCATGGCGCAGGGTCGCGGCGGAAAGGGGTGCCAGTGACAACGACGCAGCCTCGAGTCACTGATTACGTCCGTGACCAGTTCGGTCCGGGACTGGTGCTTATCGGCGGTTTCTTCCGGATGTGTGTGTTGACCGGAAAAGCGTTGTTCCGCTTCCCGTTTCAGTGGAAAGAGTTCATCCTGCAGTGCTGGTTCATCCTGCGGGTCGCGATTCTGCCGACGATGGCCGTATCGGTCCCGATAACTGCGCTTTTCATCTTCACGTTCAACATCCTGCTGATCCAGGTTGGTGCCGCCGATCTCTCGGGCGCCGGCGCCGGCATCGCCGTGATCACCCAGATCGGTCCGCTCAACACCGTGCTGGTGATCGCCGGCGCCGTCTCGACAGCCATCTGCGCCGACCTGGGCGCCCGCACCATCCGCGAGGAAATCGACGCAATGGAAGTGCTCGGCATCGACCCGATCCACCGCCTGGTGGTGCCGCGGGTGCTGGCCTGCGCGCTGATCGGCATGTTGCTCAACGCTCTGGTCAGCATGGTCGGCCTGGTCGGTGGCTTCGTGTTCGGCGTCTACATGCAAAACGTGTCAGCCGGTGCCTACCTGGCCACGCTGACCCAGCTCACCGGGCTCCCGGAAGTCGTCATCGCGACGATCAAGGCCCTGGTCTTCGGTCTCATCGCCGGACTGGTCGGCTGCTACCGCGGGCTGACGGTCAGCGGCGGATCCAAAGGACTGGGCACCGCCGTCAACGAAACCGTGGTACTAGTCATCGTCGCGCTGTTCGCGGTCAACGTCGTGCTGACCACCATCGGCGTGCGATACGGAACGGGGCATTGACATGTCGACCGTTCAGGTATTGCGCGGCCGCTTCCCACGGGCGTCCGCCACGCTCCGTAAGTACGGCGAGTCCGCGTCCAAACCGCTCGACGAGGCCGGCAGGATCGGTTGGTTCACGATCATCGGCGTTCGCGACATGGTGTGGGCGCTCACCCGCTACCGCAAGGAAATTCTGCGGCTGATCGCCGAGGTCGGCATGGGCACCGGTGCCATGGCCGTCATCGGCGGTACCGCCGCGATCATCGGTTTCATCACGATGTCGGCCGGCTCGCTGGTCGCGATTCAGGGTCTGGCATCGCTGGGTCACGTCGGACTCGAGACGCTGCTGGGCTTCGTCGCCGCCTTCATCAACGTCCGTCTTGTCGCGCCCATCGTCACCGGCATCGCCCTGGCGGCCACCGTCGGCGCCGGCGCCACGGCCGAACTCGGCGCCATGCGGATCAGTGAAGAGATCGACGCGCTCGAGGTGATGGGCGTCAAGTCGACGGCATACCTGGTATCGACCCGCATGCTGGCCGGACTCGTCGTGATCATCCCGCTCTACTCGGTCGGCCTGATCCTGTCGTTCCTCTCGCCGCAGATCGTCACCACATTCTTGTATGGACAGACGTCCGGTACCTACGAGCATTACTTCCGAACGTTCCTGCGCCCTGACGACGTGTTCTGGTCATTCGTGGAAGTCATCATCATCGCCGCGGTGGTGATGTTGTCGCACTGCTATTACGGCTACAACGCCAGCGGCGGTCCCGTCGGTGTGGGCGAGGCGGTCGGCCGGTCGATGCGCTTCTCGTTGGTCGCAAACCCCATCGTCATCCTGTTGGCCGAAATGGCGCTCTACGGCGTCAATCCGAACTTCAACTTCACGGTGTAAGCGGCCATGACGAGTCCACGAGGGAAGATCAACAAAGCGCCGTTCCAGCCCTTCCGGGTGGCCGGTGTCATCGTCTTTCTGATCGCCGCGCTCGTACTGTGGTTGGTGTTCCTGCAGTACAACGGCGACTTCACCGACAAGACCAAACTGACGATGCTGTCCGACCGGGCCGGACTGGTGATGGACCCCGGCTCGAAGGTCACCTACAACGGCGTGCAGATCGGCCGGGTGGACAAGGTCGACGAAATCGAACGGGACGGCAAGCCCGCGGCCAAGTTCACCTTGGACGTCTACCCCAAGTATCTGCACCTGATCCCGGCCAACGTGGACGCGCGGATCGTAGCCACCACGGTGTTCGGCGAGAAGTACGTGTCGATGACCGCACCGGAAAACCCACTGCCACAACGGATTACGCCGTCAAACGTGATCGACGCCCGCTCGGTGACGACGGAGATCAACACGCTGTTCGAGACGATCACGTCGATCGCCGAGAAGGTGGACCCGGTCAAGGTCAACCTGACGCTGAGCGCAGCGGCACAGGCGTTGAGCGGGTTGGGCGACAAGTTCGGGCAGTCGATCATCAACGGCAGTGCCGCGCTCGACGAAGTCAATCCGCGGATGCCGATCATTCGTCACGACATTCAGCAGTTGGCCACGCTGAGCGACACCTACGCCGACGCCGCCCCCGATCTGGTCAATTTCCTCAACAATGCGGCAACGACGGCCCACACGATTCACGCGCAGGAAAAGGATTTGGACAGGGCGCTGCTGGCCGCCGCGGGCTTTGGCGCCACCGGCGCGGACATCTTCAACCGCGGCGGGCCGTACCTGGCTCGCGGGGCCAAGGACCTGGTGCCGACGGCCCAGTTGCTGGACACCTACAGTCCCGAGTTGGTCTGCGCCCTCCGCAATTTGCACGACGGCGAGCCCAAGGTTGCCGCGTTTGCCGGTGGCAACGGCTATTCGCTGCGGTCCGAGACCGAAATCTTCTCCGGGCTGGGGCTGGCTCTGAGTCTTCCGGGCCTGGGAATCACGGCGGCCACGATGGGACTCTCAGCGCTGACCGGCCTGATCGGTGGAGCGCCCAACCCGTACATCTACCCGGAGAACCTGCCACGGATCAACGCGCACGGCGGGCCGGGCGGCGCACCGGGTTGCTGGCAGACCATCACCCGTGATCTGTGGCCCGCGCCCACGCTGATCATGGACACCGGCAACAGCCTCGCTCCGTACAACCACGTCGATACCGGCTCTCCGTACGCAGTTGAGTACGTGTGGGGCCGCCAAGTGGGGGACCACACGATCAACCCATGAAAATCACCGGAACCCTCGTCAAGCTCGGCATCGTCTCGTTGGTGTTGCTGTTCTTCACCGCGTTGATCGTCGTCGTCTTCGGTCAGATGCGATTCGATCGGACCACCACCTACGCCGCGGAGTTCAACAACATCAGCGGGCTGCGGTCCGGCCAGTTCGTCCGCGCCTCCGGGGTCGAGATCGGCAAGGTCAAAGACATCAAGCTGGTCGACGGCGGCCATCGGGTGCGGGTCGAGTTCGACGTCGACCGCTCGGTCCCGCTGTATCAGTCCACGACTGCTCAGGTGCGCTACCTCAACCTGATCGGCGACCGCTACCTCGAGCTCAAGCGCGGCGACGGCGAGGGTTCCGACCGGGTGCTTCCGGCGCGCGGGTTCATCCCGCTGTCGCACACGTCGCCGGCGCTGGACCTGGACGCACTGATCGGTGGGTTCAAGCCGCTGTTCCGTGCGCTTGACCCGGAGAAAGTCAACAACATCGCCACCGCCATCATCACGGTGTTCCAGGGGCAGGGCGGCACCATCAACGACATCCTCGACCAGACGGCACAGCTGACCTCACACATCGCGGAGCGCGACGAGGCGATCGGCGAGGTGGTCAAGAACCTCAACATCGTGCTGGACACCACGGTCAAGCACCGTAAAGATTTCGACCAGACGGTCGACAATTTCGAGAAGCTGATCAGCGGCCTGAACGACCATGCCGAACCGTTTGCCGCCGGCATCGCGAACATCAGCAACGGCGCCGGGACGGTGGGCGATCTGCTCGCCGATAACCGGACTCTGCTGCACAAGACGCTGAACTACCTCGAGCCGATTCAGCAGACCGTCGTCGACCAGAAAGACCTTTACGACGACCAGATCCACCGCACGCCGATCGGGATGAACATCGTGGGCAACGCGGTCGGTAACTACGGCGACTGGGTCAACTTCTACCTGTGCGACCTCACCCTCAAGACCAACGGACTGCAGGCCGGCGGCCCCGTCCGGACGGTCAAAATCTGGACGCAGCCGACGGGTAGGTGCACGCCGAAATGAGAACGCTGGAACCCGCCAACCGGAAGCGGATCGGCCTGATGGGCGTGATCGTGACGGTGATGGTCGTCGGTGTCGGTCAGACTCTCACCAGCACCCCGCAGTTGTTCGCACAGCCCAGCTACTTCGGGCAGTTCACCGATTCAGGTCAGCTGAACAAAGGCGACAAAGTGCGTATCGCCGGCGTGGACGTCGGCGACGTCGAGTCCATCAAGATCGACGGCGACCACGTCGTGATGAAGTTCTCCACCGGAAGCGAGACCATCGGCACCGAGAGCCGGCTGGCCATCAAGACCGACACCATCCTGGGTAAGAAGGTGCTCGAGATCGAGCCGCGGGGAACCCAGACGCTACGGCCCGGTGGCACGCTGCCGCTGGGGCAAAGCACCACCCCCTACCAGATTTACGACGCGTTCTTCGACGTCACCAAGGCTGCCGCCGGGTGGAACATCGACACCGTCAAGCAATCGTTGAATGTGTTGTCGCAGACCATCGATCAGACGTCCCCGCACCTGAGTGCGGCACTAGACGGGGTGGCCAAGTTCTCCGACACCATCGGCAAGCGCGACGAACAGATCACCCATCTGCTCGCGCAGGCCAACCAGATCGCCAGCATCTTGGGTGATCGCAGCCAGCAGGTCGACCGGTTGTTCGTCAACTCCAACAACCTGCTGGCCGCGTTCAACGAGCGCAGCCGGGCGATCAGCGCGCTGCTGAATAATGTCTCCACATTTTCGGCCCAGGTGGAAAATCTCATCAACGACAACCCGAATCTCAATCACGTTTTGGAGCAGCTGCGCATCGTCAGCGACCTGCTGGACAAGCGCAAGGACGATCTCGCGCTGACGGTCAAGACGCTCGGCAAAACCGCCGCGGGCCTCAACGAAACCGTCTCTTCGGGACCGTATTTCAAGGTGCAGCTGACCAACCTGCTGCCGTACTGGATCCTGCAGCCATGGGTCGACGCCGCATTCAAGAAGCGCGGCCTCGACCCGGAGAACTTCTGGCGCAGTGCCGGGCTGCCGGCGTTCCGGTTCCCCGACCCGAACGGCACGCGCTTCCCCAATGGTGCGCCGCCGCCTTCGCCGACAACGTTGGAAGGCACCCCGGATCATCCGAACCCGGCGGTGGCGCCAGGGTCGCCCTGCTCGTACACGCCGACGCCGGAATTGTTCCCGCGGCCGGGCAACCCGATGCCGTGTGCGGGTATCGACCAAAACCTGGGGCCGTTCGGACCGAATGGGCCGTATCCGGCCTTGCCTGATGTGGCCTCCTCGCCGCCGAACCCTGCCGGTCTGCCCCCGACGCCGGGAATTCCGATCGCCGGGCTGCCGGGGCAGGTGCAACCCGATTTGCCGGGCACCCCGGTTCCCATCGCACCCGGGCCGCCCGGGGGCCGGACCGAGCCGCTGGGACCGCTACCCGGCCCGGCTCCGGGAAATCCCGCCGCGGCACCACCGCCAGGACCGGTGGCACCCGGGCCCCCGCCCCCGCCGGGGCCTGGCAACAACCTGCCGGCGCCGTATATCGGGAACACAGGTGGAGCCGGCGGCAGCGGTGCGCAAGGAGGTAACCAGAATTGAGCACCGTCTTTGACTTCCGCAACCTCCGGCTGCCGAAGCTGTCACGAGCCTCGATCATCGTCGGCTCGCTCGCGATCGTGGCGGCACTTGTGCTGGGCTTCCTTGGCATCCAGCTGTACAAGAAGCTGACCAACAACACTGTCGTTGCCTACTTCCCGGTTGCCAACGCCCTCTACAACGGCGACAGGGTCGAGATCATGGGCGTGAAGGTGGGCGCGATCGACAAGATCGAGCCGGCCGGCGACAAGATGAAAGTCACCTTCCACTACTCCAACAAGTACAAGGTGCCCGCTGATGCGCAGGCGGTGATCCTCAACCCGACGCTGGTGGCGTCGCGGCTGCTCCAGCTGGAACCGCCGTACAAGGGCGGGCCGGTGCTGGCCGACAACGCGGTGATCCCGGAAGAGCGCACGCAGGTGCCCACCGAGTGGGACGAGCTGCGCAACACCATCACCAACGTCATCTCCAAACTCGGGCCGACCAAGCAGCAGCCCAAGGGGCCGTTCGGGGACGTCATCGAGGCATACGCCGACGGACTGGCCGGTAAGGGCAAGCAGATCAACACCACGTTCAACGACCTGTCACGGGCGCTGACCGCGCTCAACCAGGGCCGGGGTGACTTCTTCGCAGTGGTGCGCAGTCTCGCGCTGTTTGTCAACGCACTGCACGCCGACGACCAGAAGTTCGTGGCGCTCAACAAGAACCTGGCGCAGTTCACCAACAGCCTGACCGGCTCCGATCGCGACCTGGCCAACGCGGTGCAACAGTTCGACGGACTGCTGACCACGGTGCGGCCGTTCCTGGACAAGAACGCCGAGGTGCTGACGCACGACATCAACAACCTCGCTGACACGACCAACGCGCTGGTCCAACCCGAGCCGCTGACCGGACTGGAAACGGGCCTGCACATCCTGCCGACCGCGCTGTCGAACGCGAACCTCATCTACCACCCAGCGCACAGTGCCATCGTCGGGCAGCCGGCCGGGACGGTCGGCACGATGGGCTTCGCGAACCCGATGGAATTTCTCTGCAGCGCCATTCAGGCCGGCAGCCGACTGGGCTACCAAGAGTCCGCCGAGCTCTGTGCGCAATACCTAGCCCCGGTTCTCGACTCGATCAAGTTCAACTATCTGCCGTTCGGTCTGAACCCG
Source organism: Mycobacterium sp. (assembly GCA_036519055.1). GTDB lineage: Bacteria > Actinomycetota > Actinomycetes > Mycobacteriales > Mycobacteriaceae > Mycobacterium. The sequence goes on from DATDLZ010000153.1 coordinate 8,228, forward strand.
TTCAATCTGGCCGCGACGCTGCCTAAGGAAGTCGCCTACTCCGAAGACCGGCTGCATCCGCCGGCCGGCTACAAGGACACCACCGTGCCGGGGATCTGGGTGCCCGACACCCCGACTTCGCACCGCAACACCCAGCACGGCTGGATCACCGCGCCAGGCATGCAGGGCGTCAAGGTGGGGCCGGTCACTGCGAGCTTGATGACCCCCGAGTCGCTTGCCGAATTGATGGGCGGGCCGGACATCGCGCCGGTGCAGTCGAACCTGCAGACCCCGCCGGGATACCAGAATGCTTACGACGAGCAGCCTCTCGGGCCGGCGCCGTATATCGGATTGCCGGGAAATCCGGCGCCGATACCGCCGGCGGCGCCTGCGCCCGGCGTGATTCCCGGTCCGGTGGCACCGACGCCGGCGCCTGGACCGTCGCCGCTGTCGGGTCAGGCGCCCGGGCCCGCGCTACCCGCTGAGGCGGCATCCGCACCAGGAGGGGGCCAGTGAGGCGCACGACGAGCGCGCTCCGCGCGAGGAGTAAGCCGAACCGACAGCCGGTGATACGCGTGACGATCAGTAAAGTCCGCCACCGGGCCTGGCAGGGTCTGGTGTTTGCGGTGGCCGCGATGGTGCTGAGCTCGTGCGGCTGGCGCGGCATCTCGAACGTCGAACTGCCCGGCGGCCCGGGCGGCGGAGGTGGCGGCTACACGGTGTACGTGCAGATGCCCGACACCCTGGCGATCAACGGCAACAGCAAGGTCATGGTTGCCGATGTCTTCGTCGGCTCGATCCGCAATATCGAGCTGAAGAACTGGGTGGCCACCCTGACGCTGGGCTTGGACAAGAACGTCAAGCTGCCGAAGAACGCGACCGCCAAGATCGGTCAGACCAGCTTGCTGGGTTCTCAGCACATCGAGTTGGCCGCGCCGGCCGACCCGTCGCCGCAGATGCTGAAGAACGGCGACACCATCCCGCTGAAGAACTCGTCGGCATTCCCCAGTACCGAGCAGACGTTGGCCAGCCTTGCGATGGTGGTGCGCGGCGGCGGACTCCCGAACCTCGAAGTCCTGCAGAACGAGGTCAGCAAGATCCTGACCGGCCGGGGCCCGCAGATCCGCGCGTTCCTCGGCAAACTGGACACCTTCACCCGTCAGCTCAATGAGCAACGCGACGACATCACCCATGCCATCGACTCCACCAACCGGCTGTTGGCCATCGTCGCCAACAGGTCGGATGCGCTGGACCGTGCGCTGACCGAATTCCCGCCGCTGATCAAATTCTTGGCGGGTCCTGAGTATCAGAAGCATCTGATCGACGCGGTCGAGTCGGTGGGAGCGCTCAGCCAGGCTGCCGCCCTGTATCTGGGTGAGGCTCGGGCCCCGTTGCACCAGAACCTGCAACTGCTGCAGTGCCCGTTGAGGGAATTGGGCAAGGGTTCGCCGTACTTGCTCGGCGCGTTGAAGGTGATCTTCACCGCGCCGTTCGACCTCGACACCGTACCGAACCTGATCCGCGGTGACTTCATGAACTCGTCGCTCGAGGTCGACACGACGATGTCGGCGGTCGACAATGCGTGGCTCACCGGCACTGGGTTCTCGGGAGCGTTGCGGGCGCTGGAGCAGTCGTACGGTCGTGACCCGGCGACGATGATTCCCGACGTGCGGTTCACGCCGAACCCGAACGACGCCCCGGGCGGACCACTTGTCGAGAGGGCGGACCGGCAATGCTGACACGTTTCATCAAGCGCCAGCTGGTTCTGTTCGGCATCCTGACCGCGGTGGCGCTGCTGGTGCTGGGTGTGTACTACCTACGCATCCCGTCGTTGGTGGGAATCGGCCAGTACCAGCTGAAGGCCGAGTTGCCGGCCTCGGGTGGCCTGTACCCGACGTCCAACGTGACCTATCGCGGTATCACGATCGGCAAGGTGACCGCCGTCGAGCCCACCGAAAAGGGCGCCGAGGCGACGATGAGCATCGACAGCCAGTTCAAGATCCCGCTCGACGCGTCGGCCAACGTGCATTCGGTGTCGGCGGTCGGTGAGCAGTATCTGGACCTGGTGTCGGAGGGCAAGGCGCACGGGTTCTTCTCGCCCGGCCAGACGATGACCAAGGGCACCGTGCCGAGCGAGATCGGCCCGGCACTGGATACCGCCAACCGCGGCTTGACGGTGCTGCCCACGGACAAGATCAGCCAGCTGCTGGACGAGACGGCGGAATCAGTCGGCGGGCTGGGCCCGGCGCTGCAGCGACTGGTCGACTCCACCCAGGCGATCGTCAGCGATTTCAAGACCAACATCAATCAGGTCGACGACATCATCCAGAACTCGGCGCCGATATTGGACAGCCAGGCCGTCTCGAGTAATGCGATCGAACGTTGGGCGCACAACCTGAACGTCCTGGGCGGCGAAGCTGCCAGCCAGGACTCGCACGTGAAAAGCGTTCTGACGCAGGCGGCTCCGACCGCCGATCAGCTCAACTCGGTGTTCAGCGGTGTCCGTGAGTCGCTGCCGCAGACGCTGGCGAATCTCGAGATCGTCATCGACATGCTCAAGCGCTACCACCCCGGCCTCGAGCAGACTTTGGTTTTCCTGCCCCAGCTCGGGTCGATCGTGCAGGCGATCTCCGCTCCCTTCGAAAAAGACCGCATGGCCGCGCTGGACCTCACGTTGGCGATCAACTATCCGGCGCCGTGTTTGACCGGGTTTCGCCCGGCGCCGGAGTGGCGGTCGCCGTCGGATACCAGCGTTGCGCCCCTGCGCGATAACAACTATTGCCGGATCCCGCAGGACTTTCAGGCCAACGCGGTGCGTGGCGCACGCAACATGCCGTGTATGGATGTCCCGGGCAGACGCGGCCCGACGCCGCAAGACTGCCGCAGCGGCAAGCCCTATGAGCCGCTGGGGACCAACCCATGGTTCGGCGACCCCAACCAGATCCTGAACTGCCCGGCCCCCGGGGGGCGCTGCAACCAGGCGGTGAAACCGGGCTTTGTGATCCCTGCGCCGTCGGTCAACAACGGGCTGAACCCGCTGCCCGCGGATCGGCTACCGCCTGCCGGGCAGACGCCGCCGCCGAGAAGTGATCCGTTGCAGCGGCCAGGCTCGGGTTCGGTCCAGTGCAACGGTCAACAACCCAACCCCTGCATCTACACTCCGGGCGGGCCTCCAGCCGCCGTCTATAGTCCGATGAGTGGCGAGGTGATGGGCCCCGACGGTTCTAAATACTCCGTCAACAACTCACGCGACACAGGAGATGACGGATGGAAGGAGATGCTGGCGCCAGCCGGCTGACCCCGAACGACACGGATGAGGATCCTTCGTTGGAACCCGACGCGGTAGCCGACGATCCCACCGCTGAGGAAAGTGCCGAGGATTCGCTGGAATCCGACGCCGCAGCCGACCCCGAGATCTCCGAGTCAGACGCCGAAGACCTAGCGGAATCGGCGGACACCGAAGCAGTGGACGACCCGGGCGGCCCGTCGCGTCTCGGGCGCAGTTGGTTCGCCGGAATCGCAGCCGCCCTTGTCCTGCTCGCCGGTGGTGTCGGCGCCGGCGGTTACCTGGCGCTGCGCTCGCACTTGGACAGCCAGGCGACCGCGCGCCGCGACGCCGCCGCGGTGGAGGCCGCGAAGGACTGCGTGGCGGCCACCCAGGCTCCCGACATTGCGGCGATGGCCGCCAGCGCGCAGAAGATCATCGAGTGTGGCGCCGGAGCCTTTCGGTCGCAGGCGATCCTGTACAGCGGACTGCTCGTCGAGGCGTACCAAGCCGCCGACGCCCACGTCCAGGTATCCGACCTGCGTGCGGCGGTCGAACGCAACAACCCCGACGGCTCCATCGAGATTCTGGTGCCGTTGCGGGTGAAGGTCTCCAACGCCGAGACGCAGAACCAGGAAGCGGGCTACCGCCTGCGGGTGACGATGGTGCAAGACGAGGGTAAGTACCGAATCTCCAAACTCGACCAGGTAGCGAGGTGACGGTGCTGGTCGAGGAGACCGACGCGGCACCGGCAGTCCAAGAACCAGCGCCGAATGAGTTGGCGGGCTGGCCGATTCGCGCCGCCGCTTTCGCTGTCGACGTGTTGCCGGGTGTCGCCGTTGTGGCGACGACGGCACTGGTCTGGTTGGCGGCGCCGTCGCAGAGCTTGTGGTGGTGGGTGTCGATATCGGTCCTCGTGGGCGCGACCCTGGCGACGATGGTCAACCGCGCGATACTGCCGGCGATCCTTGGTTGGAGCATGGGGCGCGCACTGCTCGGGCTCGAGGTCGTGCGGCCGGGCGGTGCCGCCGTCGGAGTCGGCCGGCTGATGTCGCGGGAGCTCGCACATCTGTTGGACACCCTCTCGGTGTGCGTCGGGTGGCTGTGGCCGCTGTGGGATTCACGCAAGCGCACCTTCGCCGATTTGCTGCTGCGGACCGAAGTGCATTGTGTGGCACCCGATCGGCGCCCGGCAGGCATCCGGCGGCGCGCCGCGATCGCAGTCGGGGTAGCTGTGCTGCTCTGTGTCGGCGCCGCTGCGGTGAGCGTCTTCGCGATCTACCTGCCCGATCGGGCAGCCGAACAGACCCGCACCGCGGTCAACGCGCAGGGACCCAAGATCGTCACCGAGATGCTCACGTACGACCCGAAATCGCTGAAACAGGACTTCGAGCGGGCGCGATCTCTGACCACCGATAAATATCGTCCGGAGTTGGTCAAGCAGCAGGAGTCGGTGCAAAAGGGTCACCCGGTGATCAACGAATACTGGGTGACCGACAGCACCGTGCTGTCGGCAGCCCGAGGCAGTGCGACCATGCTGCTGTTCCTGCAGGGCCATCGCGGCGGCAACGGCGACGAACGATTCATCACCGCCACCGTTCGGGTGTCGCTCCTGAAAGGCAAAGACGGGCGCTGGCTTGTCGACAACCTCGACGTCGTGACGAAACCCAAACCGGCGCCGGCCAAGGAGCCGGCTCCGCCCAAGGGGCCAACTGCGCCCAAGGGGCAAAAGTGAGCCCCCGCAGGCGAATCCAGCCCGGCGAAGAGCCGCTGCTGAAGGTGCCGAAAGCGACACTGTGGTCAAGACTGCCGTGGCGACCGACGCTGCCGGCGCAGTGGTGGAAACCGTCACGGAAGTGGGCGGTCCCCTCGGCGGTGGCCGGTGCGACGGTGCTCACCGCGGCCGCCATCGCGACGTCGTCGATCGTCCTGGTCGACCAGCGGTCGCATCACCGGGACACCATGCAAGAAGTCGACGTACTCGGCTACGTCAAGGCGTTCATGACCGGGTTCACCACGCTGGATCCTTTTCACGCCAACGCGTACTACGATCGGGTATTAGCCAACGCGACAGGCGATTTCGCCAAGCAGTATCACGACAAGCACAACGAAATCCTGGTGCAGATCGCCCAGGCCGAGCCGACCAAGGGCACCGCTCTCGCCGCGGGGGTGGAGCGGTGGAACGATGACGGTAGCGCCAATGTCATGGTGGCGACCGACGTCTCGTCAAAATCTCCGGACGGAAAGCAAAAAATCGATAACACAAATCGTTGGGTGGTTACTGCTCAGCGGGAAGGCAACCAGTGGAAGATCAGCAGCCTGCAGCAGGTGATCTGACCGAAGAGTCTCCCGAGAGCACGTTGGGAGGTTCTACGGCCGTCGACACCGACGTCGCAGAAGCCGAAGCTGCGCACGTCGATCCAGACGCGTCGGACGGCGACGCCGAGAACGCCGACGCCGCAACCGAAGATGACGAGGCGGCCGACGCTGAGGCGGACGACGAGCCCGTCGTCGTCCGTTTTCGCGAGCGACGGCCGGCAACCAAGTGGTCGGTGATCGCCGCCGCAGTGGCCGCCGCGCTGTTCGTGGGGTCGGCGGCATTCGCCGGTGCGACCATGCAGCCATACCTCACCGACCGCGCCACCGTGGCCACCAAGCTAAACGTCGCCCGGACCGCCGCCAATGCGATCACGACGTTGTGGACGTACACGCCGCAGAACATCGACAAGCTGGCCGATCGGGCATCGCAGTACCTCAGCGGTGACTTCCAAGCTGCCTACCGCAAATACCTCGACGCGCTCGTCGCACCCAACAAGCAGGCCCAGATCACCAACACCACGCAGGTCGTCGGCGCGGCCGTGGAGTCACTGAGTGCGTCGGACGCGACCGCGGTCGTCTACACCAACACGGCGTCGACCAGTCCGTCGACCAAAGACGTTCCCTCGTTGAAGTACCTGTCCTATCGGCTTGTGCTGCAACGGGATCACGCGCGATGGCTGGTCACCAAGATGACGACGATCACCTCACTGGACCTGACTCCGAAGGTCTAGTTGAACGCGAGCCAGCCCGGCAGTGAGCGCTCGTGCGAGTCGCACAGCACCTCGCGGGTGTCGCAGTTGCCTTTCGGGACGCCGGCTCCCGCCCACATGCCGCCGGTATCGCGACGCAGCACGATAGCTGATGATGTGCCGCCGTCGAGCAGCACCGCGGTGTCGCTGCCAAGTCCGCGGAACAGATCTTGCACATTGTCGGGGGTATAGCTCCCGCCTTGGAACACATACATTTCGTCGCGAGGCCTGGAGTAGGCCAGCGCCGTGCGGGCTGCGCTCGGCCCGCCGTCGTTGAGCTGCCCGGTATTTCCAGGGGCTAGCAGCCCGAGTCCGCTGACCGCGACGAACTGCTCGCCCCGATCCACCAGGCCGGTAACGGCCGACGTGGCGGCGTCGTAGTCATGCCCGTCCCGACCGCCCCTGGGCCACAACACCGATGGGGCGCCGCGGTTCGGCAGGATCATGGTGGCCAAGGCGCTCCAATTCTCGTTTCCACCGGACAGGCCTTGTTTGCCGGCGTAGGGGATGGTGCCGGTGACCGCCTGGTTGGCGCGGCCCTGGCCGTGCGTGTTGTCGACGTAAGCGCCCAACGGTGAGCTGCAGCCCGTCGAGCGCCACGAGCCGCCCTTCTGGCCGCGGATGTCGAAGAAGTTGGCGTTGATCGCAATCGTCGGCTGGCCCAGAGCCTGCCAGGCCTGCACCGCGGTGTAGGTCTCCGACGCCTGGATCAGCCCATCGCCGGTGCGCGCATGCGGGTTACGTTCGCAGCGCGACTGGGAGCCGTGATGGCTGTCCACCAACAGGTGCGGCTCGAGGCGTTGCGAGGCGGCTTTGATGCCCATCAGATGGCCACCGCTACCGCCGTCGTACCAGTTACCGGCGGCATTGAGCATCGGTGCCGGATGCCCGCCCCCGAAGTTGTACACCAGGTAGGACCCCTGAGTGTTGGCTATGGCGCTGGCCAGCAGCTCGCGCGCCTCGGCGCGAGCAACCGGCTGCCCCGTGCTGGTCGCCAGCGTCAGACACAGCGCGGTACCGGCGCCGCAGGC
>DATDLZ010000154.1:0-21574 GCA_036519055.1 Mycobacterium sp.
CGCCTGGGCGGTCAACCCGAGTTCGGGTCAACCGCCCGATCGCGAGGTCAACATCGGCGGGACAGCCAACGTCCTTGATGCGGTCGCGCGCAGCGGTACCCGCCGGATCGTGTTCGCTTCGTCGGCACACGTCTACGGCTCAGATCGAGACGCCGCCATGCCGTTAACGGAAGCCGACCAGCTGCACCCGGTTTCGATGCACGGGCAGGACAAGGCCCGCGCCGAAGAGATGGTCGCGGCGTGTGGTGCCGAGTGGGTGGCGATCCGAAGTGCGGCGATCCTTGGCCGAGGCGTGGACAACTGGGTGCGAAAAGCGTTGTCATCGGCGTTCTTCCCCGATGTGGGTGACTCGGCGCGTCGCACCTTGCAGGTCGTGCACAGCGACGACGCGCATCGGGTTTTCGTCCGCGCGGCGGCCGATCCGGGCATCGGCAGTGGACCGGTGAACCTGGCCGCACCGGGAGAGCTCACCTTCGGTGAGATCGCCGCCGAGCTCGGGCGGCCCCTGGTGCGGGTGGGACGGCTGCTTCGCGGGCTGAGCTCGGCACCCGAGCTTGACCTGCTGCTGAGTGCGCCGTCGATGAATACCGCGCTGCTGGGCGGCAAGTGGCGTTTCACGCCGGCCTGGACCGCACCGGAGTGCCTCCAGGACGTCGCGTTGGCGGTGCGCGGCCGAGTGAGTGTCGGCTCGTGGTCGACGTCGCTGCCGTGGCGGCTCATTCCTGTCCAGGACGTGCCGGCGGTCGACATACCGGCGGCCGACGGAGTGTCGCCGGTGCTGGCCGGCCCGGACGGCGGTAACGGCGAATTCGACACTCCGATCGACCCGCGCTTCCCGACGTATCTGGCCACCAATTTGTCGGAGGCGCTGCCGGGCCCGTTCTCGCCGTCATCGGCGTCGGTGACCGTCAAAGGGCTGCGTGCGTCGGGCGCGGTCATCGCCGGGCGTCTGCGGCCGGGCGGATTGATCCAGCGCGAGATGGCCACGCGCACCGTCGGAGTCTTCGCGCACCGCCTGTACGGCGCCATCACGACCGCCCATTACATGGCCGAAGTCGTGCCGTTCGTCAAGCCCGAGACGGTGGTTCGGCAGAGCCAGTACTTCGGCCCGAGTGCGGCGGCCATGCCGATATACGGCGATCAGCAGTTGCCGCGCGAATCCGGCGGTGCGCCAGGTCCGTTGCGCACGATCCGCGACCTGGGCGTGTTCGGGGTGAACCTGGCCGGCCTGACTGTCGGCGCACCCCTCGACACACGTGATTTCATCGACGACGTCGACCGTCTGGAAAAGCTTGCGGTGGGCGACCTTTCACAACTCACCGACGAGCGACTGCAGAGCTTGATCTTGTTGGCCCGCGACCATGTGATCGAGGGCTGGGTGCTGGCATCGGGATCCTTCATGGCGATCGCCGCCCTCAGCGTGGTCCTGCGTGGACTCAACGGTCGGGACATGATCTTGCCGGTCGGCCAGCAGCTGGCCAGCGCGGGGCCGCTGACCGCTGTATATCGACTGGCGGATGCCGCGCGACGTGATGCCAACGTTCTCCGTATTCTGGCCGGCGGTGGCGGCCATCTCGACGAGCTGTCCGCCCAGGCCCCGGAGTTCCACCGGGCCGTGCTCGCCGAGCTGAAATTGTTCGGACACCGCGGTCCGGGGGAGCTGGAGATGCGGTCGTTCAGCTACGCCGACGACCCGGAGTTACTGCTCCGCATGGTGGCGAAATCACTTGACACGCCGGTGCGTTCGGAGACAAGCCGCCCGGTGATCCCGCTGCGCGCCCGACCGGTGGCTGCGCTTGCCGCCCATCAGGTTCGCGACCGCGAGGTTCGTCGGGACCGCATGGTGCGCGCGATCTGGTTGCTGCGCAGCCTACTTCGTGAGCTCGGACGCCGGCTGGTCGACTCGGGGGTGATCGAGACGGTCGACGACGTGTTCTATCTGCTGGTCGACGAGCTGGACGCGCTTCCCGCCGATGTGGCCGGGCTGGTTGTGCGCCGCCGTGCCGAACAAAGCAGGCTGGCGGGCGTGGCGCCGCCCGCCGTCTTCAGCGGCGATTGGCGGGCCGCCACCGTCGAGGCAACTGTGCTTGTCCCCGGGCAGGCGCTGACGGGCGTCGGCGTGAGCGGGGGCCGAGTCCGCGGCCGGGTCCGGATCGTCAGGCCCGAGACCATCGACGACCTGCAAGCCGGCGAGATCCTGGTCGCCGAAGTCACCGACGTGGGTTACACCGCCGCGTTCGCCTACGCGGGCGCCGTCGTGACCGAGCTGGGTGGGCCGATGTCGCACGCCGCGGTGGTGGCACGCGAATTCGGTATCCCGTGCGTGGTGGATGTGCACGATGCGACGCGGCGTCTGGCGCCAGGGGCGCTGATCGAGGTCGACGGCACCAGCGGGACGATCCAGGTCCTCGAACCCGACCTGCCGGGCGCTGGCCCTTGAGGTTCGCTACCGTCAGGTGATGCACGAGCACACCGTCCGCGTGACGACTGCCACCGGCACCGTCGAAGGTTTCACCCGCGACGGCGTGCACCGGTGGCGATCCATCCCGTACGCCCGCCCGGCGGTCGGCGCGCGGCGATTTCGGGCACCAGAGCCGGCCGAACCGTGGCGCGGTGTGCGCTATTGCCACGGTTTCACCAAATGCGCACCCCAGGAACGCCGATACACGGTGCTCGGAGTCGGCAAATACCAGCCGATGGGCGAGGACTGCCTGACGCTCAACGTCGTCGCACCGGAAGCCCCCGAAAGCGAGTCGCTTCCGGTCATGGTCTTCGTGCACGGGGGTGGATACATCCTGGGTAGCTCGGCCACTCCGATCTACGACGGGGTGGCGCTGGCTCGCCGCGGTTGTGTCTACGTCTCGGTCAACTACCGGCTCGGCGCGCTGGGCTGTCTCGACCTGTCGGCGCTGTCGACCAAGGACGTCACCCTCGAAAGCAACCTGTTTCTGCGTGACATCGTGTTGGCTTTGCGCTGGGTCAAAGAGAACATCGGGGCTTTCGGCGGCGACCCGGACCATGTGACGGTGTTCGGCGAGAGCGCCGGCGCACATGCCGTCGCCGCCTTGCTGGCGGCGCCAGACGCGAAAGGGCTATTTGCCCGCGCGATTTCGGAGAGTCCGGCGAGCGGCATGATGCGGTCGAGTGAGATGGCCGCGGAATTCGCCGCGCGGTTCGCGACGTTGGTAGGTGCCCGCAAGCAGGACGCCGCCCACGCGCTGCTGAAAGCGTCGCCGGCGGAACTGGTGGCCGCGCAAAATCGCCTGATCGACGACGGCGTGCGCGACATGCTGGGCGCCTTCCCGATCGGCCCCGTCTTCGGTGATGACTACCTGCCACTGGACCCCGTCGAAGCGATGCGGCAGGGCAAATCGCATCGGGTTCCGCTCATTGTGGGCACCAACGCGGAAGAGGGGCGCCTGTTCACTCGATGGCTGCAACTGCTGCCGACCACCGAACCGATGATCGAAGCGATGCTGGCCGGGGTGGAACCCGCTGCGCGGGAACGCATTACCGGCGCCTATCCCGACTACCCCGAGCGGTCTGCGTGCATCCGGCTGGGCGGCGACTTTGCGTTCAGTTCGGCGGCCTGGGAAATCGCCGAGGCCCACAGCAGGCATGCACCCGCCTACCTGTATCGGTACGACTACGCACCCCGTGTGCTGCGCTGGTCCGGCCTGGGGGCCACCCACGCCACTGAACTGCTCGCAGTGTTCGGTGTCTACCGCACCAAGCTCGGGGCGCTGCTGACCGCGCCCGTTGATCGACGCTCCGCCCTGCGGGTCACCAACGAAGTACAAAGGCGCTGGGGGGCATTCAGCCGCACCGGCAACCCAGGCGACGACTGGCCGGTTTATACCGACGCCGACCGCGCGGTGATGGTGTTCGACCGCAAGTCACATCTGGAGTTCGATCCGCACCCGGAGCGGCGGATGGCGTGGGAAGGCTTTTCCCTAGCGCGATGACCGCGGATGTGATTTCGTGGACGAGCCATGACACCGCATACCGACAACGTCGTCGAACGGCCGGCTGACCTCACCGCCGCCTGGCTCACGGCAGCTATTGGCGCCGGAGACATCACCGACTTCGCCGTCGAGCGCATCGGCACTGGCCAGATGAGTGAGTGCTACCGGGTTCAGCTGAGCTACGCCGACACCGCGCCACGCAGCGATAGACCCGCCTCCGTAGTGCTGAAGGTCGCGGCCACCGACCCGATGAGCCGTCAGACCGGGATGACGCTGGGGCTCTACGAGCGCGAAGTGTGCTTCTACCGCGATATCGCGCCACGGCTGCAGGGCCCGGTCTCGTCGTGCTACCACACCGGTTTCGACGCGTCGTCAGGGATTTTCGATGTGCTGCTCGAGGATGCGAATCCTGCTGTCGTCGGCGATGAAATCCGCGGCGCCACAACGGCGCAGGCCCAGATCGCTGTCACCGAGCTGGCCCGCTTGCAGGGGCCGTTGCTGGGCGACGCCACGCTCGCCGATGCACCGTGGCTGAATCGCGACGCGCCGATCAACCAGGCGTTGATCGCCGCGCTGCACGCCGGCTTCGTTGATCGCTATGGCGAGCAGATCGCGCCGCAGCACCGCATGGTTTGCGAACGGCTGGTCGGCGGCTTCGACGGCTACCTGGCCGAGGAGGCAGCCGAGGGCCGGATCCATGGCCTTGTGCATGGTGACTATCGGCTGGACAACCTGCTGTTCGGCTCGGACGGTGCCGCGCGCCCGCTGACCGTCGTTGACTGGCAGACGGTCACCTGGGCTCCGGCGATGACCGATCTGGCGTATTTCCTCGGTTGTGCTCTGCCGGTGGAGGACCGGCGCGAACACTACGACGCGCTGCTAGATGACTACCACCGGGCACTCGGGCCGGATGCGCCGATCACCTTGGCGGATGTCCGCGAAGGTGTGCGCAGGCAAAGCTTCTTCGGGGTGATGATGGCCATCGTGTCGTCGATGCTGGTGGAACGCACCGAACGCGGCGACGCGATGTTCATGACCATGCTGCAACGGCATTGCGAGCACGTGCTCGACACCGACGCGCTGGCCATCATGCCCGCACCGGCGCCCGTCGAGCCGCTGTGCCCGTCGACCGATGACGAATCGGCCCACACCGCCACCGATGAGCCGCTGTGGAGCGAGAGCTGGTATGCCGACTTCGCCGATGCCGCACAGGGATTCGGCGGCTGGCTACGGCTCGGCCTGATCCCTAACCAGCAGACGGCCTGGCTGCACGCCCTGCTGTGCGGTCCCGGCCTGCCCACGGTCGCGGTAGTCGACTTCGAGGTTCCGCTGCCCGCCGACCCGTGGGCGGTGCACACGGGCGCAATCGACTTCACGCATTCGGCCGATAAACCGCTGCGCACCTATCGGATGGCGCTGCGGGGACGGGGCCAGTCCTACCAGGACCCGGCCGGATTGCTGCGGGCAGAGCCGGGCACGCCGGCCGAGGTAGAGATTGATCTGGAGTGGACCACCGACGGCACGCCGTATCAGTACAGGATCGCCACCCGGTACGAGATACCCTGCACCGTAACAGGATCCGTCACCATCGACGGCCGCCGCTATACCCTCGACGCGGTGCCTGGGCAGCGCGACCACTCCTGGGGAGTGCGGGACTGGTGGTCCATGGACTGGATCTGGAGCGCGCTGCATCTCGACGACGGGACGCACCTGCACGCGGTGGGTATCAAGATACCGAGCGTTCCGCCGGTCAGTATCGGATACATCCAGGACCGCGGCGGGACGGTCACCGAGTTGCAAACCATCGCTCCGGTGCAGACATTCGACGCGGATGGATTGCCGGTCGGCGCGACGCTGGCGGTGGAGCCCGGAGGTATCACGGCGACCGTCGACGTGCGCGGACATGCGCCGCTACGCCTGGTCGCCCAGGACGGGCGGGTCAGCCAATTCCCACGGATGTGGGCCACCGTGACCACCGCCGACGGGCGAACCGGCGTGGGCTGGCTGGAGTGGAACCGTAATCAGCCAACGCAGTGACGTGAGCGCTGAAAAGCTCTATCCACCAAGCAGATCTGTCGTGGTGATGGGCGTGTCTGGATCTGGCAAGTCGACGGTGGGCGCGGCGCTGGCGCGTCGGCTCGGCGTTCCGTTCGCCGATGCCGACGCTTTCCACCCGGCGGCCAACGTCGCGAAGATGGCCGCGGGCACGCCACTCGACGACGACGACCGCGGTCCATGGCTGGACGCGGTGGGGCAGTGGTTGGCCGACCATGACGATGGCGTGATGAGCTGTTCGGCGCTCAAACGCCGGTACCGCGACCAGTTACGTTCGCACAGAACGGATATCGCGTTCCTGCATCTGACCGGCTCACCGGAGCTGATCAGTGCCAGGCAGGCCGGCAGACCCGGCCACTTCATGCCGTCGTCGTTGCTGATGTCCCAATTCGACGCGCTGGAACCGCTGGATCCCGACGAGTATGGGATGGCCATCGATGTCGGGCAGAGCGTCGACACCGTCGTCGAGGCATTCGTGAAGTTTTTGTCGGTCAGCCCTTGACTACCTGGGTGCCGCCGGCCAATTCGTCGTGCTTTCCCTGCTTGGTTGGGCTGCCACTGATCGTCACGGCGATGACGACGTAGGCGATGAACGCCAGCAGCGGGCCGAGGTAGGGCACCACGGCCAGCAACGTGAACGAGTTACGGATGGCCGACTGGGTGGCGTCGGGCCTCGGTGCTCCGCCCGGGCCGTGGACCGTCAAGCCCAGCAGCCTCTTACCCAGGGTGGCGCCCTGCGTGACTTCCAGCAGAACGAAGTACCCGAACATCAGGACTCCGGAGAACAGGCCGGTGACCAGCCACCAGTAGTCGCGATCGAACAGGAAGAGCGACACCACGAACACCACGATGTTGATCAGAATGCCGTCGATCAGCCGGGCGAAGAATCGCGTGCCGAGCCCGCCGGGTTGGCCATGCGGTGAACCGGCCGGCGGATAACCGTATTGCGGGTCGAAGTCAGCTGATGTCATGAGGGGGCTCCTGGCGGCGGTGGCCGCCAATCTACCCCGCTAGCTGGGCCTCGTCGATCGCCCGATCAATGTCAATGTCGAGCTTTGACCCGTCCGCGATGAGCCAGTTCGCCGCCGCGTTCGCGTGCCGTTTCGGCCAGCTCGCTGCCACGCTCATACGCCAGTTCGCCGAATTCGCCACCGCGTTCGCGGGCGATGTCGGCCCACTCGCTACCACGTTCGCGGGCGATGTCAGCCCATTCGCCACCGCGCTCGCGTGCGGTGTCGGCCAGCTCGGCTCCGTGTTCACGCACTGCCTCCGCCAGCTGAGCACCGCGCTTGCGGGCCTTCTTGCGCGCCTTCTTGACCGCGGGTGCGCTCTTTTCGGCGGCGGTGCTGGCCAGCTCGCCACCCCGCTTGCGGGCAGCCTCGACCAGCGGCGCGCTGCGCTCGGCGGCCGTGCTGGCCAACTCGCGGCCGCGCTCAGCGCCCACGTGTAGACCGTGGGCGATCCGTTCGGCCAGCTCGGAATCGAGCACCGAGTCGTCGGACCCGTCCAGCGGTAGGGCAGCGGACACCTTCTCCGAGAGCCGACTGGCCGCCCGTCGACCACGCCATCCCAGCGACGGCTTACCCGCTGTGTCGGCCGACGCGATGATCAGCCCGCCGAGCAGGCTCAGATCGGTGAGCAGATCGCGACGTTTCTGGGCTTTGCGTTCCGGATCGCTTTCAGTCCAAAACAGATGTCCGCCAAGGCTGCCCGGTATCACGGTGAACGCCAGCGCCGCCGAGGCGATCCGCGGCAGCTTGCCGGTCGCAAGCAACAGTCCACCGCCGACCTGGACGGCCGCGTTTATCCGCGCGACCGTCTCGGGATCCGACGGAATCTTGCTGCCGACCGGATCCGGCAACGTCTGTAATGTCGTCACAGCGGTCTGCGCCGCATCGAGGGTGACTTTGGGGTTGCGCAACGTCTCAATACCTTGGCCAATGAATACCGCGGACAGCAGGGGACGGGCGATTCTGCGAAGCAACATGGCAGCTGTGTTCCCAGGTTGCCTGCTGTGCAAACCGGGCCGGTGAACCGCAGCGGCCGTGTTTACGGGTCTGGTGGGGGAGGATGACGGCGCACCCACAGCGGCAACAGCACCCAGAAGCCGAATTGAGCCACGAACGCGCAGGCCCCGGCGATGGCACCGGTGACCGGACCGGCCACTGCACCGAAGATGATTACCGCGACGCCGGTAAGGGCTATGCCCACCAGTAGCAGTCCGGAATAAGCAAGCCGGTCGGCCGCGGAGACCAGGAACTGAATTCGATGCCGACGAAACAACAAGCGATGCATCGCGACCGGAGCTTCCAACAACACCGTGGCGGCGATCGAACAACCCACCGTCGCCAAAAAGATCACCCGCATGGTGGTGCTCAGCCCGTCGAAGCGGGCCTGGAAGGGCAAGGTCAGCAGAAAACCGGTGAGCAGTTGGACGCCGGTCTGAACGACCCGCAGCTCTTGCAGCAGGCTCAGCCAATTGCGGTCTAATCGTTGGGTTTCGGTCTCAGATCGCGCCGTTTCATCCCAGTTTTCGTCGCGCTCAGGATGATCGACGACGTCCATGGGCGTTGATCATGCCAGCCCGCAACCCGTTGCTAGCGCTTCTCGTGCAAGAGAAGCCGCGCCGATACCTCCAGCCGATTGGCGATCTCGGTGTAGGAGGCGTACCCCATGCCGGCGCGCACCAGAGCCCCCGCATAGAGCAGCTCGAGTGATTCGACCAGGTCGGGGGCGTGACCAGGACCCAACGCGGTGACCAGGCGTTGATGGATCTCACCGCCGATGCGCAGCCGCAGATGCTCGACCTCGGGATCCTTGCTCAGCAAGGCGTTGGTCACCGCGCCGGCCAGTGTGGGTTCGTCGGCCACCAGCAACGCGATGTGACGCAGCACCGCGATCACCCGTCCGGTCGAATCCGGCGAATCGGTCGGCGGAGCCGGGCTCGACGCCAACCGTCGCCAGAAAACTTCCGCGACGAGGTGCTCTTTGGACGAGAAATAGGTGTACGCCGTGGCCGCGCCGACTCCGGCTTCGGCCGCGACCATACGAATCGTCAATCCGGAGAAGCCTTCTCGGCTCAGCACGCCGATCGCGGCGTGGCCCAGCCGGTCAACGGTGTCGGCTTGCTTGGCGGTCAATCGCCGTCTGGTCGATTCCCGAGCTAACGGGTTGGACACGTGTCCGGACACTACTACACCGACCCAGGTGCGGCAACCGGCTGCGCACGCGTGTGCATTACCGTTCAGGTGATGACGCCCTCCCCGGATCGCACTGCTCACGACGAGCTGACCAGTCGCTTGTTCGCATTGGCCGAGCAGGTCATCGGCTTCATGCCTGCTGACGAGGGCCGCGCTCTGCACGATGCGGCGCTGAGCTACCTCGATGGCGGTGTCGGGGTGGAGATCGGAACGTATTGCGGAAAGTCGACGGTGCTGCTGGGTGCGGCGGCGCATGCGCGTGACAGCGTTCTCTATACCGTCGACCACCACCACGGCTCCGAGGAGCATCAGCCCGGGTGGGAGTACCACGACACGTCCATGGTCGATGCCGTCACCGGCCGTTTCGACACCTTGCCGACGTTGCGGCACACGCTCGACGAAGCCGGCCTGGACGACA
This sequence comes from Mycobacterium sp., assembly GCA_036519055.1. GTDB lineage: Bacteria > Actinomycetota > Actinomycetes > Mycobacteriales > Mycobacteriaceae > Mycobacterium. The sequence goes on from DATDLZ010000154.1 coordinate 9,639, forward strand.
ACGTGGTGGCGGTGGTCGGCAAGTCGACGGTGGTGGCCAAGGGCTGGCGCACGCCGCTGCAACTGTTGTTCATCGATGGAGGCCACAGCGAGGACGCCGCGCGCAAGGACTACGACGGCTGGGCCAAGTGGGTGAGTATCGGCGGCGCGCTGATTATCCACGACGTCTTCCCGGACCCGCGTGACGGCGGGCGGCCGCCGTACGAGATCTATTGCCGCGCATTGGAAAGCGGTGCGTTCGTGGAGAAGTCCGTCACCGGGTCGATGCGGGTGCTGGAGCGGACGGCGGGCGGGGCCGGGGTGGCGGTCTAACGATCGGACTGGCTGGCCGCACACTCGCAGTCGTAGTCGCTCTCCAGGCCGCGCGGCAAATCGGTGCCGCGGAAGATGCCGCCGCCCGCGGTGGTGGACGACAGTGCGTCGGCGGCGAGAATGACGGCCGCTCCGGTCCACGTGGTTCGCTCGACGGGCCAACGCTTTCCGTCGCTGAACACCAGCCCGGTCCAGTAGGAGCCGTCCGTCTCACGCAGGTGCTGCATCGCGGCGAACTGCTGCAGGGCCGCCTGCCGGTTGCCCATCGCGTCGAGTGCCAGTACCAGTTCGCAGGTCTCTGCGCCGGTCACCCATGGCCGGTCATCGACACACCTGATGCCCAGACCGTCGACGACGAAATCGCCCCACCGGTCGGCGATCCGGTCTTGTGCGGCGCGACCGCGTAGCGCGCCACCCAGGATCGGGTAGTACCAGTCCATCGAGTGATGCGGCTTCACGGTGAACGCTGAGGGGTGGTCGGTGATCGCGTGGCCCAGTCGGCCGAGCGCGAGCTCCCACTCAAGTTGTGGTTCGTCGACCAGGTTTGCCAGGGCCAGTGCACAGCGAATACTGTGGAAAATGCTCGCGCACCCGGTCAGCAGCGCCTCCGTCAACGGACCCGAAGGGCTTCGCGCCCAACAAATTTCGCCGCCCTCGAGCTGCAGATCCAAGACGAAGTCGATTGCGGCGCGCACCGTCGGCCACATCGAGGCCGCAAAGGCGCGGTCACCGGTGACCAATACGTGGTGCCAGACACCCACTGCGACGTAGGCGCAGAAGTTGCTGTCGCTGTTGGCGTCCTCGACGACACCCGCACGCAGCTGGATCGGCAATGAGCCGTCCGCCCGCTGCTGGCAACGACACCAATCGAAAGCGCGTCGTGCCGGTTCGATCAGGCCCGCCGCGGTAAGGGCCATCGCGCATTCCACATGATCCCACGGGTCGGTGTGCCCACCGTCTGACCAGGGGATCTCACCCGACGGCTCTTGCAGTGCCGCAATCGATTCCGCCGTCTGCCGGCATTGCGCGGGGGAGAGGACGCCTGCGACGCCAGGTACTTTAGACCAATTCAACGGCGGGTACCGGTTTCTCGAAATACAACGCGACGCTCTTACCGATCAGTGGGTTCAGTGTCGATTCGGCCACCCGGGTCAACAGGGGTCGTCGCATGATGTCCCACACCAGCATCTTGTGGTAAGCCGCGACCGCCGGGTGGTCCGAGTTGTCAACTCCGACCGCACATTTCAGCCACCAGAATGGCGAGTGCAACGCGTGCGAGTGGTGGGTGTGGGTGAAGGTCATACCGCGGCCGGCGATCTTGCCGCGCAGCTGATTCGCGCGGTAGATGCGAATGTGGCCGCCCTCGTTGCTGTGATAGTCGTCGGAAAGCAGCCAGCAGACTTGTTCGGGCAACCATCTCGGGACCGTAACGGCCAGTTGGCCGCCGACCTTGAGCACCCGAATCAGCTCGGCGATGACAGTATCGTCGGCCGGAACGTGCTCGAGGATCTCCGATGCGATGACGCAGTCGAACGTTCCGTCGGAATACGGCAACGCCCGCGCGTCACCGACGACGGTTTCCGCGTGAGCTGACGGCTGGGCTTCCCCGGCTTCGGCCATGGCCCGGAACAGAGTGGCGACCTCAACGAGTTCGGTGGCGTTCTGGTCGAATGCCACGACGTCGGCGCCCCGTCGGTACGCCTCGAAGCTGTGCCGGCCCGCCCCGCAGCCGACGTCGATGACTTTGCTGCCGGGACCGATACCGAGACGGTCGAAATCGACGGTCAGCACGGCTCGCCCACTGCGTGGCGCTGGTCGCGGGTCGGTGCTGTCCGCGCGATGGCCTGTTCGTAGACGCGTACGGTCTGCGCCGCCACGGATTCCCAGCTGAACACCTCCACCGCACGGCGGCGACCGGCCGCGCCCAGTCGTTTGAGCTCATCGGGGGAGTCCAGCAATGCACCGATCACCCGAATCAGCTCAGCGGCATCTCCGGGACGCACCAGCCTGGCGCAACCGTCGTCGGGCCCGAGCACCTCGGGCAATGCGCCGGCACGGCTGGCCACGATCGGTGTCCCGCTGGCCATCGCTTCTACGGCCGGTAGTGAAAATCCTTCGTAAAGCGATGGGATGCAGGCGATCTCAGCGGAGGCGAACAACCGGGCCAGTTCGGCGTCGGAAAGTCCATTCGAGATGTGGACGATGTCGGAGATTCCCAGCTCGGCGATCAGCTTCTCCGTCGGGCCGTTGGGTTCGAGCTTGGCAACCAGCTGCAGCTCCAAATCGTGGTCGCTCCGCAGCTTGGCCACTGCCTGCAGCAGGTGCCCGACGCCCTTGAGCGGCCGGTCGGCACTGGCAATTGCGATGATGCGACCGGGAATTCGCGGCTCCGTCGACGGCGCGAACATGTCCGTGTCCACGCCGAGCGGGACGACATGAAGCTGGTCTGGGTGCACGCCGAAGTCGGTGGTGATGTCGGTGGCCGAGGACGACGAGACGGTCAACAATTCCGGGATGCGGCGTGCCACCCGCTCTTGCATCTTCAAGAAGCCGTACCACCGGCGCACGGACGGTTTGCGCCACCAGCGCGCCGCGGCAAGATCCAGCACCCGGTCGCGGGTGATCGGGTGGTGCACGGTCGCGACCACGGGCATACCGGTCGCGGCGATTGTCAGCAGGCCGACACCCAAGCTCTGGTTGTCATGTACCACGTCGAAATCGTCCAGCCGATCGGCCAGCAGGCGCGCGGCCCGCAGGCTGAAGGTGCGCGGCTCGGGGAAGCCCGCTGTCCACACGCCGCCCAACTCGAGGAGGTCGATGCGATCCCGGATCTCCCCGGGATGCGGGATGCGGAAAGGGTCGGGCTCGCGGTACATGTCGAGGCTGGGTACCGCGGTCAGCACCACTCGAGGATCGAGTTCCTCAGGGTAGGGCTGACCGGAAAACACCTCGACGTGGTGTCCGAGTTCGACCAGGCCCCGGCTGAGATACCGGACGTAAATCCCCTGGCCGCCGCAGTGCGGCTTGCTGCGATAGGACAGCAGCGCAATCCGCATATTCACGCCCGTTCCGGTGTGTTGTTGCTGATAGACATCACGGTGAAAGGCTTGGGCGAGGCGTCAGCGAACTTTCTGGACACGTGTCTGGACTATAGTTTGACTAGCTACCTGATGCAACGCGCAGCTAGCGGCGTTAACTTTGCCCACCTTACTCAGACGCACGGTCGTGCGGGCTCGGGTACGGCTCCAGTCGGCGATACCGTGATGTCATGCGCGCGCTGATCGTGGCCGACGTTCAGAACGACTTTTGCGAGGGCGGCTCACTCGCGGTGCCGGGTGGGGCGGCCCTGGCGGGCGCTATAAGCGCGTACCTGGCCGGCGGGGCCGAGTACCGCCATGTGGTGGCCACGCAGGATTTCCACATCGATCCCGGTGACCATTTCTCCGATCATCCGGATTACCTCACGTCGTGGCCGCCGCATTGCCTTGCCGATACCGCCGGCGCGGAATTCCATCCCGATCTCGACAGCGGCCGGTTCGAGGCCGTCTTTCGCAAGGGTGCCTACGACGCCGGTTACAGCGGGTTCAGCGGGCTCGACGAGCGTGGCACCCCGCTGGCCGACTGGCTCCGACAACACGACGTCGACGAGGTCGACGTGGTCGGCATCGCCACCGATCACTGCGTGCGCCGGACCGCGGAAGACGCGGCGAGGCAAGGCTTGGCGACCCGGGTGCTGGTGGACCTGACCGCGGGGGTAGGGGAGGAGTCCACTGCCGCGGCCATCGAAGCGCTGCGCGCAGCGGGTGTCGCGATTGTGGCCCGAACATGACGGGCCCGGCGGAGCAGACGCTGCTGGCGGCGGTGGAGCGATCACCGCAGGCGGCGGCGGCGCACGACCGGACGGGCTGGGTTGGTCTGTTCACCGTGGACGGCCGTGTCGAAGATCCGGTGGGTTCGCGGCCACACGCGGGGGCGGTCGAGATCGGCCGGTTCTACGACACCTTCATCGGCCCGCGCGATATCGCGTTTCATCGCGATCTCGACATCGTTCGCGGCTCGTCGGTGATCCGTGATCTCGATCTCGAGGTGGCCATGGGGCCCGCGGTCACCATGACGATTCCGGCGTTCCTCCGATACGACCTGCGTGAGGTCGACGGTGACTGGAAGGTCATGACGCTGCGTGCGTACTGGGAGTTGCCCGCGATGGTGTTGCAGTTCCTGCGCAACGGGGCATCCGCCGTGCCGGCCACGGTTCAACTCTCGCAAGGTCTGATCCGCAATCAGCGGCTGCGGGGTACCGCCGGATTCGTAGCCGGCTTCCGCAGGGTGGGATCTCGGCAGAAAACATTGGTCGACACGTTCGTGAACGCGGTGGGACGAGGCGACAGATTCGGCGCGCTGCAGGCATTGTCATCCGGTGCGACAATCACTTTCGGTGACGACGAGAAAGCCGACGTCGCCGAACTCATCGAGCGATGGTCCGGCGCGAGCGCCGCGAAGCTGATTGCCGCGGGCTCCACCGTCGCCGCCTCGGTCACGTCGGGGAAGCGCCGCGGCGTTCTGTTCGCCGACGTGGCCCGCCGCGGCACGGGAATCCACCGGGTCCGTTACTTCCCCCAGTGATCACCGCTTCGACGATTGCCTGCAGCCAGGAACACCACAGCCGGACCGACTACGAAAGAACAACGTAACCATCACTGCGAGCCGGAGACCCACCACGAATACCAGCCTTGGTTGCGGTCAGCCCTTCGATCGACGGACGCTGCTCCGCGGCGCCGGTGCATTGGGCGCCGCGTCGCTGGCGCTTGGGCCGACGGCATGCAGCTCTGACGACGATGCACTGACGTTCTTCTTCGCGGCCAACCCCGAAGAGGCAGATGCCCGGCTGCGCGTTGTGGATGCATTCCAGCGCAGGCATCCCGACATCAAGGTTCGGACGTTGTTGTCCGGACCGGACGCACTGCAGCATGTGTCGATCTACTGCGCCGGCGGTAAATGTCCGGATGTTCTGATGGCATGGGAATTCACTTACGCCGGACTGGCCGAGCGGGGAGTGTTGCTGGATCTCAACACGATGCTGGCCCACGACAAGACGTTCGCCGCTGAGCTCAGAGCGGACAGCGTCGCATCGATGTATGAGACATTCACCTATAACGGTGGGCAGTATGCGTTTCCGGAGCAGTGGTCTGGAACTTTCCTGTACTACAACAAGAAGTTGTTCGCCGAGGCCGGGGTGCGTCCACCACCCGGGCGATGGGATCAGCCGTGGAGTTTCGGCGAATTCCTCGATGCCGCCCGGGTGCTCACCAAACGCGACCGCTCGAGCCGGGTCAGTCAGTGGGGATTCGTCGACACCTGGGTCCCTTATTACTCTGCCCTGATGTTCGGGATGAACAACGGAGTCCCCTGGTCGGATCCGCGGATGAACCAGACGCACCTTAATTTCGACGACGCGGCGTTCATCGAGGGCATTCAGTTCTATGCCGATCTGAATAACAAGTATCGGGTTGCGCCTACCGCGTCGGAATCCCAGTCGATGTCTCAGACGGACCTGTTCACCTCAGGTCATGCCGCGATGGCGCTCGGCGGGCATTGGAGATATCAGACGCTTGAGCGGGCCCCGGACCTGGATTTCGACATCGCTGTGCTGCCGACCGGCCCGAAAGGGCATGCTGCCCACTCGAATATCGGTACCACCGGGCTGGCCATCGCATCGAGTAGCCCCCGCAAAAAGCAGGCGTGGGAGTTCGTGAAATTCGCCACCGGGCCGGTGGGCCAAGCAGTGATCGCTGAAACGGGCCTGTTCGTACCAGCGCTGCGGTCTGCGGTCCGATCGTCCAATTTTGCCAAGGCGCATAGCAGGATCGGCAATATGGCGGTGCTGACCGGCGGGCCGGCACATGCCGAGGGCCTACCCGTCACTCCGGCGTGGCCGAAGATCGTCGCGTTGATGGACCGCAACATCGGCCCGGTTCTGCGCGGCTCGCGGCCCGCGGCGTCGCTGACGGACGGACTGACGCCCAAGATCGACGAGGTACTCCGGACACCATGACACCGATCGATGCAACCGCCGCGGCGGTAGCCCGCCGGCGCGGGCCGTCGAGGCGGCGCGCCCGGGCCGGTCGCATCTTCGTCGCGCCCAATCTGACGGCGGTCGCGGTGTTCATGCTGTTTCCGCTCGGATTCTCGCTGTACATGAGCTTTCACGATTGGGATATGTTCAGCCCGGCCAAGTTCGTCGGCTTGGCGAACTACCGCAGCCTCTTTGCCGAAGACCCGCTGTTCAATATCGCGTTGCGCAACACGGTGGTTTACACCGTGGGCACTGTCGTGCCCACGGTGCTCATCAGCCTCGCCGTGGCCGGGGTGCTCAACCGGAAAATAAAGGGAATAGCCATATTTCGGACAATTATCTTCCTGCCTCTGGCCGTGTCGTCGGTGGTGATGGCCGTCGTCTGGCAGTTCGTGTTCAATACCAACAACGGCCTGCTCAACATCATCCTCGGCTGGATCGGTATCGACCCCATTCCGTGGCTGGTCGATCCGAAATACGCTATGGCCTCGCTGTGCATCGTCAGCGTATGGCGCAGCGTGCCTTTCGCGACGGTCATCCTGCTGGCTGCCATGCAAGGCGTGCCGGAGAACCTCTATGAAGCGGCCAGACTCGATGGCGCGGGGGAGTTGCGTCAGTTCGTGTCGATCACCGTGCCGCTGATTCGCAGCGCCGTGTCGTTCGTGGTCGTCATCTCGATCATCCATGCATTCCAGGCATTCGATCTCGTCTACGTTCTGACCGGACGTAACGGGGGACCCGAGACGGCGACGTATGTTCTGGGCATCATGCTGTTCCAGCATGCTTTTGCCTTCCTGGAGTTCGGTTACGCCGCGGCGCTGGCGTGGGTGATGTTCGCGATCCTGCTTGTGCTTACCGTTGTGCAGTTGCGGCTTGGACGTCGTCGGGCCGCGCAGGAGGAACGATCGTGGGCGTAGCGCAGCGGGCGTTAAGGCCCAACGTTCTCCGTGGTGTCGTGCTGTATGCCACGCTGACGGCAATCGCGACGTGCGCATTGTTCCCGATCCTGTGGGCGATGTCGGGATCGTTGAAGACAGCGGGCGAGGTGACCATGCCGACGCTGTTTCCCGCACATCCGCAGTGGTCCAATTACCGCGACGTGTTCGCCGTCATGCCGTTCTGGCGAATGTTTTTCAACTCTGTGCTGTATGCCGGCTGCGTCAGCATCGGGCAGGTGTTCTTCTGCTCGCTGGCCGGATACGCTTTCGCGCGCCTGCGTTTTCGGGGCCGGGATACGTTGTTCGTCTTGTATCTGGGGACATTGATGGTGCCCCTGACCGTCACGGTGATCCCGCAATTCATCCTGATGCGCATCGCCGGGCTGACCGACACTCCGTGGGCCATGATCGTGCCGGGGTTGTTCGGCAGCGCATTCGGCACCTACCTGATGCGCCAGTTCTTCCGGACCCTGCCCGACGAACTCGAGGAAGCCGCGATCCTCGACGGCTGCTCTCCGTGGCAGATTTACTGGCGGATACTGCTCCCGCACGCAAAGCCCGCAGTGATGGTGCTGGCGGTGCTCACCTGGGTCAACGTCTGGAACGATTTTCTGTGGCCGCTGTTGATGATTCAGCGGAACAGTATCGCGACCCTCACTCTTGGGCTGGTTCGGATGCAGGGCGAATACACTGCCAGGTGGCCCGTCCTGATGGCCGCGTCCATTCTGATTCTGCTGCCGCTGTTGTTGGTGTATGCGGTCGCCCAACGCGCCTTCATTCGTGGCATCGCGGTCACCGGGCTGGGGGGATAGCCAATGGCGTCAGTGACTTTCGAGCAGGCCACCCGGCGTTACTCCGGCGCGGATCGGCCCGCAGTCGATCGCTTGGACCTGAGCGTCGGCGACGGTGAGTTCGTCGTGCTGGTCGGACCGTCCGGGTGCGGGAAGACCACGTCGCTGCGCATGATCGCGGGGCTGGAAACGGTCGACTCCGGACGGATCCTCATCGGCACCCGAGATGTCACCGACGCAGATCCCAAAGACCGCGATGTGGCAATGGTTTTCCAAAACTACGCTTTGTACCCGCATATGAATGTCGCCCAGAACATGGGCTTCGCCCTCAAGATCGCCGGGATAGCGAAAAGTGAGATCCGGGAACGGGTATTGGATGCTGCCCGGTTACTCGACCTCGAGCCGTACCTGGATCGCAAACCGAAGGATTTGTCCGGGGGCCAGCGCCAACGGGTGGCGATGGGGCGTGCGATCGTTCGTCGACCGCAGGTGTTCTTGATGGACGAACCGCTGTCCAACCTGGATGCGAAACTACGGGTGCAGACCCGCAATCAGATTGCCGGACTCCAACGGCGACTGGGCATCACCACCGTCTACGTCACCCACGACCAGGTCGAGGCAATGACCATGGGTGATCGCGTCGCGGTGTTGCGCGACGGTGTCCTGCAACAGTGCGCGGTTCCACGGGAGCTGTACCGGAGTCCGGTGAACATGTTCGTAGCGGAATTCATCGGCTCGCCGGCGATGAACCTTGTGACCCTTCCCGTCGTCGACCACTCCGTCGTACTGGGCGACTGGTCGATCCCCGTCCCGCGCGAGATTACCGATACCACAGCAGGACTGGTGATCGGCATCCGGCCGGAGCATCTTGACGTCGGCGCAACCGGTGTCGAGATGCAGATCGATATGGTCGAGGAACTCGGTGCGGACGCCTATCTGTACGGGCGAATCGCCGGGCCCGACAACACCTTCGGTCAGCCGATCGTCGCGCGTGCCGACGGGCAGGACCCACCGCCGCGGGGTAGTCGCGTGCGCCTACATCCGCAGCCGGGCCACCTGCATTTCTTCGGTGTCGACGGTCATCGATTGCTGTAGCGCACGGTGGGTTACTTGGGAATCGAGGCTGCCATCTGGTCGGCTATCTGACTGGCGATGTCGGTCGGGTCGCCGTTCTGGCAGACCTTGGCGGCCAATAGGACGTTGCTCTGCGTGCGGAAATCGAAGGCGCAGCGCCAAGCGCCTTGTTGGCCGTTGGTTATTCCGATCGACGCCCACTGAGCCCTGTTGTCGGTGAGATTCGGGTTCTGCAGTTGGAACTGAACATTGCTTCCGGTCTCGCCGGGCACGAGCGCTCCGTCGCATCCATTGAGCCCACTCAACGCATTGTGGAAGTTGCGGTCCGCATCTCGCGCGTCGGGGTATGTCGCAACCTGTTGATCGACGATGTGCTGGTAATTGTCCTTCGCTTCCCGGTAGTCGTAGCCGCGATATGCGGTGTAGCCGACATCTATTCCGAACGAATTCGAGTCGGGCCCTTCCAGCGGACTGCAATTGGACTTGTCGCCGAAATCTCTGGGAGCCGGCGGATACAACACCGTGCTGCTATCGCCGAGGTTTGTGCCGAGGATCTTGCTCGCCTGTGGCACGTCCACGATCACGGATTTGATCTTGTTCGGCGCGAGAAAACCTGCAGGTGCCGGAGGAGCCGGCTTGTCCGGAGGCGGTATCCGGGCGCTGATCTGATCGACGGCAGCCGCGGCAGCGGAGGCTCCGTTGGCCCATCCGCACATTGATGCCTCGACTATGACGTTGTTCTTGACGCGTGCCTGGTGGTCGCAGCGCCACCCAAGTGGTTGGTTCTTGTCGGTGAATTGCAGGGCGCCGAATGTCACCGCATCGCCGTTAAACGGACCCGGAGCCAGGATCTTCCAGGTAGCGGGGTTGTTTTTCGCTGCGATCGTGTCCGAATTGCAGTGGCCCAGTGTTGCGTACGCTTTGTGAAAGATTTCGCTGGCTTTGTCGGACGTTTCGAATGTAGCGAAGTTCTGCGAAAACATCCCGACGAGGCTGTCATCTTTGGATGCCTGATTTCGGATGGTGCGGTAAGCAGTGAATTCCCCGTCTCCAAGGGCGTCCTTGGTAATGCCCATCGTCAGGGCGCAGTCCGGTTTGCTGTAGTCGCTCGCCGACGCGGTGGGCGAATCGAACTGTGACCTATCGCTGAGAGGCAGGCCGACAATCTCGTTGACATCCTCGTTGGACAAGACCAAACTCTTAAGATTGTTGGCGGGCAATGGTTTTGGAGGCGAAGCAGAAGTGGCCGGGGCCGCGTCGGGAGCGTGGGTCTTTGACGTCTTCTGCGCCTGCATCGGGAACCATGATGGCGTGTGACTGCCGCACGCCGCGACCATCAGTGCCGTTGCCGCGGCGTAACTCGCTACCAGAATGCGGCGCCGCTGACGGTGCGTCATCAGGTAAGGTCCTCTCGTTTATTCCACGCGCAGGAGCAGGGATCAGGCTGATGTTAGCGTGCCGGACGATTGGGCCTGTACGGGTATGCAGTGGGGTCGCCGTTGACCAATGTAAACGCCACGGCGAAAGCGAAATTCGTTGATTCGGCAAAGTCGGTTGCGGTATCCAGCATTTTTGCCGATGACCAGCATGCATGTGGAATTAATCGTCGAAGGAGTAGCGGTGATTCGGCTATCGGAACCGACGTTATGCTTGTCGGTCATGCACGAGCCCCGTGGGTCTACGCGTGATGGTGAGGGGGTGTTCCCATGAAACCGGCACTTTTCACTCTGACCGGAAGCGGCGAATTCGAACCGACCCACTTCGCGGGTAGCCACTGGGGCGATGATCATCTCAATGGGCCGGCGGTCGTGGGCCTGGTGGCCCGGACGCTCGAACTCCACCACGGATCGTCCGATTTCATGCCGACGCGGCTGACAGTCGATTTGTTTCGGGCTGCACGCGGTGTTTCGACCGCCGTGACGTTCCGTGTCTTGCGTGACGGCAGGAGGGTGCGGGGCGCCGAGTGCGACCTGGCCCAGGAGGGTCGGTTGGTCGCACGGGCAACGCTGCTGCAGTACCGGCGGTCGACGGCGCCGCCGGGCCGACTGTGGAGCCTGCCGACGACGATTCCCTTCCCACCACGGTTGGACGACGGGGTGCAGACGGCGGTCGACAGCGACGCGGGTGACTGGAGTCGCTCACCCGGAGATCATCAGAATGATTCGCGAAAGCGCTTCTACAACAGCGCTATTGACGTCGTGGCGGGGCAACCCAACTCGCAGTTCGTTCGGGCGGTGATGGTTGCCGAGGCGACCAGTCTGGTGACCAACCTCGGCACGCACGGGGTCGGCTACATAAACGGCGACCTGACAGTTGGGTTGGCGCGCTTGCCCGTTGGGGAATGGATCGGCGTGCAGGCCGATTCCCATTGGGCGGTGGACGGCGTCGCTGTCGGCACGGCCACCCTTTTCGATCGCTCGGGTGCGTTCGGATCCGGTATGACCACCGCGGTCGCCAATCCGGCAGCCCAAATCGATTTTGCCAATGACCCGTTCCCGTTGCGGATACCTTAGGAGTCGCCGCTCACTCGTTGGAGGTTGAAATGGCCCGTCCGCGGATAGTTTTCAACCATGTCGGATTGTGCGTCGCCGACACCGCGCGATCGCGCCGCTTCTACGAAGGTCTGCTGGGTTTCACGTACTGGTGGGAACTCGAGCCGCCCGACGACGGGACCGGTCAACTGCTGCAGTTGAACGAGCCGATCGGCTTGCACGCGACGTATTTGGTTCGCGACGGTCTGGTGCTGGAG
>DATDLZ010000155.1:0-10746 GCA_036519055.1 Mycobacterium sp.
CGTCGTCGAGCCACGCCAGGGGTGACGCCTGAATTGGTGCCTTCATCGCGGTTCAGCCTACGAGCCGCACGACCGTTCTCGGCATCAACCCTTGCACTGAGGCAGGAAACCGGGCCCGTATCCGCGAGCGGTGCCCGCAGCTCGTTCACGGCAGTTGCGGCCGGTTCAGCCGACGAGCCGTGCGACCTGGACCATCGCCGACGTGATCTGGGCAATCTCGGCGGGCGGGCAGATGTACGGGGGCATGGCGTAGATCAGGTTGCGGAAGGGGCGCAGCCAGACTCCGCAGTCCAGCGCGGCCGGGGTTGCGACGGCCAGGTCGACGGGACGGTCGCATTCGATCACGCCGATCGCCCCGCATACCCGGACGTCGGCCACCGCCGGAAGTGCTCGGGCGGGCTCGAGCCCGGCCGCGAGGCCCTCGGATATCTCGGCCACCCGCGACCGCCAGTCCTGGCCGAGCAGCAGTTCGACGCTCGCCACCGACACCGCGCAGGCAAGCGGGTTGGCCATAAACGTCGGCCCGTGCATCAACGCTCCGGCTTCACCGGAGCTGATCGTGTGCGCGACGTCGGTGGTACACAACGTCGCGGCCAGGCTCAGGTAGCCGCCGGTCAGCGCCTTGCCGACGCACATGATGTCGGGGCTGACGCCGGCATGGTCGGCGGCGAACAATTCGCCGGTACGGCCGAATCCGGTGGCGATCTCGTCGAAGACCAGCAACACGTCGTGCCGTCGGCAGATGTCCCGCAGATCGGTCAGATAGCGCGGATCGTGGAAGCGCATCCCGCCGGCGCCCTGGACCACCGGCTCGACGACCACGGCGGCCAGTTCGGCGGCGTGCCCGGCCAGCTGCGCCTCGAATGCCGCGCTATAAGCGGGGTCGTAGTCGCGGGGCACCTGCGGGGCGAACACCTGGTGAGCCAGGACGGAATTCTCTCCGGAGGCCCACAGTCCGTGCATGCCGCCCTCTGGGTCGCAGATACTCATCGGCGTGAAGGTGTCGCCGTGATATCCCCCGCGCCAGGTCATCAGCCGATGCTTCCCGGGTAGGCCGCGGCCGCGCCAGTACTGCAGCGCCATCTTGACCGCGACCTCGACCGATACCGATCCGGAGTCGCTGAAGAACACGGTTTCCAGACCGTCCGGGGTGATGTCGACGAGGAGCTGCGCTAACCGGGCGGCGGGCTCGTGGGTGAGACCGCCGAACATGACGTGGTTCATGGTGGCCAGCTGGCTGGTCATCGCCGCGTCCAGCACGGGGTGGCCATGGCCGTGGATGGCCGTCCACCAGGAGCTCATCGCGTCGAGCGCCTGAACCTGCTTGCCGTCGCGGACGAGTGTGAGCCAGGCGCCGCGGGCGCCGACCGCCACCACCGGGGGCACCGCCTCGGCCCCGATCGTGCTGTAGGGATGCCAGAGGTGGGCCGCGTCGATCGCGCTGATCTGCTCGGGCGTGAGCCCAGACGTCCCTGCGGCCGCGGAAGTCATAGAGAACGAGGGTAAAGCAGTCGCTCCCGTGGCCGGCGCGCTCAGCGTTCGGTCGCAGAAATGGCGGGCATCCGGCAGCATTGAGCCATCATGGCCGCGCCGCAGCAGTTCGATGACCCGTCCCCCAGCCACCATGAGGACTCCCCGCCGCGGGTTCTGCGGCTGCGCCTGGTCCCGTGGGACGTGTCCTCCGTGCTGGCGTTGCTCGCGCTCCTGGCGGTCATCGCCTTCGGAACCGATTGGTATTCCACGCTTTTCGGCTTCCTGAAGGACGTCTGCACCGGAGATTGCCCGTCCGCGCCCTTCGGCGTGGATTTCTACATCTACCCGATTGTGTTCGGAGGCATCGGCGCCGCGGTCGCAGCGGCACTGCTCGGGCCGCTGGTGTCGCTGTTGAAGGGTTGGTATCTGTCCTTTTGGCCGGCTTTGGCGATTGCCCTCGTGCTGCTCGCCTCCGTGGCCGGCTCGGCCCTGACCGACTACAGCAGCACCTACTGGCACAGCGACCCCGACGCCGTCGACGTCGGCGGGTGAGAGCGAAATCACAACGGATCGCACAGGTTTGAGGCTTCGGCCCGCCAGCGATCACCGTTCGGTCACGTTACGACAAATAATCCCGCTCAGGGGGCCCGCGCAGTGGCTCTCACCGACTTTTGTTGCCACAGTGTCCGTAGTGACTGTTGTGAATTCAGCGGTTCACCGACGGGTCCACACCGCGCCGGTTTCGGTGGCGGCGTGCGGCCCCCAACGGGGCGGGCCAACGTATGGGTCTCTGGGGTGAATCGGGAATGGCGGCAGAGGCGTGAAGTCACGGCGCCGAAGCCACAGAGAGGTGATCAACATGAGACGCAGCTTCGCCGTCCCGTTCAGCCTGGCCCTGTTACTGACGCTGCCGATGGTCAACCCCCACATCGCAAGCGCTGACCCCAGTGGCCCGACTCTCGTGGGCTACCAGCAATCGACCAGCTACGTGATCCAGCGCGCGCTTTCTCAGCGCAACGTGCCGTATCTCTACGGCGGCGGCAACGCCGCGGGCCCCACCCGCGGCACCGGCCTGAAAGCCAACATCGTCGGCTTCGACGCCTCCGGCCTGATCCAGTACGCCTATGCCGGCGCCGGCGTCAAGATGCCGCGCACCTCAGCCGAACAGTGCAACGTCGGCCGCAAAGTCGCGCCCGCGCAAGCACGCCCGGGCGACCTGATGTGCTACGGCCCCGGCGGCACGCAGAGCGTGTCGATGTATCTCGGCAACAACCAGATGATCGAGGCCACCGAGCCCGCGGTCACGGTCTCGCCGGCCCGCACCAGCGGGATGGTTCCGTACCTGACTCGCATCCTGGAGTCCTGACCGGACGGCTCACAGGCCGGTTTTCGCGCACGCGTTAGGGCCGGCGCGTTAGGTAGATTGTCTGTCAATCATGACTGTCTCCCTGACCCGCCCGGCCGACCCAGGCGATGCGCATCCCGCGCAGCCCGCGACAGACAAACGCGCCGCCAGGTTCTACCGCCACGATCTCGACGGGCTGCGTGGCATCGCCATTGCCCTGGTGGCGATGTTCCACGTCTGGTTCGGTCGGGTCTCCGGTGGCGTGGACGTCTTCCTGGCTCTTTCCGGCTTCTTCTTCGGCGGAAAATTGCTTCGCGCGGCGCTCAATCCGGCGTCGTCACTGTCGCCGTTACCCGAGGTGCTCCGATTGGTCCGCCGATTGCTGCCAGCTCTGGTGGTGGTGCTGGCCGGATGCGCGGTGCTGACCATCCTGATTCAGCCGGAGACGCGGTGGGAGACCTTCGCCGACCAGAGCCTGGCCAGCCTCGGCTACTACCAGAACTGGGAGCTGGCCAGCACGGTCGCCGACTATCTGCGGGCCGGCGAATCGGTCAGCCCGCTGCAGCACATCTGGTCGATGTCGGTCCAGGGCCAGTTCTATATCTCGTTCTTGGCGCTGGTCTTCGGTTTCGCGTTCCTGCTCCGACGCCGGCTCGGCGATCGACTGCGGACGGCATTCGTGGTGCTGCTCACCACACTGACCGTGGCGTCGTTCGGCTATGCGATTTTTGCGCACCAGGCCAGCCAGGCAACGGCCTACTACAACAGCTTCGCGCGGGCGTGGGAGCTGCTGCTGGGGGCGCTTGTCGGTGCGCTGGTCCCCTACGTCCGGTGGCCGATGTGGCTGCGCACGACGGCCGCCACCATCGCGCTGGTCGCGGTGCTGTCCTGCGGCGCACTCATCGACGGCGTCAAGCAATTCCCCGGGCCGTGGGCCCTGGTCCCGGTTGGGGCTGCCCTGCTGTTCATCCTGGCCGGTGCCAACCTGCAGGCCGACCCGACGACTCGTGACAACCTGCCGCTGCCCAACCGGCTGATGGCGACGGCGCCGCTGGTGCGGCTCGGCGCGATGGCCTACTCGCTGTATCTGTGGCATTGGCCGCTGCTGATCTTCTGGCTCGCCTACACCGGTCACGCGCACGCCAACTTTGTCGAGGGCACCGCCGTCCTGCTGATCTCCGGCGTGCTGGCCTATGGGACGAACCGGTACATCGAAGAGCCGCTACGGCTACGCCGAGCTGCCAGCGCCGCGCAGCCGGCGACGCCGGTGGTGCCCTGGCGGACCCGGCTGCGTCGCCCGACGATAGTGCTGGGCTCAGTGGTCGGGCTGCTCGGCGTCACGCTCACCGCGACCGCATTCACCTGGCGCGAGCACGTCAACGTCGAGCGGGCCACCGGCAAGGAGCTCAGTGGCCTCAGCTCCAGCGACTATCCGGGCGCACGAGCCCTGGTCAAACACGTGCGGGTGCCCAGCCTGCGCATGCGGCCAACGGTGCTGGAGGCCCAGACCGACTACCCGCCGTCCACCCGTGACGGCTGCATCAGTGATTTCAAGAACACCGACGTGATCACGTGCAGCTACGGCGACAAGAACGCCACCCGGACCATCGCGCTCGCCGGCGGCTCGCACGCCGAGCACTGGCTGACCGCGCTGGACCTGCTCGGGCGCAGACACCACTTCAAGGTCACCACCTACCTCAAGATGGGCTGCCCGCTGTCCACCGAGAAGATGCCGTTGGTGATGGGCAACAACGACCCCTACCCGGAGTGCCGCGACTGGGCGCCCAAGGCGATGGACCGGGTGGTGGCCGACCATCCCGACTTCGTCTTCACCACCTCGACGCGGCCGTGGAACATCAAACCCGGCGACGTGATGCCCGGGACGTACGTTGGCATCTGGCAGACGTTCTCCGACAACAACATTCCGATCCTCGCCATGCGAGACACCCCGTGGTTGGTCAAAGACGGTCAGCCGTTTAACCCGTCGGACTGCCTGGCCAAAGGTGGCGACGCAGTGTCGTGCGGCGTCAAGCGCTCCGACGTGCTCGCTGACCGCAACCCCACCCTCGACTGGGTCGAACAGTTCCCGATGCTCAAGGCACTGGACATGAGCGACGCGGTCTGCCGCGCCGACATCTGCCCGGCGGTCGAGGGAAACGTGTTGGTATATCACGACGCTCACCACCTGTCGGCTACCTACATGCGCACCATGACCAACGAGCTCGGCCGCCAGGTCGGCCCGGCCACCGGTTGGTGGTGACCGGCCGGCGACGATGCGCGCCGCGCAGTCGCCCGAGGTGGGGCACGCCCCCTCGCCGCTGCGCGGCTGGGGGTACCCCCACCCGATTGCGGAGGAAAACCGGGCAATCAGACACCGCTTGAGGCGGCGAGAGCCAGCAGAGCGGGCGGATCCGACCGCCGTTAAGGTCGTGAGATGCCCCCGTCAGACCCGACCAATGGCGCCGCCGCGGCCCCGCCTGCGCTGGCCACTGTCTGGCCAGGAAGCAGCTACCCGTTGGGCGCGAACTACGACGGCAGCGGCACCAACTTCGCACTGTTCTCCGAGATCGCCGAGAAAGTCGAACTGTGCCTGATCGGTGACGACGGTCAGGAATCTCGGTTCAACCTCGACGAGGTCGACGGCTACGTGTGGCACGCATACCTGCCGGACGTCACCCCCGGCCAGCGCTACGGCTTTCGGGTGCACGGGCCGTTCGACCCCGCGGCAGGCCACCGCTGCGACCCCAGCAAGCTGCTGCTCGACCCGTACGGCAAGTGCTTTGACGGGGAGTTCAAGTTCGACCAGGCGCTGTACTCCTACGATCTCGCCGTCGCCGCCGAGGACCCCGCCGAGACCGGCACGCCGCCCCACGTCGACTCGCTTGGGTACACCATGACCAGCGTGGTGATCAATCCGTACTTCGACTGGGCGAATGACCGCGCGCCGCGCACGCCGTATCACGAGACGGTGATCTACGAGGCCCACGTCAAAGGGATGACCGAGTGTCATCCCGCAATCCCCGAAGCGTTGCGCGGAACGTATGCCGGCCTCGGTCACCCGGCGATCATCGATCACCTCAAATCGTTGAATGTCACCGCGATCGAACTGATGCCGGTGCATCAGTTCATGCACGACCACCGTCTGCTGGATCTGGGCCTGCGAAACTACTGGGGCTACAACACGTTCGGATTCTTTGCCCCGCACGTCCAATACGCCGCCAACAGACGCGCCCGGGGCGCAGTAACCGAATTCAAGTCGATGGTCCGGGCATTTCACGAGCGGGGCATCGAGGTCATCCTGGACGTGGTCTACAACCACACCGCCGAAGGCAACCACCTCGGCCCCACGATCAACTTCCGCGGCATCGACAATGCCGCCTACTACCGGCTGGTCGACGAGGATCTGCGGTTCTACAAGGACTTCACCGGCACCGGTAACAGCCTCAACGCCCGCAACCCGCACACGCTGCAGCTGATCATGGATTCACTGCGCTATTGGGTGACCGAGATGCACGTCGACGGCTTCCGCTTCGACCTGGCCTCAACGCTGGCCCGCGAGTTCTACGATGTCGACCGACTGAGCGCCTTTTTCGATCTGGTGCAACAGGATCCGATCGTCAGCCAAGTCAAGCTGATCGCCGAACCGTGGGACATCGGCGAGGGCGGCTACCAGGTCGGCAACTTCCCGGGTTTGTGGACCGAGTGGAACGGGAAGTATCGCGATACTGTGCGTGACTATTGGCGGGGCGAGCCCGCGACACTGGGTGAATTCGCGTCCCGGCTGACCGGGTCGTCGGACCTCTATGAGGCAACCAGTCGCCGCCCCGGCGCCAGCATCAATTTCGTCACCGCCCATGACGGATTCACGCTCAACGACCTCGTCTCGTACAACGAGAAACACAACGAGGCCAACGGCGAAGATAACCGCGATGGCGAGAGCCACAACCGGTCCTGGAATTGCGGCGTCGAGGGCCCGACCGATGACCCGGAAATCCTGGAACTGCGCGAGCGGCAGATGCGCAACATCATGGCCACCTTGATGGTGAGCCAGGGCACGCCGATGATCGCACACGGCGACGAGATCGGACGCAGCCAACACGGCAACAACAACGTCTACTGCCAGGACTCCGAATTGTCTTGGATGGACTGGTCTCTGGTCGACAAGAACAGCGACTTACTGGAATTCACCCGCAAGGTCACCGCATTGCGTAAGGCCCACCCGGTGTTTCGCCGCCGACGGTTCTTCGACGGCGAGCCGATCCGCAGCGGCGACGAGGTGCGCGATATCGCGTGGCTGACACCGGCGGGCAAGGAGATGCAACCGCAGGACTGGGGCGGCGAATTCGGCAAGAGCATCGCGGTGTTCCTCAACGGCGAGGCGATACCTGAACCCAACGCCCGCGGCGAGCGGGTCGTCGACGACTCGTTCCTGATGTGCTTCAACGCCCACAGCCACGAGGTCGACTTCATCATTCCGCCCGACGACTATGCCGCCGAGTGGACTGCCGTCCTGGACACCACCGACGCCACCGGCTCGATAGAGCTGGTCGTTCACGACGGCGACGAGGTTTCGCTGCCCGGCCGGGCACTGCTCGTATTCCGTAAGACTAAGTGACGTATGGCTTTTCCGGTACTGTCTACCTACCGGTTGCAGCTTCGTGGTGCCGCCAGCGGCTTCGGTTTCGCTTTCGTCGACGCTGAGAATTTACTCGACTACCTCGACGATCTCGGGGTGTCGCATCTGTATCTGTCGCCGATTCTGACCCCGGTCACTGGGTCCGGGCACGGCTACGACGTCACCGATCCGACGACGGTGTCGCCCGAACTCGGCGGCGCAGCGGGTCTGGCGCGGCTGTCGGCCGCAGCACGCGCCCGGGGTATGGGCCTGATCGTTGACGTCGTGCCCAACCACGTCGGCGTGGACCAGCCGATGCAGAACCCGTGGTGGTGGGATGTGTTGCGGCACGGCCGATCATCGGCATACGCATCGTTCTTCGATATCGACTGGGAGCTCGGCGATGGCCGGGTTGTGCTGCCGGTGTTGGGTTCTGACGACGACGTTGCTGACCTGACTGTCGACGGCGACGTGCTGCGCCTCGGCGATCTGGCGTTTCCCATCGCACCGGGCACCGATGACGGGACCGGCCCGCAGGTGCACGACCTCCAGCATTACCAGCTTGTGGGCTGGCAACGCGGCGTGGTCGGATACCGGCGGTTCTTCTCCATCACCTCACTCGCCGGGCTGCGGCAAGAGGACAACGCGGTGTTCGACGCCAGCCACGTCGAAGTGGGCCGGTGGTTCGCCGAAGGCCTGGTCGACGGTGTGCGCATCGATCATCCGGACGGATTGTTCGACCCGGCTGGATATTTGACCTGGCTGCGGGAACTGGCCGGGCCCGAGGCGTGGATCGTGATCGAGAAGATCCTCGCCGTCGACGAGGCGCTGGAGCCGACGCTGCCGGTCGATGGCACCACCGGCTACGACTCGCTGCGCGAGGTGGGCGGATTGTTCGTCGACCCAACCGGCGCCGAAGCACTGACGGCGCTGTACGAGTCGACCGGCATCGACTATTCCGCGACACCCACGGTGCTGCGCGACCTCAAAGCAGCCGTGGCCACCGACGCGCTCGGCAGCGAACTGGCTCGGCTGTGTCGCGCCATCGTGACCGACGCCGGCGCCGACCATCCGCAGCTTCCCGACGCCGTGGCGGCACTCCTCGGCCACATCGACGTGTACCGCTTCGACTACCAAGGCCTGGCCGCCACACTGTCGACCGCACTGGCCGAAACCGAGTCTGGTGCAACACAATTGCGGCAACCACTGCAGATTGTGGCTGCGGCTTGCGCACGCGGAGGAGAAGCCGATGCCCGACTGCAGCAGTTGTGCGGCGCGGTCACCGCGAAGTCGGTCGAGGATTGCCTGTTCTATCGTGACGCTCGCCTGGTCTCACTCAACGAAGTCGGCGGCGAGCCGGCCCGATTTGGTGTCGGCGCCGCGGAATTCCACGCCACTGCCGCCACCCGGGCGCGGTTATGGCCGCACGCGATGACGACGCTGACGACCCACGACACCAAGCGCGGCGAAGACGTCCGCGCTCGCATCGGGGTGCTGTCGCAGGTGCCGTCGTTGTGGGCCGAGTTCGTCGGCCGCTGGGAGACCATCGTCCCCTCCCCCGACCGCGCCACCGGATTGTTTCTGTGGCAGAACATCTTCGGGGTCTGGCCGGTGAGCGGCGAAGTCACCGACGAACTACGGGATCGGCTGCACGGCTATGCCGAGAAGTCGATCCGGGAAGCGGCATTGCACACCAGCTGGAACGATCCCGACACCGACTTCGAAGACGGCGTGCACGGTTGGGTGGACGCCGTCCTCGACGGGCCGGTTGCCGCACAGCTCACCGAGCTCGTCAACCAGCTCAACACCCACGCCGAGAGCGACGCGCTGGGCCAGAAGCTGCTGGCGCTGACGGCGCCCGGTATCCCCGACGTGTACCAGGGCACCGAGCTGTGGGACGACAGTCTGGTGGACCCCGACAACCGTCGCGCCGTGGACTACGCCACCCGACGCGAAGCATTGAAGTCTTTGCAGCACCGGAAAATCCGCATTGTCAAAGCGGCTCTACAGATGCGGCGCGCCCGACCGGAAACCTTCTTAGCGGGCAGCTACCTTCCGGTGCTCGCCGCCGGATTCGCTGCAGATCATGTCGTGGCGTTCTGTCGCAATGATGATGTGCTGGTTGCGGCGACGCGTTGGACGGTACGACTCGCTGAGACCGGTTGGGGTGACACCGTTGTCGCTGTTCCAGCGGGTTCGTGGACCGATGCGTTGACCGGCAGAGTGTTGTCGGGATCGGTGCCGGCCGCCGACTTGTTCGCCGAGCTGCCCGTCGCCCTCCTGGACCGCGACGATGCATGAATTCGCGGTGTGGGCACCGAAACCGGACACAGTCCGCCTCGACGTTGACGGCACGGCGCATCCGATGACGCGCGACGCCGACGGCTGGTGGCGGGCGACCGTCGAGGCCGCCCCGGACGCGCGCTACGGATATCTGCTCGACGACGACCCGAAGCCGCTGCCCGATCCGCGATCACCGCGTCAGCCCGACGGGGTGCACGACCGCTCGCAGCTGTGGGAACCCACGCCGCGGGACTGGACGGACGGCGAACGGCACGGCCGTTCGGTGCAGGGTGCGGTGATCTACGAGCTGCACATCGGCACGTTCACGCCGGCGGGCACCTTCGACTCGGCGATCGACAAGCTGGACTATCTCGTCGACCTCGGCGTCGACTTCGTCGAAGTGATGCCGGTGAACGCGTTTTCCGGCACGCACGGCTGGGGCTACGACGGCGTGCTGTGGTACGCGGTGCACGAACCTTACGGCGGACCAGACGGGCTGGTCCGATTCGTCGACGCCTGCCATCGCCGCGGCCTGGGAGTGCTGATCGACACGGTGTTCAATCACCTCGGGCCGTCGGGCAACTACCTGCCCCGGTTCGCGCCCTACCTGTCGTCGGCCAGTAACCCGTGGGGCGAAGGCATCAACATCGCCGACGCCGGATCCGACGAGGTGCGGCGCTACATCATCGACTGCGCGCTGCGCTGGATGCGCGACTTCCACGCCGACGGTCTGCGCCTGGACGCGGTGCATGCGCTCTTCGACACCACCGCCATCCACCTGCTCGAGGAGCTGTCCGCCGAAACCGATGCGCTCGCCGAGCCATTGGGCCGGCCGCTGTCGTTGGTCGCCGAGAGCGACCTCAACGACCCGCGGATGATCACGCCCCGGGCCGACCACGGTCTCGGGATGGCCGCGCAGTGGGACGACGACATCCACCACGCGATCCACACCGCGGTGTCCGGCGAGCGTCAGGGCTATTACGCCGACTTCGGGTCGCTGGCCACCCTGGCAAAGACATTGCGCGAAGGC
>DATDLZ010000156.1:0-3911 GCA_036519055.1 Mycobacterium sp.
AATATGAACTTTGCGACGATTGCCACGCTACACGGTAAACTTTGCTCGGCGCGTATCCGCCCGCCGCGGCGCCTTGCCGTCCGCACTCAACTCAAGCTGCTGCCAATATCGCTGTGCCACACGCGTATTTGATGTTCACAATCGTAATTGCCGATACATCAACGATATTCACGAAAATTGCCGTCGTTACTGTTCGATGCGCCGCCAGAGCCGCGCGTACGCACGATGACGGCCACACCCAGGGCGGCAGGCGACGCGTCGCGCAATCCCGTTTGGCAGGCGTCAAGGCCCTGCGCTGGTATATCTTGATCCAAGCTGGCTAACTCGAAAGCAGTCCACCGTCCCGGCGTGGCGACCACAGATGCTCCTGAGGAGGCACCATGCCAACGCCGGCGCTGAGCCTGCAACGGCAGATGCTGAGGCGCCGCCCGGTGAGCGGGGCCCCGGTCGCCGACGGCGCCTCAGACCAGTTGCAACGCAGCCTTGGCGTTTTCCTGCTGACGATGTTCGGTGTCGGCGAAACCGTCGGTTCCGGGATCTTCATCGTGCTCTCGCAGTCGGTGCCGCAAGCCGGGCCGGCGGTGGTCATCTCGTTCCTCATTGCCGGCGCCGCTGCGGGTCTGGCCGCGATCTGCTACGCGGAACTGGCCTCGGCGGTACCGGTTTCCGGATCGGCCTACTCCTATGCCTACGCCACGCTCGGAGAGTTCGCGGCAATGGGAGTCGCGGCCTGCTTGCTGCTCGAGTACGGCGTGTCCACCGCCGCGGTGGCCGTCGGCTGGAGCCAGTATCTCAACAAGTTTCTTGACAATGTCTTCGGTTTTGTTCTGCCACATGCTATTTCAGCGGCGCCATGGGACCCAGTACCCGGCGTCCTGAACCTGCCGGCGATCGCGCTGGTGGCGATGTGCGCGCTGCTGTTGATCCGCGGTGCAAGCGAATCCGCCAAGGCGAATGCCGTGATGGTGGTGATCAAGCTCAGCGTGCTGGTGTTGTTCTCGGCGATCGCGTTCACCGCGTTCAACGCCGGCAACTTCAAGGATCTGGCGCCTTTCGGCCTATCCGGCATCAGCTTGGCCTCAGGCACGATCTTCTTCGCCTATATCGGTCTCGACGCGGTATCCACCGCGGGCGACGAGGTGAAAGACCCGCAACGCACCATGCCGCGCGCGATCATTGCCGCCCTGCTGATCGTCACGGCAATCCACATACTCGTCTCGGTTGCCGCCGTCGGCGCACAGCGGTGGCAGGACTTCAAGGGTGAACAAGCGGTCCTGGCGGTGATCTTGGACCACATCACCGGCAATACTGCCGGCAGCACCATTGTGGCTGCCGGAGCGGTGATTTCGATTTTCTCCGTGACGCTGGTGACGTTGTACGGCCAGACCCGGATCCTGTTCACGATGGGCCGCGACGGGCTGCTGCCGGCGACGTTCGCGAAGGTGAATCCGCGCACGATGACGCCGGTGCATAACACCATGATCGTGGCGTTCGCGGTGGCGGCGCTGGCCGCGGTCGTACCGTTGGACCGGCTGGCCGAAATCGTGTCGATCGGCACGCTGACGGCGTTCATCGTGGTGTCAGCGGGAGTGATCATCCTGCGGATTCAGGAGCCGGATCTGCCGCGCGTATTCAAGGTGCCGGGTTATCCGGTGACCCCGGTCCTGTCGATCGCAGCCTGCGCCTACATCCTGTTCAGCCTGCATTGGTACACCTGGATCGCGTTCAGCGGATGGTTGGCGGTGGCGCTGAGTTATTACCTGATGTGGGGCCGCCGGCACAGCGCCCTCAACGGCGACGCCAACTCGGTGCCCGTCACCCGCGACTAGGGTGCCAAGCATGCCCATCAGCCAACGCGCCACAACGCCGCTTCGTCTCGTGCTCGCATTGGGTCTCGCCGCAGCGGCATCGGCCTGCGACCACAGCCCGGAACGGGTCGGCGACAACCCGCGCCAGGTGACCGTCGTCGGCTCCGGCCAGGTACAAGGCGTCCCGGACACGCTCACCGCGGATGTCGGCATCGAGTTCACCGCCCGCGACGTCACCGCGGCGATGGATCAGACCAACAACCGCCAGCAGGCGGTCATCGATGCGCTGGCCAACGCCGGCGCCGACCGCAAGGACATCAGCACCACCGATGTGAGCCTGCAACCGCAATACGACAATGCCGGCGGCACCATCACCGGATATCGGGCCGGCAACTCGATCCGGGTCAAGATCCACCCCGCCGGCACCGCCTCGCGCCTGCTGGACGTCATCGTCGGAACCGGCGGTGACGCCACCCGGATCAACTCGGTCAGCTACTCCATCGCCGATGATTCGCAGCTGGTGAAAGACGCGCGGGCACACGCTTTTGCCGACGCCAAAGACCGGGCCGCGCAGTACGCGCAGCTGTCCGGGCTTGGGCTGGGCAAGATCATCTCGATTTCGGAGGCGTCCGGAGGCTCGGCCCCGACGGGGATTCCCGCACCACGGAGCGGCATGCAGGCCAGTGTTCCGCTGGAGCCTGGCCAGCAGACGGTGAGCTTTTCGGTCACCGCGGTGTGGGAACTGCGGTAGGAGTGGCACCTAAGACGTTCTTTACACACGAACTCCCCTACCTGGGAGCGCACGCCTCATGAAGGTCCGGTTCCCTGGTGTCGCCAACGCACGACCTCACTACGAAAGCGTCTACTGCACCCTCGTCCACCCCACGGAACCAGAAGCCCTCTGGGTCCGGACCACCGTTCAGAAGCGCCCCGGGAAGGAACCGACCGGTGCGCTCTGGGCCACTTGGTTCAGCCCGACGGGAGTTCGTGCCACCAAGATCAACGACCTCCCAGTCAGCCCGAGCGGTCACGGTCTCAGCTGCGGGCCAGCCTCCCAAGGACCAACGGGCACCCGCGGGGCAGTCGAGTCCGATCAGCTCTCCGCTCGGTGGGACCTTGCCTTCGTTCCCCGGACACACAGTCTCGAGCACCTTCACTACGCGGTCCTCTACCGCGCGCCCCTGCCCCGCACCAAGGCGACGTCACCCGTGCCCGATCTCGACGTCGAAGGAATCCTGGTCGTCAACAACAAACCCGTCGACCTGACCGGGTGGACCGGAATGCTCGGCCACAACTGGGGCACCGAGCACGCAGCACGGTGGATCTGGCTGCGGGCCAGCGGTCTCGGCGACGACGGCACCGGCTGGCTCGACGCCGTGCTCGGCCGCGTGCGGGTCGGCCCGGTACTCGCGCCGTGGACCTCCTTCGGTGCCCTCGAGCTCGACGGCACCCGCCACCACCTAGGCGGGCTGCTCGCCAGGGGCACATCCGTCGCCTTGTCCGACAACGGTGCCACCATCGGGCTCACCGGTTCCGGTCTCTCAGTACGCATCCGGGCCGACGTCTCACTCGCGGCAACTGTCGGCTGGGAGTACTCCGACCCCGCAGGCCACCGCCACGAGGTCGTCAACAGCTCCGTTGCCGAGATCTCGCTCGCCGTCGACCGCGGACGGTCTCGGGACGCCTTCCAACCGATTCGGCGTGGAGTCCTCGAGATCGGAGGCGATCGACGCGCCCTCGATGTCCCATTACAGCCCTACCGGGACTGACCTGATGAACTGCGACAGCTAATCCTGGTAGACCCTCGGGTCCAGGGTTCCGATGTACGGCAGGTCGCGGTAGCGCTCGTCGTAGTCCAGGCCGTAGCCGACCACAAACTCGTTGGGGATGTCGAAACCCACGTAGGCGATATCGGCGTTGGCCCGCAGCGCGTCGGGCTTGCGCAACAGCGTGCACACCCGCAGCGAGTGAGGATGCCGCGTGTTCAGGTTGCGCAGCAACCAGGACAGGGTCAGCCCGGAGTCGACCACGTCCTCAACGATCAGCACATCCCGGTCGTTGATGTCGCGGTCGAGGTCTTTGAGGATCCGCACCACACCCGAC
>DATDLZ010000157.1:0-10089 GCA_036519055.1 Mycobacterium sp.
TCGCATGCGGCCGGTTATGGCCTGGTGTCGTACTGGACGGCGTACCTCAAGGCGAACTATCCCGCCGAGTACATGGCAGGCCTGCTCACCTCGGTCGGTGACGACAAGGACAAGGCCGCGGTCTACCTGGCCGACTGCCGCAAACTCGGCATCACCGTACTGCCACCCGACGTCAACGAGTCGGGGCTGAACTTCGCCTCGGTCGGCACCGATATTCGCTACGGGCTGGGCGCGGTCCGCAACGTCGGAGCCAATGTTGTTGCCTCGCTGATCAATACCCGTACCGAGAAGGGGAAGTTCACCGACTTCTCCGATTACCTCAACAAGGTCGACATCGCGGCGTGCAACAAGAAAGTCACCGAGTCGCTGATCAAGGCCGGCGCCTTCGATTCGCTGAAGCACCCGCGCAAGGGGCTGTTCCTGGTGCACACCGACGCTGTCGAGTCGGTGCTGGGCACCAAGAAGGCCGAGGCGATGGGGCAGTTCGACCTGTTCGGCGGCGACCCGAACGACGGGGGAGCCGGCGCCGACGCGGTCTTCACCATCCGGGTCCCCGACGAGGAGTGGGACGACAAGCACAAACTCGCGTTGGAGCGCGAGATGCTGGGCCTGTACGTTTCGGGTCATCCGCTCAACGGCGTGGCGCACCTGCTGGCCACCCAGGTTGACACCGCCATTCCGGCGATCCTCGACGGCGACGTCGCCAACGAGACCATGGTGAAAGTCGGCGGCATCCTGGCCTCGGTGAACCGACGGGTGAACAAGAACGGGATGCCTTGGGCGTCAGCGCAACTGGAAGACCTCACCGGTGGCATCGAGGTGATGTTCTTCCCGCACACCTACTCCGCGTTCGGTGCTGACGTCATCGACGACACGGTGGTACTGGTCACCGCCAAGGTCGCGATCCGGGACGACCGGATTTCGCTGATCGCCAACGACCTCGTCGTGCCGGACTTCAGCAACGCGCAGGTCAACCGTCCGCTCGCGGTCAGCCTGCCGACGCGGCAGTGCACCATCGACAAGGTCAGCGCGCTCAAGCAAGTCCTGGCTCAACACCCCGGCACGTCGCAGGTGCACCTGCGGCTGGTCAGCGGTGACCGGATCACCACCCTCGAGTTGGACGCGGCACTGCGGGTGACGCTATCTCCGGCGCTGATGGGCGACCTCAAGGCGCTGCTCGGTCCGGGGTGTGTGGGCGGCTAGCCGACAACCGAAGCGCCGCTTGATACTGCACATGCGGCATTCATCCACCAGCTGGATCCTTGTGAATCACACCTTCTTTCATCACGAAGTCCACCTGGCCGGTGACGTTGATGTCGGCGAAGGGATCACCGGGCATCGCGATCAGATCCGCGATCTTGCCTTCGGCGATCACCCCGAGATCATCGAGGCGTAACAGTTCGGCGGCCACGCTGGTGGCCGCCCGCAGAGCCCGCAACGGTGTGATGCCGGTCGACACCATCATCGGGAACTCGCGCCAATTGTCGTGGTGCGGGAACATTCCGGCGTCGGTGCCGAACGCGATCCGAACATCGCTGGCGGCCAGCCCCTCCGCCGCGTCGAGCAGCGCGCCACGGTATTTCTGCAATTTGCGCCGTGAGTGCTCCGGAAGAGCCGCCCAGACGGTGTCGCCCTCGTCGCGGCGCGCGCCGGACACGATCGTGTACTGGGTGGGCACCATGAACACTCCGGCGTCCTGCATCATGCGTAGCGCCTCGGCCGACGCAAGGTTGCCGTGTTCGATGCTGCGCACCCCGGCCCGGACGGCGCGCCGGATACCCTCGTCGCCGTAACTATGTGGGGTGACCGGGATTTCGAGGTCGGTGGCCGTCGCGACCAGGATGTCCATCTCCTCCTGGCTGTAGGTGGCGTGGCCGGGGTCGTCCGAGGGCGAGGCGAATCCGCCGGTGGCGCCGAACTTGATCCAGTCGGCGCCGGCCCGGATTTCCTGTCTCACCCGGGTGCGGATCTCGTCGCCGCCGTCGGCTGCCGCCAATTCCAGCCGCCTGCAACACCCTTGATATTCGTCAGCGACCATCCCGCTGAAGTCGCCGTGGCCACCGCGCGCGGAAATCAGGTGCGGCGCCACCACCATTCGCGGCCCCTCCACGATCCCGGCCGCCACTGCGTTCCGCAAGTCGACCGTGGGGTAGTCGACGTCGGCGCAGCCCAAGTCACGCACCGTGGTGAACCCGTTCATCAGCAGCGCGCGCAGCCGTGGCAACGAATTCAACGTCTTCGCGATGCTTGACTCGAGAGCCATCATCACGCCCACTGGCGGCGCCAACGTCACGTGAACATGGCAGTCGATGAAGCCCGGCGTCAGCGTATGCCCGGACAGATCCACCACCCGTGTATCGGGTGGAGCCTCGATCGCGTCGGCAACACGCTGGATGCGGCCATCGACGACCAGCACCTGGCGTGGCGCGGACTGCGCCGAAATCCCGTCCCAAACAGTGGCGCCCGTGATCAGTGTCGCCGGCATCGTCGTCACCTTTCCAAGTTCAGAAGCGATAGCGCAGGATCCGCGCCGTGCGCGCGCCGGATTTGGTCATGCCCATCAATCGGGTCGCGACTCGGACCGCAGGCGGATACAGGTCGACCTCCGGCGCGTGCGACAGGCTGGTCTCTTCGACCAGTCGCAGATGCGGGCTCCAGCTCTCCGGGACATGGGCATCGCTGAAACCTTGGTAGGCCCATTGGGTTCCGACGGCACTGAAGACGATCTTCATAGCGGCGATGTTGAGCCGGCTGACGTGCCCATAGTCGTTCATCGCCAGTTCGCCGGACCGGAAGTACTCGGGAATGTGGTGGAACAGGTTCACGATCACCGACTCCGGTAGAAACGCCAGTAGGCCGTCGGCGACCAGCATGGTGGGCCGGTCCGGCGGAACCTGGTCGGTCCAACCGTTGTCGGCCAGTGATGCGGCCACCGAATGGGCGCGGTCGTCGGCGGGCACCAGCTCATCGCGCAATGCGATCACATTCGGCAGATCGACGTTGTACCAGTCGATCGTGGCCGGCGGCGCGACCCGCAGCATGGCGGTGCCCAGACCCGCGCCGAGGTCGACAACGACGGCGTCGGGGTGCTCGGCCACGA
The DNA here is from genome assembly GCA_036519055.1 of Mycobacterium sp. GTDB lineage: Bacteria > Actinomycetota > Actinomycetes > Mycobacteriales > Mycobacteriaceae > Mycobacterium. The sequence continues at coordinate 3,101 of DATDLZ010000157.1, forward strand.
AATCGCGCACCCGGTCATCGAGCATCTTGGCCCGCAACGCGGTCTGGCGCACCGCGCTGGTCGGCACGCCCAAACCGTCGAAGTCGAAGTCGATGTTGGCGACGATCTCATCGGCCAACGTGTCACCGAGTATCGGCCTGGGCCAACGGCTGTCGAGTGCGCGGGCGTACTGGGTGACAAACGCGGTCTGCTCGACGGGTGTCAAGTCGGTGATCGCAATTCCCATACCGGCAAACGTACTGCAGGACTAGCCTCGGCTGGGTGAGCGAGTCGAAAACCACCTCCAAGCAGCCGACCACGATGTGCGAGGCGTTTCAGCGCGCCGCGGCAGTGGACCCGGACGCGGTCGCGCTTCGCACCCCCGGCGACACCCAAACACTCACCTGGCGCGAGTACGCCGCCGATGTTCGACGGGTCGCCGCCGGCCTGCACGGCATCGGGGTCCGCCGCGGTGACACGGTGGCGCTGATGATGGCGAACCGGATCGAGTTCTATCCGCTGGAAGTCGGTGCGCAGCATCTGGGCGCCACCTCGTTTTCGGTGTACAACACCCTGCCCGCCGAGCAGCTGACCTACGTGTTCGGCAATGCCGGCACCAAAGTGGTGATCTGCGAACAGCAATACGTGGACCGGATCCGGGCCAGCGGGGCGAAGCTCGAGCAGATCATCTGTATCGACGACGCTCCGGATGGCGCCCTGTCGCTGGATGATCTCTACGCCGCCGCCGAAGACGACTTCGATTTCGACGCGACCTGGCGTTCGGTGCAGCCCGATGACGTGATCACCCTGATCTACACCTCCGGGACTACCGGGAATCCCAAGGGGGTCGAGATGACCCACACCAACCTGCTGTTCGAGGCCTATGCCCTCGCCGCCGTTCTGGACGTCCGGCCGGACGATCGTGCCACGTCGTATCTGCCGTCCGCTCACATCGCCGACCGCATTATGGCGCTGTACAACCAGGAGCTGTACGGCATCCTGGTCACCGTTATCTCCGACGTGCGCGAGATTGCGTCCGCATTGCCGGACGCGCGGCCGACCATTTGGGCGGCCGTGCCACGGGTTTGGGAAAAGCTCAAGGCGGCAATCGAATTCGCCGTCGCACACGAGCAAGGCGAAACAAAGCGCCGGGCTTTGCAATGGGCCCTGTCGGTCGCCGCGAAACGCGCCGCGGCACTCGTCGCCGACGAACCACTGCCCGACGAGGTGGCCGCCGAATGGGCGCAGGCCGACGAACTTGTGCTGTCGAAGCTGCGGGAGAAGCTGGGGCTCGACAAGCTGCGGTGGGCGGTGTCGGGTGCGGCGCCGATTCCGCGGGAGACGCTGGCTTTCTTTGTCGGTATCGGCATCCCGATCGCAGAAGTCTGGGGCATGTCGGAGCTGAGTTGCGTTGCGAGCGTGAGTCATCCGCGCGAGGCGCGACTGGGTTCGGTAGGCAAGCTGCTGCCCGGGCTGGAATCCAAAATCGCCGAAGATGGCGAATATCTGGTGCGGGGGCCGTTGGTGATGAAGGGCTACCGCAAAGAGCCGGCCAAGACCGCTGAAGCGATCGACGCCGACGGATGGTTGCATACCGGCGACATATTGGACCGGGACGCCGACGGCTTCTTGCGGATCGTCGACCGCAAGAAGGAGTTGATCATCAACGCAGCCGGCAAGAACATGTCGCCGGCCAACATCGAAAACGCGATCAAGGCAGCCTGCCCGATGATCGGGGCGATGGTCACCATCGGCGACGCCCGCCCGTACAACACCGCGTTGCTGGTCTTCGACGCCGATTCGGTCGGCCCGCATGCGGCCGATCTCGGACTGGCCGACGCCTCGCCGGCTGCGTTGGCGTCCCACCCGGAGATGCTCGCGAAGATTTCGGCAGGGGTGGCCGCGGGCAACGAGAATTTGTCCCGCGTCGAGCAGATCAAACGTTTCCGGGTACTGCCCACCCTGTGGGAGCCGGGCGGCGACGAGATCACCCTGACGATGAAACTCAAACGCCGGCCGATCGCGGCCAAGTACGCCGCGGAGATCGAGGAGTTGTACGTCAGCGAACCAGGCCCCGACATCCAGGAGCCCGCACGCGCATCGACAACTCAGCCCGCGTAGCGGCGCGCCCGGGCCGACGTTACCTTCCGGTGGTCGCGTAGCGCTGTCACCAATCCGCGCCGCCGCACGTCCTGTCCGTTGCAGGGTGCTTCGGATCCGTTCGTGACGTACCTGAACCTCTTCTCAGAGGCCGTCTCCGGTGCGTCATCGCAGGTGGAGGAAAGCCACCGATCCGGCAGCGCCAACTTGCATATTGTGCGCACGGTGAGCAGGTACTGACGCAGCATCGGACCGGTCGTATACGGCAGTTCATAGGTGGCGCACACAGCACGCACCCGCTCGGCGATCTCCGGGTACCGATTGTGCGGTAGATCAGGGTAGAGGTGGTGTTCGATCTGGTAGCACAGATTTCCGGTCATGAACCCGAGTGTCGGTCCGGCGTCGAAATTCGCGGTACCCAGCATCTGCCGGAGATACCATTCCCGCTTCGTCTCATTCTCCAGCACGGACGGCGTGAACTTTTCCGCACCGTCCACGAAGTGACCGCAGACGATCACGATGTACGCCCACCCGCTACGCAATCCGTTCGCAACGATGTTCGCCCCCAGCGTGCGCCGCCATCTCCGGCGACTCAGGGCCGGAAAGAGCACGTAATCCTTGCCGGCCTGGCGAGCCATCTTGCGCAGCATTGCCGATTTCTGGGCAGCTCTGCCGGCGTCGGTGGTCTCTTCTTGTTGCACCGAAATCACGCCGTACAGCGCGACGCCCCACTCGAACGCCATCCCGAGCAGCACCGCGAACAACGGTTGCAGCAAAGCGAGCGGCCGCCACTTCTGATCCCGGGTGACTCGCAGGATTCCGAAGCCCAGGTCGGCGTCCACGCCGACGATGTTGGTGAAGACGTGGTGTTGGTAATTGTGGGTATATCGCCACTGCGACGTGAGACCGACCATGTCCCACTCCCAGGTATTGGAATGGATTTCCGGATCGTTCATCCAATCCCATTGGCCGTGAATGATGTTGTGGCCGAGTTCCATGTTCTCGATGCATTTGGCCGCGGCCAGGGCAGTGGTTCCCAAGGCCCAACCGATTTTGCCCTTGGTTCCGGCGATGATCAGCCTCGCCGCTATATCAAAGCATCGCTGGAAAGCGATGGCGCGCATGATGTACGCCCGATCCCTGGCACCGCGCGAAGCCTCGACATCACTACGGATCTCGTCCAACTCGGCCGCGAGCGCCGTGAGGTCCGCGTCGCTGAGATGGGCGTATTGGGATACGTCAGTGATGGCCAATGGGACCCGTTACCCGGCCTCGGGAAAGGCGGCGTGTGGACCTGTGCGGGCTACCAGGATGCGCATGCAGAGGGAGCGCGAGTACCGCGGCATCGTGCGTCACGTCCCATCGTTGGCTAGATACTCACCCCGCGACGCGAGGATCTGTGCGACTACAGGTGAGCGAGCGCAGTCGTCTGTGCGACTACAGGTAAGCGAGCGCAGTCGAACGCAGACTCTACATGGCGGACCCTGAGGGACAGCTGAGTCGCAACCCGAGGAGGTGGGCGCCCCTTGCACGCGTGTCTATGGTGGTCTCATGCCACTCGAAGGTGAATACGCGCCCAGCCCCTGGGATTGGTCTCGCGAACAAGCTGAGAAGTACGCCGAATCCGGTGGAGCCGATGCTGCGGATATGAAGGGCATGCCCATCATCCTGCTGACCACCGTCGGCGCCAAGACCGGAAAGCTCCGCAAGACCCCCCTGATGCGCGTCGAACACAATGGCGAGTACGCCTGCGTCGCGTCGTTGGGCGGGGCTCCGAAGAACCCGGTCTGGTACTACAACATCGCCAAGAACTCGCGGGTCGAGCTACAGGACGGCTCGGTTACGCGCGACTACGACGCGCGGGAGGTCTTCGGCGACGAGAAGGCCGCATGGTGGGAGCGGGCGGTCGAGGCATACCCGGACTACGCCGACTATCAGACGAAGACGGACCGGCAAATTCCGGTGTTTGTGCTCACCCCTGTGCACTGAATTTGCAGCTTGGTGGCACCATTGACCGGTGTCCGCCGAACTGAGCCAGAGCCCGAGCACGGGTAATGGGCCGCTGTCTTCCCTTTCAGCGGCCGACATCGACGCGGCCGCGAAGCGAATCGCCGGCGTGGTCACGCCCACACCTCTCCAGCTTTCCGACCGGTTGTCCGCGACCACCGGGGCGAACGTGTACCTCAAGCGTGAAGACCTGCAGACCGTGCGCTCCTACAAGCTGCGTGGCGCCTACAACCTGCTCGTCCAGCTGTCCGACGAGGAGCTGGCTGCCGGCGTGGTGTGCTCGTCGGCGGGCAACCACGCCCAGGGCTTCGCCTACGCCTGTCGCACGCTCGGTATACGCGGCCGCGTCTACGTACCGGCCAAGACGCCGAAACAGAAGCGCGACCGCATCCGCTATCACGGCGGGGAGTTCATCGAGCTGATTGTGGGCGGACCGACCTACGATCTGGCGGCCGAGGCCGCGCTCGCCGACGTGGAGCGCACCGGAGCGACGCTGGTCCCGCCGTTCGACGACCCGCGCACCATGGCTGGGCAGGGCACGATCGCCGTCGAAATCCTGAGCCAGCTCGATGGCGAGCCGGACTTGGTGGTGGTTCCCGTCGGTGGTGGCGGGTGCATTGCCGGCATAACCACCTACCTCGCCGAGCGGACCAGCAAAACCTCTGTGCTCGGTATCGAGCCGGCCGGTGCCGCCGCGATGATGGCCGCCCTGGCCAACGGCGGTCCGGTGACCCTTGACCATGTCGACCAGTTCGTCGACGGCGCCGCGGTGAGCCGGGCCGGCCGGCTGACCTACGCCGCCCTGGCCGCCGCGGGCAACATGGTCTCGATCACCACGGTCGACGAGGGCGCGGTGTGCACGGCGATGCTCGACCTGTATCAAAACGAGGGGATCATCGCCGAGCCGGCGGGTGCGTTGGCGGTGACGGGCTTACTGGAAGCCGACATCGAACCGGGTTCCACGGTGGTGTGCTTGGTGTCTGGCGGCAACAACGACGTGTCGCGGTACGGCGAAATACTCGAGCGGTCGCTGGTCCACCTCGGGCTCAAGCACTACTTCCTGGTCGACTTCCCGCAAGAGCCTGGCGCGCTGCGCCGTTTCCTGGACGGCGTGCTGGGTCCGAATGACGACATCACGCTGTTCGAGTACGTCAAGCGCAACAACCGGGAGACCGGTGAGGCGCTGGTGGGTATCGAGTTGGGCTCGGCCGCCGGCCTGGACGGCCTGTTGGAACGCATGCGGGCCACTGAGATGCAGATCGAGGCGATCGAACCGGGTTCGCCGGCCTACCGCTATCTGTTGTAGGCATACGAGGTTCGGACCCCGCTCACCGCATCGCTTCGACGGCCGCCTTCGCCTCGGCCAACCCGGCGCCGGTGATGCTGCGGTATTCCTTGATCGCGGCGATCATGTTGCCCGCGCGGGCAAGCGCGACCACTGCGGTCGGCATCCCGGAGGTACTGGCCTCCGCGAAGGGCACGTAGCTGTCGGGGAACAGCGTCTTGAGTTGCGTTTCGATGTAATCGAGACGGGCTCTGGCGCCGTAGTCGATTTCACTCATCCGCGAAAGCTACCTGATAGGCCTGCGCTAGCCCAACAGTGCGATCGATTCGTCGTTGGCGCGGAAGATCGGCTCCAGGGGGACGGCGAACCGCGCGGCCATGTCGGTCAGCGACTTCGACCACAGCAGTTCGATGGTCGAGATCGGTCCGCGTCCGGGCCCCGACAGCAGCAGGGCCGCGGTTGTACCCGGCTCCAGGTCGTCGAGCAGCGTCCGCAGTGACGACATCAGGTTCCACACAATCGGACCCCGGGGTCGAGGGCGCATCGGTACCCGGCTGATCTTCAGGGCAAAGCAACGGTCCGGCCCGATCAGACCAAACCACAGTAGCCGTGTCCCAAAACTCAACGGCCCCATGAGCGCTCGCCACCGCTCTCGCAGATCTTCGATCGAGTTGACGGGATCGCACGCGGTATGGATGGGCGGGATCGGCAACAGCTCAGAATGGCTCATCCGCGCATCATCTGCGGTCGCCGACGGTGCCGGTAGTCAGTTATCCACAGTGCGCAGGATCACGAACGAGTGCGGCGGCAGCGCGGTGTTCTCGTCGCCGACGTCGGGGGGGTCGGAGCACAGCACGAGTTCCCCGGCGAACGGGACAGTCACCGGCTCGGCGCCCAGATTGCAGGCCACCGTCAATCGACCGCGGCGCATGGCGATCCATCGGGCGTCTTCGTCATAGTCGACGAGCAGCCGCTGCAGCCACGGATCGGCCAGATCGGTTTCGTTGCGCCGCAGGGCAATCAAGTCCTGATATAGCCGGAGTAATTTCGCATGCTCATCGGTGTCGAGCTCGGACCAGTCCAGCTTGGAGCGCCGAAAGGTCTGTGGGTCCTGCGGATCGGGGATCTCCTCGGCGTCCCACCCGTGATCGGCGAATTCGTTTTTGCGGCCTTCGGCGGTGGCGCGGGCCAGCTCGGGTTCTGGGTGGGAGCTGAAGAACTGGAACGGCGTCGACGCTCCCCACTCTTCGCCCATGAAAAGCATGGGCGTGTAGGGCGAACCGAGCACCAGGGCGGCCTTGACGGCCAGCTGGCCGTAGGTCAGGTTTTGCGACGGCCGGTCCCCGAGTGCGCGGTTGCCGACCTGGTCGTGCGTACAGGTGTAGGCCAGCAGCCGGGTGGCCGGAATGGTCGCAGTATCTAACGGACGGCCGTGGCGCCGCTGCCGAAACGATGAGTAGGTGGCGGCATGGAAGAAGCCTTCGCGCAATGTCTTTGCCAGGGTGGCCAGCGACCCGAAGTCGGCGTAATAGCCCTGACGCTCGCCGGACACCGCGGTGTGGATCGCGTGGTGGATGTCGTCGTCCCACTGCGCGGCCATCCCGAGACCGTGGTCGGC
>DATDLZ010000158.1:0-6391 GCA_036519055.1 Mycobacterium sp.
TCGCGCGATGCGGGAGATCGAGGATGCCTTGCAGAAGGCTGAAAGGTCCGGAGATGACCTCGCGTTGGCGCAGGCCCGGATGGCGTTGGGTGTTGCGCTGGTGCATCGTCACACGCCCGCGGAGCGAGGCCGTGGACACGAGATCCTGACCGAGGTCAGCGATGTTTTCCTACGCCGTAAGCACAACCTATGCGACTTGCCGCTCGTCACAGTGTGTTTGGCACGTGAGGTGGCTCGACGTGGCGATCACGGTGAGGCCATAACGCGCATGCGTGCCGCCGTGGACCACCTCTTCCGCGACGAACGGCCACTCATATATAGCGTTGCCGCCACGGGTGTTTTGGTGCAGACGCTGCTAGACCGTGGGACCGACGACGACATGGACGAAGCAAAGGCTGCAATCGACCGCCTGGCACGCACACCAACGGAAGGCGTTGTGGTGCGAGATATCTGGCTGCTACAGATGCATGCTTCGCTGGCACGGGCTCGCGGCGACACCGCCGCCTATGCGGAGTCCCGGGATCGCTACCGCGACAAGGCGAAATCGCTTGAGTTCGAAGGTCATATCGACTGGGCCGAGGCCATGCCATGACAGCGACTGGCTTAGCTTGCGATGCATGCGGAACCGCGCTTCCCGAGAACGCAAAGTTCTGTTTGGAGTGCGGTGCGGCCGTGTCGATGGCGGCGAAACCTGCGGAGCATAAGCAGGGGACGATGTCAGCCAAAATCGCCTGCTTCGACCTGAGCGTTAGGTCCTGCGCTACCGCGTTTACTGGCGCGGGGCTAGCAGGTGAAGCGGGCTTGGAGAGGGCCGAATCAGCTGACCTGGATCGAGAACTGTGCGATCCCCCAGTCGCCGGGTTGCGCTGACCGGTAACCGCCGCGGCGCAGCGCATCGGTGACGGCGGCCATCGGCTCGAAGCAGACGAGGCTCTCGCCGAGCGGAGCGAAGATTTGCGCCGCGGGATAGCCTTCCTCGAAATGCACCTCGATGCGGCGGCCGCCACCGGAAACCGCGAACACCGCGCCGTCGGCAACCTGGTCGTAGCCATCGTCAAAAGTCTTGTCGCCCAACGGTTCGCTGAGGGCTGGCTGCACGACCGCCTCGCCGGTGGGAAGACCTTTGTCGTCGAGCGTCAGATGCCGCATCGCCGGCGTCTCGATCAGCCACTGATCGCGCGGCACGTCCGGTAGCTGAAGGTACGGGTGAAAACCGAAACACAGCGGCACGGCGAGCTCGCCGGTAGGGGTCACGGAAAGGCGTAGCCGCAAGATCCGCTCGAACAGCGTGATGGTCAGCGCCAGTCGGTGCGGAAACGGAAAGCTGGCCAACAACTCTTCGTCCTCAGTGAAGTCCACTTCGCCGGTCAGTTCGTGACCGGACTCATGGGTCACCCGCCAGTTCGGAAAGGCCGCCAGGACACCGTGAATCGGCAGGCCGTTGGGATCGGCCCGTACCCCGTATTCACCGGCCGTCAGCGTGACCGTCTTGCCTTCGGCTTCGTATGTGTTGGCGCCCAGCCGATTTGCCCAGGGATACAACAGTGGGATGCCCATTGTTTTCCCGTTGGCCACGTACGCGTCGAGTCCGCGTCGTTGGCCGAGTAGTTCGACCCCCGAGTCGGTCAGCGAAATGCCGATCATGCCGGCCTCCGGCACGAACTGGGCCTCTACCGACGACGACGGGTCGCTGAGCGTGACGATATGCACCCGATGAGACTAGCTGGACAACGGGTCGTGCTGAATCCGCTCCGGCGGCGCACCTTTGGCGATCAGCGCGTCTTTGGTGGCGCGGACCATCTCCGGTCCGCCGCAGATCAGGATCTGCCGGTCTCCCCAGTTGCCGTATTTGGTGACGATGTCCATCAGCTTGCCGGTCTGGCGCAGATGCAGCCCGCGCGGCGGCGTGACGTCGGGATAGTCGGCGGCCCAGGCGGGGTCGCCGCCCCGTTCGGAGACTGGTGTCACCGACAGCCAGGGATTGTGCGAGGCGATCTGCCACAAGGTCGGCAGGTCGTAGAGCTCGCACGGGTAGCGGGCGCCGAAGAACATGTGCACGCGCGGGTTCACCCCCCAGCGGGTGAGGTCCATGACGATCGAGCGCAGCGGTGCGAGCCCGGTGCTGCCGGCCACCATTAGCACGTCGCCGCCGTCGCGGTCGACGTGCAGGGCGCCGTGCGGGTTGGACAGCCGCCACCGGTCCCCGGTCTGGGCCTCGTTAACGATGGCATTGCTGACCAGGCCGCCGGATACCGTGCGGACGTGAAACTCGATGGCTCCGGTCTCATCTGGCGGGATGGCCGGTGTCAGATAGCGCCACCGCCGCGGGCACTGCGGCACGGCGACGTTGACGTACTGGCCCGCGTGGTAGGGCATCGGGCGGTCCAGTTGCAGCCGGACTACGGCCAGGTCGCGGGACACCCGAAGATGTTCGACCACCGTGCCGTCCCACCACGCCGGCCCTTGTTCGGCGTCGGCGGCGCCGCTCATCACCCCGGTGATCAGGTTCACCGACTGCAGAGCCGCGGCGTCGACGGCCGCCGTCCACGCCTCGGCCAGCTCGTCGCGCAGCGTCGCATACAGCGACTGACCCAGCGTCTCGTAGTGCTCGGGGAGCACCCCGTACTTACGGTGGTCGCGTCCCAGCTGCGCCAGAAACGCCACCGGATCTTCGGCGCGCTGAGCGACCAGTTCGCCGTAAATCCACTTCAAGGCTTGCGCGAAGGCGGCCCGCTGCACGGCCATATCGGGCGGAAACAGGTCGCGCGGCGACGCATCGGAGGCAAACCAGCGGGTGTAGAAGCGGCCGATGAGCCCGTTGTTGTCGTCCGGGTCGAGGGCGGCGTGCAGCACCGCCAGCGCATCCCGGTCGTTGAGGCTCACGGGCGCCGATTTTATGCCTGCTTCAGCGGCCCTCAGAGCAGCGCGGTAACGCCGTGGTAGAGCACCAGTCCGCCGATCAGGACCAGGACCCCAGCGAGCATCGCAGCGTTGTTTCGCTCCATCCACTCCTTGAGCCGCGCCATCGGATCGTCCATACGGTGACCGGCGGCCACGTAAGCGAGGACGGGGATCGCGACCGTGGATGCGGCGACGGCGATGTAGATGGCACCAGTGACCAACTCGCCGGCGTTGCCGAGGTTGCCGCTGCCGATGGCCAAGCCGGCCAATGCGCACATGGTCAGCACCTCGACCCTCACCACCACCAAAACCAACCCGGTGGCCAGAGCCCGCGCGGGCGTGAGGGTTTCGAAAGACCGCATCCACTTCGGTGACTCGGTGTGTCCTTCGCGGGTCAGCCAGCGATAGATGCCGAACGCGATCAGCGCCAGCCCGAGCACCACGCGTGTCCAGGATGCCCAGCCCGGCGGCTTGTTGTGCAGGCCACTGAGCGCGTCGGAGGATGCGACGAACACAGCGGTCAGCGCAACCAGGCCCAGCAACCAGCCGCCGAGAAAGGCGAGGCCGGTCGGTCGCGGCCGCGGCGTCTGCAGCACCAGCACCGCCGGGATGACGGACAGCGGCGAGATCGATACGACGAGCGCCAGCGGAATCAGCGTGGTCAGTACGGAGACCCAACTTCCCATCACGCGCTGAATCTTCGCATTGACCGCTGCCGCGCGCTGCGGGACCGCCGACGGTTGGCCTAGTGTTTGCGGCGCAGCGTCCACGCCGGCACCCAGTGCGTGACGTTCTTGCGCTTTGACCCGTAGGCGATCGGGTAGGTCACCAACCCCCACCAGTCGCCCTGCTCGCAAATGCCCCAGCAGGTGAGCCGGCCCTCGACGACCTTGTGCAACTGCAGACCGTTGGGCTGAAAGCGGCCCGACCGGTGAGGCTCGCGGGGAAAAAGCACGGTCAGATCGATCAGCACACTGATCGGCGGGCGCACGACGCGGAACGGGTTGCGGGCCGGCTGGCCGTTGTATCCGATCGATGCGAGGTCTCCCACCGATCGATCATACGTTCGAATCAAACAGCGGTGGCCGGGCTGGCGGAACGGGCTACGTCGTCACCGCGGCGGCCTAAGACGAGCCCGCACAACGCCTCGATCACGCTTCCGGCGGGAAGTGGACGGGGTAGCGCTCGGCGGAATCGGCCGATCGTCCCACGGTGGCCCACTTGCGATCCTCGGCGAGGAGGAATTCGTCCTGGCGTATCGAGCCTTCGACGGCGTTCACGCCGAGCGGTAGGTGATAGGGCAGGTCGATACGCCGCGCCATGCGCACCAGGATCTCGGCCGCCCGAGCCGGATCGCCCGCGGTGATGGCGTCGCTGTCGCGAACCGAATTCATTGCTCCGACGGTGTCGACGTAGTGGTCCGGGATGTCGGCAACCTCCATCGATGACCCAGCCCAGTCGGTGGCGAACCCGCTGGGTTCGACGACGAGAACCTTGATGCCGAACGGTGCCGTTTCAGTCTGCAGAACACGGGAGAACCCGTCGATCGCGAACTTTGCGGCCTGGTACGACGCGATGCCGGGCGACCCGCCCACCCGGCCACCCATGGACGAGAACTGAATGATCAAGCCACCGCCTTGTTCACGCAGCGCCGGTATCGCAGCCTTAGACACGTTGTAGACGCCCCAGAAATTCGTCTCGAACTGGGCGCGGAAGTCCTCGTCATCGCCGGTCTCGATGGGCGCCACGTTCGCGTACCCGGCGTTGTTGACCACGACGTCAAGGCGCCCGAACCGTTCCCGGGCAGCCGCGATCGACACCGCCGCGGCGGCTGCGTCGGTGACATCGAGCGGCAGCGGAAGGATGCGCTCCCCGTAGGTGGTCGCCAGATCGGCCAGTTGCTCGGGGCGGCGCGCGGTCGCAGCGACCGCGTCACCTGTGTCGAGCGCAGCTCGGACCAGTTCGCGGCCAAACCCTCGCGACGACCCTGTGATGAACCAAACCTTACTCATGATCTCCTCCAATTCAGTTCGCGACAGTGCGGGCGTGCGCAGCCGTGTAGCGCTCTCCCACGATCCGCCCGGGCGCGAATATGTCACTCAGATAAGCGACTTCGTCGGTGCTGATTGCGACCGAGGTGGCCGCGAGATTCTCGCGAACGTACGCAACGCGCTTGGTTCCTGGAATCGGTACCACGTCCAACGGTTGGGCCAACAGCCAGGCCAAGGCCAGCTGTCCCGGCCGGCAGCCCTTGTCGGCGGCCAGCTCGGCAAGGGCCGCCACCGGTTCGAGGTTGGTCGCGAGGTTGTCGGCCGAGAACCGCGGATTGCTCGCCCGGAAGTCGTTGGAGTCAAACGTGTCACCGGGTTTCAACACACCGGTCAGCGCCGATCGGCCCAATGGGCTGAACGGCACCAACGTGATGCCGAGCTCGCGGCACGTTGTGGCGATTCCGCCCTCGACGCGCCGCTCCCACAGCGAGTACTCGCTCTGTAGCGCAGTGATGGGGTCCTCTTCGACGGTCATGACCCTCCTGTGTATCTGGTAGTAGAGCTATCACATATGCTGAACGCCCCAGCGCGGGATTCATTCCCGAGCCGGCACGTTCCGCAGGAACAGGAAGGGATTCGGTGCGCCGCGACGCCGCCATCAACCGCGAACGGCTCGTCAGAGCCGCAGAGGAGGTCTTCGCCGAGCAGGGACCGGCCGCCACCCTCGGCGATGTCGCCAATGCGGCCGCGGTGGGTCCGGCGACGCTGTATCGCCGGTTCGCCAACAAGGACGCTCTGGTCCGGGAGGTGCTCAGCGGATTCTTTCGACGTCTGATCGACGTAGCCGTCATCGCCGAGCAGTCACCTCCGGAGGCTGGCCTCGACGTCTTTCTGCGGACCGTGGGCGTCGAGCTTGCCGCCAAGGCGGGACTCTCCGCGCCGGTCTGGGGAGAACTCGCGCCCGAACCTCTCGTCGAGGAACTGCGCCGGCGTTCGACCGAGTTACTGCGACGCGCACAACGGGCCGGTGTAGCCCGCGCGGACGTCACACCCGACGACATCACCGCTGCCGTCTGGGCGCTGCGCGGCGTCATCCAATCCGAGCGCACCGACCCGGCCCACCATGGCCATGAGCTCTGGCGGCGCCATCTGGAGACGATCCTGCGGGGTTTCCGGAGTGCGGCCGGTTGATGATTATTCGGCGCTGCTGTGCTCGACGAAGCCGGAGGTGTCTGGGCTGAGTCTGCGTCGTTAATACCGTCCAACAAGTGCGCGGGTAGACAGTTCTATCGCGATCGCCGGCGCCTCGGATCAGCCCGGGCGAAGACCATCGTTCGCCGACCTGGCGTGGAAAATAGTAGAGTTGAGCGGAACAGACTCAACCTTGACGGCGTTGAACAACGCGACAAGCATTTTCACCGGGCCCCTTTAGGCCCTCTGTGACCCTGAACGGAGATGTCGTGGACTCTTTCAACCCGACAACCAAGACGCAGGCGGTG
>DATDLZ010000159.1:0-2186 GCA_036519055.1 Mycobacterium sp.
GGCGAACGCGACGACGAACAAGTCGGCAGCCACCAGCGCGATCACCCCGGCGGCTCCGTCTAACCGCGGCTGACCGTTGACGGTGGATGCTCCGGCGAACACCACAGTCATCGTCGCCAGCGTCACTGACATGCCGGCCGACCCGGCCAGCAGCAGCGGCCTGCGGCCGAGCCGGTCGATCAGCGCGATCGCCACCAAGGTGATGAGCACGTTGACCCCGGTGGTCACCAGGGCAATGGTGAACGACGACTTCTCGCCGAAGCCCACTGCCTCCCAGAGCAAATCGGAGTAGGAGAAGATCACGTTAATGCCGACGAACTGCTGAAAGACGGCCATCCCCAGACCCACCCACACGATGCCGTACAGCCCGCCGGTCGGCTTACGCAGATCACGCCACGACTGCGGCTTTTCCTGCTCCAACGTGTCAGCGATCCGACTGATCGTGGGTTCGACGTCGCGGGCGCCGAGCAATGCGGAGAGTACCCGTCGAGCTTGCGAAAGCTGTTGCTTTGCAACCAGATAACGCGGCGACTCCGGAATCGAGAAGAGCAGCCCGGCATACAGCAGCGCGGGTGCCAGCTCGCTGAGGTAGGTCCAGCGCCAGGCGGCCAGACCCAGCCAGAACGGCTTACCGGAACCGCCGGCGAGGTGGAACGGCAACCAGGTCATTGCCAGTGCGCCGAAGATGCCGCACACGATCGCGAGCTGCTGCAGCGAGCCGAGCCGGCCGCGGAACCGCGGGGGCGAGATTTCGGCGATGTAGGCCGGGGCCGCAACTGAGGACAGGCCGATGCCGATGCCGTAGATGGTGTGGAAGATGATGAACATCCATATGCTGCTTGCCAATCCGGTGCCGAGTCCGCAGACGAAGAACAAGACGGCCGCGATCTTCATCATCGCCCGCCGTCCCATCCGGTCCGCGATTCGGCCGGCCAGCACCGCCCCGGCCGCAGCGCCCATCACAGCCGAGGCGGCAGCGAAACCCAACAGCGCGTTGCCGATCTGAAAGTTGGCCTGCAGCGCCTTGACTGCGCGGTTGGTCACCGAAATGTCGTAACCGAAGCACAGTCCCCCGATCGCGGCCACCGTCGCGAAACGAGTGGCGGACAAGAAAGCGGCACGGGCGGCGGCGCTGTCGACGGGCAGATCTTCGTGATGAGCCGACGGCGTCTGGCCGCGTGCGTCGTCAGCGGCCATGGCGTCCTTCGATGCTGTCGGGGTCTCGACTGGCGAGAGGATACCGCCGTCCGCGCGCGAACCGTCGGATGTCAGGCGCTGAAATACTTGGCTTCGGGGTGGTGCAGGCTCAGTCTTCCGGGTTGTAGCCGAGGTTGGGGCCGAGCCAGCGCTCGGCTTCCTGCAGGGTCCAGCCCTTGCGCTTCGCGTAATCAGCGACCTGGTCCTGGGCCATCCGGCCGACCACGAAATACTGCGACTGCGGGTGCGAGAAGTACCAGCCGCTGACGGCAGCACCGGGCCACATCGCCATCGACTCGGTCAGCTCGATGCCGGTCCGCTCCTGGACGTCCATCAACTCCCAGAGCGTCGCCTTCTCGGTGTGCTCCGGGCAGGCCGGATAACCAGGGGCAGGGCGGATTCCCCTGTACTTCTCACCGATGAGCGACTCGTTGTCCAGCTGCTCGTCAGGCTGGAATCCCCAGAACTCCTTGCGGACCCGTTGGTGCATCCGTTCGGCGAACGCCTCGGCCAGCCGGTCGGCGAGCGACTCCAGCAGGATCCCGTTGTAGTCGTCGTTGGCTGCCTTGAACTCGACGATCTTGTCTCCGCTGCCGAGCCCCGTGGTGACGGCGAAGGCGCCGACGTAGTCGGCCAGACCGGTGTCCTTGGGCGCGATGTAGTCACCCAGCGACCGGTTGGGGATACCGTCCCGGTGCTCGCCCTGCTGGCGCAGGTTGTACAACGTGGTCAGCACCTCGGTACGGGTGTCGTCGGTGTACACCTCGATGTCGTCGCCGACCGTGTTTGCCGGGAAGAATCCGATCACCCCGTTGGCGGTCAGCCACTTCTCCTTGATCAGGGTGTCGAGCATCTCCTGGGCGTCGTCGTACAGCTTGCGGGCCGTCTCGCCCGACACCGGGTTGTTGAGGATGTCGGGGAACCTTCCCTTCATCTCCCAGGCGTTGAAGAACGGCTGCCAGTCGATGTACTCGCGGAGCTCGGCGATG
>DATDLZ010000160.1:0-4075 GCA_036519055.1 Mycobacterium sp.
GGCGGCGGTTGCAACGCCGCGGCCAGCACGGGCACCACTAACTCGCGCTGCCAGCTTCTTGCTTGACCAGCCGCCAGAAACTTGTCGACCGCGGCTGCCGTGTCGTCGGCAGCTTCCCAATCCCAGCACAGCCGCCGGACCAGGTCGGGTGTGACCAGGTTCTCCGCTGGCACCTTGACCCGCTCGGACAACTCCCGCAGCGCGGCGCGGCTTGCATCGAGCCGCGCTGCGGCCTCCGGCCTGCGTCGAGCCCAGCGCGCCGGCGCCGGAGGACCGTTGGGCGGATCGATTTCTTCTCCAGTGCCAGGGTTTTCGCGCGCGGACTTCAGTGCTGCCAACCATGTGGCGGCGCTGCGGCGTTGCCTTTTTCCGCCGAATATCGGTAGGGCGACCAGATCGTCAAGGGTCTTCGGGTCGGCGGTGGCTGCGTCGATGATCGCGGAGTCGGGCAGGATGCGCCCCGGGGCGATGTCACGGCGTTGGGCGATTTCGTCTCGGACCGTCCACAATTCACGCACAGCGGCCAGACCGCGCTGGTTGCGCACCCGGTGGATACCGGAGGTGCGGCGCCAGCGGTCTCGGCGGGTCGCCGGCGGGGCTTGGCCGGCACCGGTCCGAAGATAGTCGAATTCTTGCGCGGCCCAGGCGGTTTTACCCTGCTCGGCGAGCACGGCTGCGATCGACTCGCGCAGGCCGATGAGCACCTCTACGTCCAGGGCCGCGTAGTTGAGCCAGGCGGCCGGCAAGGGGCGTCGAGACCAGTCCGCCGCGCCGTGGCCCTTGGCCAGCCCCACACCGAGCAGCCGCTGCGCCATCGCCGCCAAGTTGACTCGGTCGAAGCCGGCCAGCCGGCCGGCCAACTCGGTGTCATACAGCGCCGGCGGCTGCATGCCGACCTCGGCCAGGCACGGCAGATCCTGATCGGCTGCGTGCAGAATCCACTCGTCCTCGGCCAGCACATCGGCGACCGGCCGAAGCACGGCCAGCGAGTCGCCGCCGTGGCTGACCGGGTCGATGAGAACGGTGCCGGCGCCGGCCCGCCGGATCTGAATCAGGTACGCGCGGTTGGAGTATCGGAAACCCGAGGCCCGCTCGGCGTCGACCGCGAACGGGCCGTGGCCGCCCGCGAGCAACTCAGCGGCGGCCTTGATCTCGCCGGCGGTCGTGGACAGGTCGGGCACCCCGTCGGCGGGATGGAGCAGCGGCGTGACGTCAGGTTCCGCGGCGTCGGGCGTTTCGGTTGATGCTTCTGTCGGCTCCGGGCCCATGTCAAACGCGCGACCGGGTGCCCAAATCTGTCACCCCGACCGGTGGCAGCCCCGCGGCGTGCTCGAGCACTTCGCAGAACGCCTCGACGTGGGTACCGATGTCGGTGGTGAGCGCCGTCCACGACGCGCGCAGCTCCAGCTGGTGTGCGCGCGGTGGTCCGGAGATGTCGCCGTAGCGCACCGAGGTGGTGGCGGTGACCGTGCCGCCGAGCGCGGTGACCTGCTCGGCGCGCGCGTCCAGCGCCTCCACCAGCCAGCTCCACGCGACTTCGGGCAGCAGCGGGTCGACCGCTTCGCTGGAATCCAGATCGGCCTGGATGTAGGCGACCAGCCGCATGGTGCCGTCCCAGGCCTCGGCGCCCTCGGGGTCGTAGAGCAGGATCAACCGGCCGAACGCGTCACCGTCGGACCGCTCCGGGACGATATCGACCTCGGGACGCTTGACCTCAGCGCCCAGCGCGTAGCTGTATGGCGCGAGACGCTGCGGCGGCCGGATGGGACCCAGCTCGATTTCGGGTCGGACGCTGGCTCCGCTCATCGCCGCTACGGCTTCGCGAAACGGGACTGGTTCGGCTGCTGTCATACCCGCCGCTCCTCCTCGTCGCTCCGCCCCCCGTCGCTGGCGGCCGAGGTCACGGGCGCCGCAATCGTCCGTCGCCCCGCTTGGCGTGGTTGCTGGCGGGTCACAGCGTCTGACGCTAGACCTATCCGGCAACACGGCGATACAGGCGCGCCGTTTCGGTCGCCGGGGTCCGGTGCGGGTGGGCTGGTGCGGGGTCGTCATGCCGTCCTAATCGGCGGTGAAACGCGCCGGTCGCTTCTCGCGGTGGGCGGCCAGCCCTTCTCGCACGTCTGGGCCGCCGAAGCTCAAAAACTCCAGGCCAAGGGATGTTTCGAAGGCCGGTGCGGCCGTCCGGTACCAGTGGTTGAGGCTGTGTTTGGTGAACCGGATCGCCGATTGCGCACCTTGCGCCAGCTCCGTTGCGATGCGTGTCGCGGTGGTGAGGACCTCGCCGTCGTCCACGCAGAGGGACACCAGCCCGATGCGTTCGGCTTCGGCGCCGTCCAGCGGCGCGCAGGTGAGCAGGTAGTACTTGGCCTTGGCCATCCCGACCAGTAGCGGCCAGCAGATGGCGGCATGATCGCCGGCGGCGACTCCGAGCTTGGTGTGGCCGTCGATGATCTTGGCGGTGCGCCCTGCCACCGACACGTCGGCCAGCAGCGCCACCACCAGACCCGCGCCGACCGCCGCGCCGTTGATCGACGAGATCACCGGTTTGTCGAAGTTGACCATGTTCAGCACCAGGTCGCGGGCCTCGCGCATGATCCGCATCCGGTCGTCGAACTCGCCCATGGTCTCGTCGATCAGGTCGAAGCTGCCGCCCGACGAGAAGGCCTTGCCTTCACCGCGGACCAGCACCGCCCGCACGTCGGGGTCGCGACCGATGGCCGGCCAGACGTCGGCGAGGTCGCGGTGCATCTGCGGCCCCACCGAATTCAGCCCGGGCGCGTCGAGAATCAGGTGCAGCACGCCGTGGTCAGCCCGTTCGATTCGCAGGCTGGGGAACTCGTCATAGCTGACTGCTGGGTGGCGAACTGGCATCCCGGCTCCTGACCACTGGCTCATGGACGTTGACGACGACGACGTTACGCACGGCTCGGGGCGCAGCTCGCCGCACCCGTCATACGGCGGTCGTGGCAGCATTGCACCTGATGAGTGACCGTCGCACGCTTCCCGAATCGCCGTACCTGGCCGCGGCCGCCGGCCGCAAACCCAACCGAGTGCCGGTGTGGTTCATGCGGCAGGCCGGGCGTTCCTTGCCGGAATACCGTGCGCTGCGCGAGCAGAACACGATGATGGAAGCCTGTTTCGACGCCGGGCTGATCGCCGAGATCACGCTGCAACCGATCCGCCGGCATGACGTCGACGCGGCAATCCTGTTCTCCGACATCGTGGTTCCGCTGCGCGGCGCCGGCGTCGACGTGGATATCGTCGCCGACGTTGGCCCGGTGATCGCCGCGCCGGTGCGCACCGCGGCCGACGTCGACGCCCTGCGGCCGCTGGACCCCCAGGGTGTTCAGCCGGTGTGGGATGCCGTCTCGCTGCTCGTGCGTGAACTGGGGGAGGTGCCGCTGATCGGTTTTGCCGGCGCACCGTTCACGTTGGCGTCCTACCTGGTCGAGGGCGGCCCGAGCCGCAACCATGCCCGCACCAAGGCGATGATGCTGGCCGAACCGGCGTGCTGGCATGCGCTGATGGAGAAACTGACCGACCTGACCATCGGTTTCCTACGGGTACAACTCGATGCCGGGGTGGATGCGATTCAGGTGTTCGATTCGTGGGCGGGCGTGCTGTCGCTGGCCGACTACCGGCGCTACGTGCTGCCGCACAGTTCGCGGGTGTTCGCCACGCTGGCCGATCGTGGCGTGCCGATGACGCACTTCGGGGTGGGCACCGCGGAGCTGTTGGGTGCTATGTCGACGGCCGGCGCGACGGTAGTCGGGGTCGATTGGCGGACCTCTCTTGTCGACGCAGCGGCGCGGGTCGAGGCCGGAAAAGCGTTGCAGGGCAACCTCGATCCGGCGGTGCTGCTGGCCGGCTGGGCGACGGTGGAGCAGGCGGCACGGGCGGTGGTCGATGACGGACGCCGTGCCGTGGACGCCGGCGCGGCGGGGCACATCTTCAACCTCGGCCACGGCGTGCTGCCGGAAACCGATCCCGCGATTCTCACCGACCTGGTAGCGCTGATCCACTCGCTATGACTCGCTCGTATTGCGTTGTCGGCGGCGGGATCTCGGGCCTGACC
>DATDLZ010000161.1:0-10041 GCA_036519055.1 Mycobacterium sp.
GGTCATGACACCAGTGACATAGTCCTGCAGGGTGCGGGTGTAGCTCCTGTCGTCGATGCGGTCGGCCCCGGGGCCCTGCACCCAGCCGGAGTTGTGCACCCCGGGCGTCGGGGCATGCTGGCGACCCACTTGGGGATGCGGGTCCCAGCATGAATCGAAGAGCACGAACAGCGGCTTGATGCGATGACGGGACGCGATGTTGACGAACTGGGCCAGACGCGTCTGGACGCCGCGGGAATCCTGAGCCCACAACTGGTCGTGCAGGAAAACGCGGACCGTGTTCAGCCCGTGCAGCCGGGCCCAACCCAATTCGGTGTCGATGCGCCGCGGGTCGTAGGTGCCGGGCTGGAACATCTCGAGCTGATTGATCGCGGTGGAGGTGATGAAGTTCGCGCCGACGGGCCAGCCTTGGGCTTGGTACCAACGGTTGGCACGGTCGGCCGACCACCGACTCGAATCGGCGGACGCGCGGGGTGGCTCAGCGGAGGCGCGTGGCGACGAGGCCAGAGCGGTGCCGGCAGCCAGCAGCAACGGCAGTTTCAGAACCGTTCGGCGGTACACCAACTGACGATAAGTTGAGCACGCCGCTGTTCCGGGTATTCATGCCGCGCGTCGCGCTACTTTGTTGTGGCAATTGTTATCTCGCCGTCACCAAGTCATCGCGACGTGGCCAGCATCCGCTCCAGGGTCAGCGCTTGCGCTCCGGCCGATACCGACGTCGGCCCCGCAGTGGCGATCATCGCCCACCGGCCGGGCACGACGGCGACCTCCTCGCAGGGCTGTTCGGCCGTGCAGAATTCCGACACCAGCGAGCGGATGTTCTCGGCACTTTCGGTGGCCTCGGGACTGAGCACGCGTGTCGCAGCCCCGACGCCGATCTCGGGATGGCGCGCCATGAACTCGCGTAAGAACAGGGCACCGGTGACTTTCGGGTTGATGTCCTGCACGGCGGCCACCACGGTGTCGCCGAAAACGCCGCCCACGGTGCCGACGGCGAAGTCGATGCCGCAGTGCAGCAATCCCAGTCGTTGATGGAGTTCGGTCATCGTGTCTCGCAGGCCGGCGTAGAGGCTCGCGTCCAGACCCAGGTTCTCCCAGTCCGCGGCGCTGACGTAGATGTTGCCCTTCCACGACGTGCCGCGCATGAACTGCAGGGTGAGACCGTCCAGTAGTGCGCCCGCGCGCACGTGGGCTGACGGCGTGGTCAGGACCCGTTCGCCGCCGACTTCTCTTTCGAAGTAGCTGACGTGCGCTTCGAGGACTTGGTCACCGCCTAATTTCCACGCGGCGGTCGCAAGCTCCTCGAGACGCCCGGTGTCGTCGAGTTCGATATTCGGCACGATCCGGCCGCCGTTGCCGCCGTCGGACGGCTTCAAGCAGGCACGCGACAGCCCGTACCGGTCCTGCAGGAGTGCGCCCGCCCGAAGAAGATCGCGAACGAAATCACCGCGATCCACTTGCCACGTAACGGCGTAACCGGGCAGCACCGGAATGGGTGCTTGCAGGGCTTTGAACGCCTCGCTGGCCCGGTGCTCGTGCTCCAAAACGACTGGACCCGGCCGGCCGGCCACCTGGCTCTCGAGACTCAGCGCGGCCTCGACCGTCGGATGCAGCATGCGCTTGCGGTTCCACACCCCCAGGCGAGAATCGTTGGCGTCAACGCGGATTCGGCCAAGTCCGGTGATCCGGGCCAACCACGTCACGAACAGCTGAAACTCGGGTTCAAAGTCATACGGGCACACCACCGTTGACGGGTTCTCGCGCAGAAACTCGATGATCTGGCGCATCACCGGATCGCGGTCGCCGCCGTCGACCGCGCGTCGCAGCAGCGCCTGAGACAGGTAGTAGTAGTCCGCATCCGGAAGTGCCAGGCGCTCAACGCCACTCGCCACAGCCCCGCGACGCCACGGCTGAGTCCGTCCGACAACGAGATCGCCGCTGCGGGCAAGGTAGAGTCCGCGAGTTTCCACATACGTGGTGAGGTCCAATAGCGGCCGCCCCTCCACCATCGCGGTGAGATCCGTTTCGAAGCTGCTGGCGTAAGGCGTGGTCGAATGCACCATCAGACGCGGCTGCTGCTTGCTTGGCGACGAAAATTCGACATGCTCCCCGACCAGGTCGGGGAGCTCATCGGGTTCGATCGACAACAACTTGCGCGTTGCGATGGCGAAGTCGGTTTCGTCGAATCTCAGTGGGCCCGCGTAGCTCTGCCACGGAATTTCGTCACCATCGACGACGACGGCCCATTCATAGAAATCGCCGGTCAGCGGATGAGGTGACGTCCGCGGCCGGCTGATGCACGATATCACTCAGGTCTCTCCATATCTGGCCCAGTGCAGTCAGGGGTAGACGCTGCGATACGCACCGTCGTTCTGGTATCGAACGCACTCACTATGTCGTTACTATCGCGCCGGAGCTTCTTAAATGGCCAAACCGGTTGGAAAGACTGGACAACCGCGAGATGAATAGCCGGGTAACATGCGGCCGTTGGGGCAATATCTGTTGTCGGACATGCAGATTGCCGATGGCCAGGAAACTCTCAGCGGACTCCTAGCTCAAGGCCCTGTCGATGTCGGCGATCAGGTCGTCGGTGCTCTCCAGCCCCACCGAGATGCGAACGACCCCGTCGCCCAACCCGATAGCGGCGCGTCCTTCGGGCCCCATCGCACGATGGGTTGTCGTCGCCGGATGGGTGACAAGGGATTTGGAGTCACCCAGGTTGTTGGAGATGTTGATCAGCTGCAGTTTGTCCAGCACCTCGAAAGCCCGATGTTTGGCTGCGCTGCCGGGGACGTCGAGTTCGAAGGTCACCACCGTGCCACCGCCGGACATCTGCCGCTTGGCCAGGTCGTATTGTGGGTGCGACGTCAAAAACGGGTAGCGGACCCATCGCACCGCGGAGTGGCCTTCCAGGTATTCGGCGATCCGCTGCGCCGACGCGTTCTGGTAGTCGACCCGAATCGACAGCGTCTCAAGGCCTTTCAACATTACCCAGGCGTTGAAGGCACTCATCGCGGGCCCCGTGTGGCGCATCAGCTTCTGCACGGGGCCGTCGATGTATTCCTTGTCGCCGAGGATGGCCCCACCGAGCACTCGGCCCTGCCCGTCGATGTGTTTGGTCCCCGAGTAGACCACCACGTCGACGCCGAGCGGAAAGCCCTGCTGCAGAAGGGGAGTCGCAAAAACGTTGTCCAGTACGACTTTCGCCCCAGCCGCGTGTGCGAGCTCGGTGACAGCGGCGATGTCGACCAACGACTGCATCGGGTTGGACGGCGTCTCGAAGAACACCGCCTGGGTAGGCACGGAAAGTGCCTTCTCCCACTGAGATAGGTCGTCGCCGTCGACGAACACGGTCTCGACGCCCCACCGCGGCAGGATCTCGCTGCACACCACGAAACACGAACCGAACAGGCTGCGCGATGCGACCAGCCGATCACCGGCTGCCAGCAATGCGCCCAGCGAGGTGAAGACCGCCGCCATCCCGCTCGCGGTGGCGAATGCGGCGGGGGCACCCTCGATCAGACGGAGGCGTTCCTCGAACATGCTGATCGTCGGGTTGCCGTAGCGGGAGTAGACGTAGCGATCGACTTCGCCGGTGAACGCCTGTTCAGCCTCGGCAGACGAGCCGTAGACGTAGCCGGATGCCAGATACATGGCTTCGGAGGTCTCTTCGAACTGCGACCGCAAGATGCCGCCGCGCACGCCGATGGTGGCTTGGCTGACGCCGTCGGGCAGCTGCAATGGCGTGCGAACCGACGGCACCTGCTTGGGCTCGTCGGTCATGTCTGCTTCCACGGCAAACCGATTGCCCGCCAGCCTCTTCCGCCGCGATGACTGTTGCCGTCGAGTTGACCTTCGAAACCGTCGAGCACGTTGTAGGAGGGGGCTATACCGGCCTCGGTGGCGGCCTCCGCCGCCCCGATCGAGCGGTTACCCGAGCGACACAGGAATACCACCGGGCGATCGTCGCGGGCCGCAACGTGCTCCAACAGGTCGGCCACGAAGTTCTCGTTGGGCTTGCCGTCGGAAGCGTTCCATTCGATGTAGACGACATCGCGGCCCAGGCTGGCCAGGTCCGGTACGCCGACGAAGCGCCATTCGGCGTCGGTGCGTACATCGACCAGAACCGCCTCGGGGTTCTCGCTGAGCATCTTCCATGCCTGCTCGGGGGTGATATCTCCTGCGTATGAACGCCCTGACGCTGTAGTCACCTGCGGTTTCCCCTGCTCGTTAGCCAACGTTGTCAACCACAATATTCGTGCACGAACATCAGCTGAAATCCCCCCGATGCTTCTGGCTTGGGCATGGGTACCCGGTTGTTTACCCTATGCGGCCCGACGACGGACGAGACACGAGACTGATGACGAACCGTGGGAGGAATGTCTCGTGCGTGAATTCCACTGAACGTCGAAACCAGGCGGGGACGACATGTTGCGCTTCGTCGGGCACTCCCACGACAACGGCTGGCACAGCTCAGCCGATCCTTGTCCGAGATAGCGAATGTCGTTGCCGCGCTTGCGGACAATGCAACCGATCGGCTTATGACCAGTGCGCGCTGGCAGGATCAAAAGCGCGGTCCGCGCGTTCAAAGAATCGCAACACAGCCTTATGACTAGCTGCGAATGCGCGTACGGTTTAGCTTTGGGCGGCAGTTTGCCGCTGGGGTTTTGAAAGTAGAAAAATGAACAAAGCATTTGCCGCCGCGGCGGCGGCAGCAGCCCTGGTCTCTGGATCCATCTCGCCGCTCCAGCCTGGCCCCTGCCTGCCTGCGACTTTTTTCGCTTGCATGGCAATCCCAAATCCTCCGCCGCCTGCAGCCCCAGCGCCGGCTTCGCCCGCGCCAGCTCCACCGGACTCGCCAACTCCGCCCACCGCGCCTTAGTGAGCCACCCCTAGTCGGCAGGTACCTCGACGCCGCAGCGGGCTACCAGAGCCGTCGCAGCGCGGTCGACACCTCGCGCGCGTGGCGGCGCGCGGCGGTCACGTCGGCGGCGGTGACGACGGCGGCTCCCAATGGGCGCCGAGCTTCTGAGTCGTCGTGGCTGAACACCCGCACGTCGCTTTCCGGCCTGCGCAGCGCATCGGCGAGTGCACCACCGGACTGCGGACCCTGGACCGCGCCGCCGGCGTAGATCACCTCCGCGGCACCCGGCGAAATCATGATCGTGTCGACCGGAAGTCCCAGGATGGCCCGGGCCTGCAGCTCGAATTCCGAGAGCCGCTGGGTGCGCGTGGTGACCAGGCCGCTCTCAAACGGCCGGGCGGTGACGTCGCTGAAGTAGACCTCGTCCCCGCGGACCATCAACTCCACCCCGAACACACCGCGGCCTCCCAGCGCCTTCACGATCCGGGCCGCGATCGACCTGCCCGCATCCAGCGCGGCGGGGGTCATGTCCTGCGGCTGCCAATACTCCTGCACGTCACCAATGGCCTCGCCATGGCCGATCGGCGCACAGAAGTCGAGCGTCGGCCCCGTCGGCCCGAAACTGCGCACCGTGAGCAGAGTGACGTGGAAATCGATCTCGACCAGCGTTTCGGCCACCACCCGGCTGTGGGCCAGCCGGCCACCGGCGGATACCGCCCGCTGCCAGGCCGACTCGAGATCGCCCGGCAGCAGGACCACGGACTGCCCCTCGCCGCCGACCGCAGCCACCGGCTGCACGCGCAACGGGTAACCGGCGTGGTCGGCGATGGCGCGCAGCTCGTCGAGCGATCCCGCGAACCAGAACGGGGCGGTGGGCAGGCCCAGCTCGTCGGCGGCCAGCCGGCGTATGCCCTCCCGGTCGGCGGTGAGCCGGGCGCAGCGCGGGGTGGGCACCACCTCGGCGGTACCGGCTTCGGCCACTGCGACCAACGCGTCGGCCGCGACGACGTCGGAGGCCGTCACCACGAAATGCGGCTGTAGCCGGCTGATCGCCGCACCCAGCTCGTCGGCGTCGGTCATGTTGACCACCAGCGCCTGGTCGGCCACGCCATGCGCCGGCGCATCGGCGTACCGCTCGGCGGCGATCACGTGCGCGCCGAGGCGCTGCAGGGCGATCGCCAGCTCGCGGCTGAACTCTCCGGACCCCAGCAGCATGACCGTCGGCCGGTGGCCATCGCGGTGCCCGTGAGTCGACTCGTTCTGCGGCCTGCCGTCAGCCACCGGTTCCACCTTCTCCCCTAGTTACGCAGTTCAAGGACTCAAGAGTAGGTGCGCTGCCCGTGTGACCGACGTCGCGGAGGTCGCCGCCCCTATGGCTGGCCTGGTAGCAGGCGCACCATCAAGCCGTTGGCCTCGGCCAGCAGGGTGTCGCCGTCGAGCAGTTCGCCGCGGACAAACGCCTTGCGGCCCTCGGTCGCCGCCACGTGACCCCGAACCGTCAACGGGGTGTCGATCGGGGTGATCTTGCGGTAGTCGACGTGCAGGAAGCCGGTGCGGCTGATCGGCCGGGCAGCGGCGTGCACGACCATCCCGAAGACGTGGTCGAACAACAGCGGGAGCACACCGCCGTGCACCGCGCCGTTACCGCCGACGTGGAACCGGGTGAAGTGGCCACGCATCTCCACGCCGTCGGGGTCGTACCTGGTCATCGTCCACGGCGGCAGCAGCAGGCTGCCCATCCCGGGAAGTTGCGGCGAACGGCCCGCCGGGGCCTGGCCTTCGGGGGCCTTGAACGGGGCGAGCTGATCGGCCAGGGTTTCGGCGTGCTCGGCGGCGTCATTCCAGACATCGTCGCTGGGGTCGGCGGACACCGCCAGATCCTGCAACCGCCGCATGGCTGCCACGAACCGGCCGAACCCGGGACCCGGGCTGGCGGCGCCGTACTCCGGAAAGCCGCCGTGATGGTCGTAGTCGGGGTCGAGTTGTTCTGGACTCTGCGAGGGATCGGTCATGGGCGGGCCGCCAGAACGTCGCGCCGCACGATGGTCTGCTCGCGACCAGGACCGACACCGATGCACGAAATATGAGCTCCGCCAAGCTCTTCCAGTCGCAACACGTAGTCACGAGCCTTGGCCGGCAGGTCGTCGAACTCGCGCGCCTCCGAGATGTCTTCCCACCAGCCGGGCAGTTCCTCGTAGATCGGTTCGGCGCGGTGCAGATCGCTCTGGGTCATCGGCATCTCGGACGTCTCTTTGCCGTCGACGCGGTAGCCGACGCAGACCGGGACCGTTTCCAGGCTGGACAACACGTCGAGCTTGGTCAGGAAGTAGTCGGTGATCCCGTTGACCCGGGTGGCGTAGCGGGCGATGACGGCGTCGAACCAGCCACAGCGCCGACGCCGGCCGGTGGTCACACCGAACTCGCCGCCGGTCTTGGACAGGTACTCGCCGTTCTCGTCGAACAGTTCGGTGGGGAACGGGCCGGAGCCGACGCGGGTGGTGTAGGCCTTGAGGATTCCCAGCACGGTGGTGATCCGGGTCGGGCCGATGCCGGAGCCGACGGCCGCGCCGCCGGCGGTCGGATTCGATGACGTCACATAGGGATACGTGCCGTGGTCGACGTCGAGCAGCGTGCCCTGCGAGCCTTCCAGAAGGACAGTCTCACCGGCCTCGAGCGCGTTGTTGAGCAGCAGCCGCGTGTCGGCGATGCGGTGCTTGAAACTCTCCGCCTGCTGCAGCAGGGCCTCGACGACGTGCCCCGCGTCCAGCGCCTTGCGGTTGTAGATCTTGACCAGCACCTGGTTTTTGAATTCCAGTGCGGCTTCGATCTTGTGGGTCAGCATTTCCTCGTCGAGCACGTCAGCGACCCGGATCCCGATACGGGCGATCTTGTCCTGGTAGCACGGCCCGATACCGCGGCCGGTGGTGCCGATCTTCTTGCTACCCATGTAGCGCTCGGTCACCTTGTCGATGGCCACGTGATACGGCATCAGCAGATGTGCGTCGGCCGAGATCAACAGCTTCGAGGTGTCGACGCCGCGGTCTTCGAGGCCCTTCAGCTCGTCGAGCAGCACGCCCGGATCGACCACCACGCCGTTGCCGATGATGTTGGTGACGCCGGCCGTCAGGATGCCCGACGGGATGAGATGGAGGGCGAAGTTCTCGCCGCTGGGCAGCACCACGGTGTGTCCCGCGTTGTTGCCGCCCTGGTAGCGCACCACCCACTTGGTGCGGCCGCCGAGTAGGTCGGTGGCCTTGCCCTTGCCCTCGTCGCCCCATTGGGCGCCGATCAGGACGATTGCCGGCATGGCGTTTCTCCCACTCATTTCCGCCGCTTATTGTGGTCCAGCCGGTGACCCACACTATCTCAGGCATTTGCGAGAAAGCCCGTCCGGCGACGATACGCGCCGGAAGGCGCGGGGAGGAGCGGGACCGATAGACGCCCCCGACGTCGCCGTTCTGATGTTCGGTGGAGATCGTGCCCGCCGACGATGCGGCCCGCGGAACGGGCCGCTGAGGAGGCGGGCGAGCAGGCCTGTGCCGCGCCCGCTCAGGGGCCTGGCGGTTGTCGGCCCCGGTGACATCGACGCGGCGCTCGCCTCGGCGCGACGGGTGGTGGTGGTCGGCGCCGACGCCGACCTCGCGTTCGTGCTGACCCGGCTGCTGCGCGCCGAGCTGCTGAACGTCGAGGTGGCATACGTTCCGCGCCGCCGCACGCAGGCCACCCGCGCCTATCGCCTACCGGCCGGCCGTCGGGCGGCCCGCCGGGCGCGCCGCGGGCCGGCGCAGCGGGTCCCGCTGATTCGCGACGAGACCGGGTCCGCGATCGTCGGGGCAGCCGAATGGAGACCGGGCGGCGACGCGCCGCTGCTGCACGGCGAGGCCGTGGTCGACGACGACGTGCTGTTCGACGGCGACGTCCCGGGGGTGCGGATCGAGCCGACGGCGGCGCTGCCCGGGTTGCGCGCCCGCGTGACAGGCGGCCGGTCGCGCCGCTGGCTGACCGGCCGGGCCGCACAGCTGGGTGGCATCGACATCTCGGTGGTCCGCGATGGGGTGGTTGCGCCGCGCACCGCACGCCGCTCGACGATCTACCGGAACACCGAGGGTTGGTTGTTGGTCCGGTAGTTTCGTCGCGTGAGCCCCCGCGATGTGCATCAGTCGGTTCGGCCCAGCCCGATCTTCTGGGCCATCGTCGGCCTGACGGTGGTGGGCGGCGCGCTGGCCTATTGGGTCGGCGACGATGTGGGCCCGCTGGCCTACCTTTCGGTGTTCGTCCTCGTGATCGCCGGCTGGGTGGTGTCGCTGTGCCTACACGAGTTCGGTCACGCCTTCACAGCCTGGAAATTCGGCGACCGCGACATCGCGCTGCGGGGCTACCTCGACTTGGACCCGCGGCGCTACAGCCACCCGGTGCTGTCGATCGTGCTGCCCATCGCGATCACGGTGATCGGCGGGATCGGCTTGCCGGGCGCGGCGGTGTACGTGCGGACCTCGTTCATGACCGCGAAGCAACGCACTCTGGTCAGCCTGGCCGGGCCGACGGCCAACCTGCTGTTGGCGGTGCTGCTGCTGGGGGTGACCAGTGCGTTCTTCGATCCGATGCACCCGGTGTTGTGGGCCGGGGTGGCGTTCCTGGGCTTCCTGCAGGTCACGGCACTGCTGCTGAACCTGCTGCCGATCCCGGGCCTGGACGGGTACAGCGCGCTCGAGCCGCACTTGAGTCCGGAGACGCAGCGTGCGCTGGAGCAGTTCAAGCCGTATGGCTTCTTGCTGCTGTTTTTGGTGTTGCTCGCCCCGCCGCTGAACCAGTGGTTCTTCGGGGTTGTCGAATGGTTCTACGGGCTTTCCGGTGTGCCGCCGGGCTGGGCGTATGCCGGTATGCATCTGACCCGATTCTGGAACGCCTGGTTCTGACGCACAGCTGCCGCGCGGGGTGTGCACGAGGAAACGCGCTAGCGTGCACCGACCTTCCGGTAGTGGTAGTCGCTATCGCCAAACATCGCATCGATGGCCAGGATTCGCTTCAGATGGTGGCCGATCGGCACCTCGTCGGTCATTCCGATGCCGCCATGGATCTGGATCGCGCTTTCGGCAACCGCCCGGCCAAGGCGGCCAACCTGTGCCTTCAGCAACGAGATGTCGCGCGCTTGCGCGCGGGCCGCCTCCACGAGCGCG
>DATDLZ010000162.1:0-11175 GCA_036519055.1 Mycobacterium sp.
ATTTCCTGCGTGCTATATAAAATCTGTGTCGCGAGGCACAGATTACAGGTGACAGGCAGAGAAGATTGGAGAGGCAGGGGTGACCACCATGCTGATGCGTACCGACCCATTCCGCGAGCTGGACCGTTTCACCCAGCAGGCGCTGGGCACTGCCGCCCGTCCAGCGGTGATGCCGATGGACGCGTGGCGTGAAGGCGACGTGTTCTTCGTCGAGTTCGATTTACCTGGCATCGATCAGGACACGCTGGACCTCGACATCGAACGCAACGTCGTGACCGTGCGTGCCGAACGTCCGGCCGTCGATCCGAATCGCGAGATGCTCGCAACCGAGCGGCCGCGCGGAATATTCAGCCGCCAGCTGGTTCTCGGTGAGAATCTCGACACCGACCGCATCGAAGCCTCCTATCAGGAGGGCGTGTTGCGGCTCCGCATTCCGGTGGCAGAGAGAGCCAAGCCACGCAAGATCACGATCGGTCGTGGTGACGCGCACCGAACCCTCAACGACAAAGCCACCAAGCGCGAGGTAATCAACGCTTGACGCCGCGATGGGTGGCGGCGGGCCGCGAGGTAGGCCGGCCCGCTGTCCCCCATCGGAACTTCGCCCGAAACAGGAGGTTGCCGTGCTGTCCCACTCGCGCGTCGATCCATCAGTTGTGTTCACGTCTTTAGCTGAGATCGCCCGAGATGCCTCAACGCCGAAAGATCTGTACGCCGCGATATGCGTGGCAGCAACACTGACGGTTCCCGGGTGCGACCATGCCAGCCTGATGATCCGCCGACACGGCGTGTACAGCACAGCCGCAGTCAGCGACGCCACCGCGCGCCAGATCGACAAGCTCGAATTGGCGCTGGGCAGTGGTCCGTGCCTGGATGCCATCGAAGAGTGCACCGCACAGATTCAGACCGACCTGACCACAAGCAGTCGGTGGCCGTCGTTGGCGAGCCGCGTTCTCGCTGAGACACCGGTGCGCGGCGCTTTGAGTGTTCGACTGCCGGTGGACCGGGCGCGGGCCGGCGCGCTCAACCTTTTTTCCGATAGAGCCAATGCCTTCGACGAGCGATCGGTCGAGTGTGCCCTGGTGTTGGGTGCGTTCGCCACAGTTGCCACCAATGCCGCGGAGCAAGGCGAAGACGCCGCCTCGCTGCGGCGCGGACTGGCCAGCAGTCGCGCGATCGGCAAGGCCGTCGGCATGCTGATGGTGTTGAACGACGTGTCGGACGACGACGCCTTCGGCATGCTGCGCCGAACATCGCAGGAGACCAACGTCAAGCTTGCCGACGTCGCGGCCGACATTGTGCGAAAGCGCAGTCTGCCCGCCGCCAGAGACAGCGCCTGAACTACCCGCGGCCGAGCAGTCGCAGCGCCGCGGCCACCGCCAATCCGGGTACGTCGAGCGTCTTGGAGCCCAGATCGTGCCGCGCACCGGCGATCTCGACGATCTGCGTCGGCGCGGGAATCAACGCCGCGGCGCCGCGCACCTCATCCGGAGTGCCGAACGGATCCGACGTGCCGTGGGTGAACACTGTCGGCACTGCGATGTCGGGCAGGTGTTCGGTGCGGGCGCGTTCGGGCTTGCCGGGTGGGTGCACCGGATAGGAGAACAACGTCAGCACGTCGACGTGCGCTTCCTTCGCGGCCACCACCATGGACGTCAGCCGGCCGCCGTAGGAATGGCCGCCGGCGATCAGCGGACCGTCGGCCAGGCCGCGGCAGACGGTGATGGCCTCGACAATGCCGGCGCGATCGGTGGCCGCCGAACCCGAGGGCGGGCCCTTGGGGCGCCTGCGCCGGTAGGGCAGGTTGTAGCGGACGGCAAGCCAGCCCTGTCGGGCCCACTCGTCGCACAGTCTTTGCAGCAGCGGCGATTCCCTGTTGCCACCGGCTCCGTGCGTCAGCACCACCACACCGGCCGGTGTGCTGTCCGGTTCGTGGGCGACGCCCGCGATCTGCTCGAGGTCGATCACGGGTGCAGCCTAAACAACGGAGACACCGGGCCATGGCCGTGTCCGAGTGGATAGGAGGTCCGCAGACATTTGGTGACCCAGCCCTTGGCGAACGAGACCGCGTCGAGCACCGGGTAGCCGTGCGCCAGCGCGCAGGCCGTCGCGGCAGCCAACGTGTCGCCCGCGCCGTGGTCGTTAGTGGTGTCCACCCGCGGTGCATCGAACTCGTGAAAGTCGTTGCCGTTGAACAATAAGTCGGTGCTGCTGGCCGAACCTTGCAGGTGTCCGCCCTTGACCATTGCCCATTTCGGCCCCAGCGCGTGCAGGGCGCGGGCCGCATCGGCCTGAGTTTTCGGGTCGACGACGTCGATACCGACCAGCAGTCGTACCTCGTGCAGATTGGGTGTCACCAACGTCGCCAGCGGAAACAGTTCGGCCCGAAGGGAATCCAGTGCGGCATCGTCGAGCAGACGATCGCCGTGCATCGATGCGGACACCGGGTCGACCACCAGCGGCACGCCGGCACCGTGCTCGCGCCAACTCTGGGCGACCGCGTCGATGATGTCGGCCGACGCGAGCATCCCGGTCTTGGCGGCGTGCAGTCCGATATCGTCGCACACCGCCGCGATTTGCGCGGCGACCACATCAGGCGGGGTCTTGTGAAAGTCCTTTACGCCCAACGAGTTCTGCACCGTCACCGCCGTCACCGCGCAGAGCGTATGCACGCCCAGCAATGTGCAGGTGCGGATGTCGGCTTGAACACCCGCGCCGCCACCGGAGTCCGATCCGGCGATCGCCAGCACCCGCAGTGGCGTCGTACCCGACGGCGCCAGCGGAAGGTAACTCACTGGGCGAGCGGCAGATACACCCGGTTGCCGTGCTCGGCAAACTCGACCGACTTCTCCGCCATAGCTGCCTCGATGGCTTCCTCGCTGTCGAGTCCGTGCTTGGCCGCGTACTCCCGGACGTCCTGGGTGATTCGCATCGAGCAGAACTTCGGTCCGCACATCGAGCAGAAGTGAGCCGTCTTGGCCGGTTCGGCCGGCAGGGTCTCGTCGTGGAATTCCTTCGCGGTGTCCGGATCCAGCGACAAGGCGAACTGGTCGTGCCAGCGGAACTCGAACCGCGCCGTCGATAGTGCATTGTCGCGATCCTGTGCGTGCGGATGGCCTTTGGCCAAATCGGCCGAGTGGGCGGCGATCTTGTAGGCGATCACGCCGTCCTTGACATCCTTGCGGTCCGGCAGCCCGAGGTGTTCCTTCGGGGTGACGTAGCACAGCATCGCGGTGCCGGCCTGGGCGATGATGGCCGCACCGATCGCCGACGTGATGTGGTCGTAGCCCGGTGCGATGTCGGTGGCCAGCGGCCCGAGCGTGTAGAACGGGGCCTCCTCACACAGCTCCTCTTCCAGCCGCACGTTCTCGACGATCTTGTGCATCGGGACGTGGCCAGGCCCTTCGATCATCACCTGTACGCCATGCGATTTCGCGATCTTGGTGAGCTCGCCCAGGGTGCGCAGCTCGGCGAACTGCGCGGCGTCGTTGGCGTCGGCGATCGATCCGGGGCGCAGCCCGTCGCCGAGTGAGAACGTCACATCGTACTGGGCGAAGATGTCGCACAGCTCTTCAAAGTTGGTGTACAGGAACGATTCCTGATGATGCGCCAGGCACCAGGCGGCCATGATCGAACCGCCACGGGACACGATGCCGGTCACCCGCTTGGCGGTCAGTGGCACGTACCGCAGCAACACCCCGGCGTGCACGGTCATGTAGTCCACGCCTTGCTCGCACTGCTCGATCACGGTGTCGCGGTACATCTCCCACGTCAGCAGCGTCGGGTCGCCGTTGACTGTCTCCAGCGCCTGATAGATCGGCACGGTGCCGACCGGCACCGGTGAGTTGCGCAGGATCCATTCGCGGGTGGCGTGAATGTCCTTGCCGGTGGACAAATCCATGATGGTGTCCGCGCCCCAGCGGGTGGCCCACACCATCTTGTCGACCTCTTCGGCGATCGACGACGTCACCGCCGAGTTGCCGATGTTCGCGTTGACCTTCACCGCGAACGCCTTGCCGATGATCATCGGCTCGCTCTCGGGGTGGTTGTGATTGGCCGGGATCACCGCGCGGCCGCGGGCAACCTCGTCGCGGACCAGGTCCGCCGGCATCTGCTCGCGTGCGGCGATGTAGGCCATCTCGGCGGTGATCTCGCCGGCGCGGGCCCGCTGCAGCTGGGTGCCGCGGTCTGCAACCACACGCGGGCGCGGCGGCAGGCCGGCCGTCACGTCGATCACCGCGTCGAGGTCGGTGTAGGGGCCGGAGGTGTCGTAAAGGTCGAGGTGTTCGCCGTTGGACAGATTGACCCGGCGGAACGGGACCTTGGCGGCGGGCCCGTCGGGGGACACCTCAAGGTCTCGGTAGATCTTCTGACTGCCGGCGATCGGGCCGGTGGTCACGGTCGGTTCGACTGCTAAATCGGTCATTTCTCGTCTCCCTACGTCGGCATTACCCGATCAGGTTCTTACGGTCGACGGCCCCGAGCCGTCCTCTCAGCGCACCGGGTGTGCGCTCCCGTGTTGTTGGCGCCTCCACGCTAGCGCAGCCGGGCGGTGCTGCGCAGGCGTGCAGAAATTCACGGTCCCGCCGAGGGGGATGGCCACCCAATCAGGTCAGGCCTAATCGGTAGGCAAGCCGTGTTATGGGTGGAAAGATATGTCGCGTGCGGGAGGTGGCCGGAACAAGCATTGGGATCGATGCCTGGCCAGCCCGGTGGCCGGCTGTCGACGACGAGAAACCGGGTGTGGGGGCTTTCCGATTCTGGTTCGTCGGCCAACGCTGGGAGTGGTCGGACGAGCTGGCCCGGATGCACGGCTACGAACCCGGGACCGTCGAGCCCACGACGGAGTTGCTGCTCTCGCACAAGCATCCCGACGACCGCGGTCATGTTCAGGACCTGCTCGATCGGGCACTGTTGTCCCAGGGCTCGTTCTCCAGCCGTCACCGTTTCGTCGACACCGCCGGTACCGTGCACGAGGCGATCGTGGTGGCCGATCGGATGTCCGACGAGACTGGCGCAGTGCTGGGTACCGCCGGTTACTACCTCGACCTCACCGCGACCTTCGTCGAGACCCGCCAGGTGGCCCTCGACGAGGCCCTGCCCGATCTATTCGAGGCGCGCGCCCTGATCGAGCAGGCCAAAGGCCTGCTGATGGCGATCTACCGGGTCAGCCCCGAACAGGCCTTCGGCGTGCTGCGGTGGCGATCGCAGGAGACCAACACCAAGTTGCGTTCGCTGGCGAAGCAACTCATCACTGAAAACGCCACGCTGCCACCGCCGTCGGCGGAGACCCAAGCCACCTTCGACCATCTGCTGTTAACAGTGCATGAGCGTATTCCGGACGAATCCACCACGTAAGCGCCCTGCCAGATAGGCTCGTCCAGGGCGATGTTGCCGTCCAGCGAGCTGGACCAATACCCGTGGTCCCAGGCTTACGACTTGAGTGCATCGAAGCGGGTGAACGCGATGGAATTGCTAGTGGTCGACTCCGAGGTTCGACCAGAAGCGGTGCTGGTGCATGCCACAGGGGAGATCGATTCCAGTACCGCCGGCGAGCTGCGGTCGCAGTTGGAGTCGGCCCTGCGGCAGGCCGGAAGCCAAGAATCTCGATTGCTGATCCTCGATTTGCAAGGCGTGACGTATTTCGGCAGTGCCGGTCTGAACGCTGTGCTGGATTGTCACAAGCAAGGTTTGCAGGCCGGGACGTCCGTTCGGTTGGTCGCCGATAACGGCCTGGTTGTTCGCCCGATCGAGGTGACGAATCTGGATAGCCTGCTGGACCTCTATCCCACGTTGTCCGATGCACTGGAAGGCCGTGATTCCGGGCAGGGGTCGTGAGCGGAGAGCAACGCCGCGGCTGGCCACGCGATCCCAAGGTTCTGCCACCTGACCTCGCCGCGGCCGTGGCGCTCGGAGGGCAAATGGGCCGGCGGTTCGCCGAATTCGATTGGACCGCTCATCCTCTCGGCTCACCTCAGTCGTGGCAGCCGGAAGTGCGGTCCGCGGTCGCGGTGGTGTTGACATCGCGCTTTCCGATCGTGTTGTGGCTGGGTGCCGAGGATCTGTTCCTGATCTACAACGACGCCTACATCGCGATCCTCGGTGACCGGCACCCGGA
Source organism: Mycobacterium sp. (assembly GCA_036519055.1). Taxonomy (GTDB): domain Bacteria; phylum Actinomycetota; class Actinomycetes; order Mycobacteriales; family Mycobacteriaceae; genus Mycobacterium. The sequence goes on from DATDLZ010000162.1 coordinate 6,116, forward strand.
AGCGTTGGGTCAACGGGGCCAGTACGCCTGGTGGGATATCTGGCAGCCGATCAGCCCGATGCTGGCCAGCGTCATCGCGACCGGCGAAGCAACCTGGTCGCACGACCTGATGCTGCCGATGGTGACCGCAGGTCGTCGCCGGGAGCGATATTTCACCTTCACCTACAGTCCGCTGATCGGCGACGACGGCAAGACCTACGGGATCTTCTGTCCATCTTTCGAGACCACCGAACGCGTGCTGAGCGAGCGCCGGCTGCATCTACTCAATGCAGTGGCCTCGGCTGTGATGGATACCAACACGATTGACGATGCGGCCAATGCAACGGTCAAGGTGTGCGCCGAGCAATCCGCCGATGTGCCGTTCGTCGCCGCCTACATCGGTGATCCCGTGACGGGCGACGTGACCCTTCGCGGAGCGACGCGCTCGGTGCTGCCGTTGTTGCCGAGAACGTTGGCGAAGCTGATCAAATCCGAGAGGGTGCCGCGGACGAGGTCGGAAACGCAGGTCATCGAGCAGGTGGCAGCAAGGATCGACGGCATCCACGATGTATTGGCCGACGACTGTCCCGACCTGGCGCTGCTACTGCCGTTGGGCGAGGGCCCGGCCGCCGGGGCTCTGCTGGTCGGAACCAATCCGCTCTGCCCGTTGGACGACCAGTACATCGGCTTTTGCCAGTTGCTTGCCGACCAGTTGTCCTCGGCGATGGCGTCGGCGGTGTCCTACGAGCAGCAGCGGCAGCGGGCGGATGCCCTCGCCGAACTCGACCACGCGAAGACGGCATTCCTGACGAATGTGAGCCACGAGTTCCGCACCCCGCTCACGCTGCTGTTGGGGCCGCTCGACGATGCGTTGTCGGACAGCGGCCCGGACAGCGTTCTGACGAACCGGCTGACCACAGCGCGGCGTAACGCAGGACGCCTGCAACGACTGGTTGATTCGCTGCTGGACTTCTCCCGCATCGAAGCGGGGCGCGCCACCACCGCCTTGCTGTGCACCGATGTCGGCGCGTTGACGTCGGATATCGCGGCGTCGTTCTCCGAACTGTGTCAGCGGGCCGGGCTCGAGTTGGTGCTGGACTGCCGCCCGGCGGTGGCCGACGTAGATCCGGGCATGTGGGAGACCATCATGCTCAATTTGCTGTCCAATGCGGTGAAGTACACGCTGACGGGCTCGATCACGGTCGCTGTACACAGCGATTCATCGTTCTGCCGCATCATGATTCGCGACACCGGCGTCGGCATCGCCGAGGCGGACCTAAAGCGGCTGGGTGAGCGGTTCTTTCGCGCCGAGAGTGCGCACGGGCGCAGCGTCGAAGGCACTGGTATCGGGCTGTCACTGGTGCGCGGGCTCGTCGACCTCCAACACGGAAGCATCGAATTCGCCAGCGAACTCGAGCGCGGCACCACGGTCACCATCCGGCTGCCGCGGTCGGTGGGCGGCAGGCCGGTCGGCCATTCACCCGCCGGGCTGCTGGACAACCCGTACGTCGTCGAGGCGGACCAGTGGGTGACGCCGTTGGCGACGTCATCGCAGGACGCTGCGCCCGGGCCCGACGGGCGTGAGTTGGTACTGATCGCCGACGACAACGCTGATATGAGAACGCATTTGGAGCGAGTGCTGTCGGCGCATTGGCGAACGGTACTCGTTGCCGACGGGCAAGAGGGCATCGAGACCGCTCGCAAACTTCGTCCGAGTGTCATCGTGACCGATGTGATGATGCCGCGGCTCAACGGCTTTGAATTCGTCGCGGCCATTCGCGCCGACCCGGCGCTGGCGGCCATACCGGTGCTGATGCTGTCCGCGCGTGCGGGTGCCGAAGCAGTCAGCGAAGGTTTCTCCAGTGGGGCCGACGACTACCTGCCAAAACCCTTCAGCTCACAGGATTTAATCGATCATGTCGCGGCGCGGCTGTCGGCCGCCGCGCGCGAACGCGCCAGTCGGCGATCCAGCGACGCTCGGGCGCAGAAAGCATTGAATTTCGCGCAGCTCGACGCGGCTCTGCAGGCCGCCGAGTCCAGTGTCGCGATCGTCGACGCGCTGCAGGGTGCTGCGTACCCCTCCGGTGATCCGCCGATCATCTGTCTGGGGTTGCTCGACGCCGAATCCAAGAACCTCCGCTTCGAATACAGCGCCGCGGTGCCACCCGAGATACGCGACCGCTACCACATCGCGTCGATGGACACCCCGATCGTGCCGGTCGACGTCGTCAACACCGGTCAACCGATGATCATCACGGACACGCTCAGCCTCGGCGCGCGCTATGGGCACGTGGTGACCGAAACGAAGGAGTCGGTGCGGTCGTGCATCAGCCAGCCACTGCGCGGTCTGGACGGAAAGGTCATCGGTTCGCTCGGGATGCTGTGGTCGACGCCGCGAGAATTCGATCCCGCTGAACTCGATTGGGCCGCACAGGTTGCCAAGATCACCCAGTCGACTGTCGACCGGATCCGCAACGCTCAGCGGGAGCATCGGATCGCGGTGGACTTCCAGGACCATCTGCTCGATCTCGACCACGGGTCGACCGTGGCGGTTGCCGCGGCGGTCTACCAACCCGGCGGTGAGTCGATGCGCGTCGGTGGTGACTGGTATCTCGTGGTTCCGCTGGCACATCAGGGCCAGGTTGCGATCTCCGTCGGCGACGTCGTCGGGCATGGCCTGCCCGCCGCGATCGCGATGAGCAGGTTGCGTGCGGCGGTGGCGGCCAGCGCGCTGACCGACGCCGACCCGGGGGCGGTGCTGACCTCGTTGGACAGATACGCAGCGACGGTGCCGGGCGCGCGCTGCGCGACGGTCAGCTACGCGGTGATCGACTTGGAAACCGAAGACGGCACTGCCCGCATCAGCTATTCCTGTGCGGGACATCCCTATCCGCTGCTGGTGACGCCGGACCAACCGCCGGTGTTCCTGTCGGCCGGCCGGCGCGTACCGGTGGCCGCCTGGGAAACCCCGCTCGAGCAGAACACCGCCGTCCACGAATTGGCGCCGGGCAGCGTGATCCTGCTGTACACCGACGGACTGATCGAGCGGCCAGGAGAGACGCTCGATGAGGGATTCGCCCGGCTGCAGGGCGCGGCCGCATACCGCGCCGATCTTCCGGTCGGGGATTTGTGCGACGAATTGCTCGAACGGATGGCTCCGCCCGGCGGTTACACCGACGACGTCGTAGTGCTGGCGCTGCGCCCGTGCCACAGCTCGGCCCGCAGTTTCGCCACCGCGGTTCCCGCCTCGCTGGACTACATCGCCGAGGCGCGACATCGGTTGCGCGACTGGATTTCCGGCGTCGACGTCGGTCCACAGCGCGCATCCGACATCTTGTTGGCCATCGGGGAGGCGGTGACCAACGCGATTGAGCACGGCAGCGGCGGGGACGCCACCAAGACGGTCTCCATCGAAGCCTTTGTCCGCGGTCACACGGTCACCGCGACGATCAGCGACGCCGGTAAATGGTCGGGTGATTCGTCGGCCAGCCAACGCAGCCTGCAGCGCGGCCGCGGGCTGACGATGATCAACGGCCTCGCCGACGACGTGAAGACGTCGCGAACTCCGGGTGGCACGCGAATCACGCTGACCTTCGAGCGCGCGGTTCTCCCCGAGTCCGGTCTGGTGGAAGGTGTGAAATCGTGAGCGGCGCGGAATTTCAGCTGCAGGTCGCAGAAAACGGCGACGGGTCAACACCCGCCGAGGTGACAGTGACCGGCGAGGTCGACGCGTCGAACGTCCTCGCATTCGCCCGATCGCTGGAGGAACTGCCGGGCGCACGGCCGGTCATCCTTCAGTTGAGCAACATCAGATATCTGGACAGTGCCGGGTTCTCGGCTCTGGATCGCCTACTAGCGGACAACGCGATCCTCATTGTTTTGGCACCGGACAGCTTCATGTACAGGGTGGCCGAGCTGATGTGTATGCCGATCCACCACGACGTCGAGGCCGCGCGCCAAGTGCTGCAGGACGACGCGAGCTGAGCTCTACTCAGAGTCCTCGATGGCCTCGCCGAGCTCCTCGAGGAGCCTGTTGTGGTGGTTGCTGGCCAGCAGGTGGCCCGCCGCGATGACCACGGCGACCGGCCAGTCGATGAGCTCCAATGCAGCTAGAGCCGCTAAACCGCCGTAATAGGCGAGCTGCTCGGGCCGTGGAATTTCCACCTGCCCGATAACCGGCAGGTTGATGGCGAAAGTCTCGCCTTCCCGGATATGGGCGACGGCATCTGCCTGGGAGGTCTCGCGCCGCGCGTTCTTTTCCGCCATCATTTGCCTTTCAGTAACTTAAGCGTTGCCATTGTGACTGGTGATGCGGTCACTGTCGGGGTTATGTCGACGACCGATTCTCTCGCCGACCCACTAGGCGGAGCTGTGGCGGGCCTCCTGACCGTTCCGCTGACCCAGTTGTACGCCGTTCTGTGGCGCGTGGGCGCTGTGGAGGTCGTGGCGACTCGGTCGGAGTCGGATCGGCGGCCTCCAGCTCCAAGGGGCGCTTATCGGCGAATGCACGGGTCGCCACGGCCACCGCGGCGGTCGCAGCCCCGGCTGAGCCCAGCGCCTGCGCCCACCCGAGCGGACCAAGCGGAGTGCAGCCAAGCAATTGGCTGACCCCGGGGATGCTGATCAGCGTCCCCATCACGGCCAGCGAGCCGCCTGCGGTCAACACGACCAGCGGAGTATGCGACTCCACCAGCGTCTGACCCAGCTGCGCTGACACCAACGCCACCAGCGCGACCGTCGACGCCCGCTGCGGCCGTCCGGTGAATCCGGCCATCGTCCACGCCGCCGTCGCAGCCGCCGCGGTGGTCGCGCCGCGGATCGCGACGGCCTGCCAGAGCGCCTCCTGGTCGGGGCCCCGTCCCTCGGTCTGCGCCGGCCCGCTGGGCTTGCTGACCGCCAGCGCCGCCGCGGGCAGCGCGTCGGTGAAGATGTTGACCAGCAGCAGCTGGCGGGTGTTGAGCGGCGAATCGCCGGTGATCGCGCTGCCGATGATCGCGAACGCGACCTCGCCGGCGTTGCCGCCCAGTAGCACCGACACCGCCGCCTGAACCCGCCGCCACAGCTCGCGGCCTTCCTCGATC
>DATDLZ010000163.1:0-3350 GCA_036519055.1 Mycobacterium sp.
CGCAAGAAGGGCAAGAACATCGCCGCCATGCTCCGGATGACGACGGCCCGGGACTGGCGGCGACGGCTCGGGCGGTAACGGAGTCTCATAGCCACCAGGACGCGGCGGCGTCCAGGTGACGCCGGGTGCGGTGACGCGCCAGGCTGTCGTCGCCCTGCGCGATCGCCTCGATGATCCGCAGGTGAGCGTGTCGTACATCGATGAGATCGCCGTGGCTCGGGATCGGTTGCTCAGTGCTTGCCCAGTGCCGGCGGAAGAGCTCGACAAGGATCCGCAGGAACAACTCGAGCACGGCGTTACCGGCCAGCGCCGCCAACCCGGTATGGAATAGGAACTCCTCGACGCCTGCCTTGCGGGGGTCGTCACCGGCTTCTTCGATCAGCAACCGGTGCCTGTCGAGGAAGTCACGCACCTCGGGTGAATCGCGCCGTCGGACGACCTTGGCGACGTTGTCGATCTCGATGGCGTCGCGAATCAACGTCAGGTCTTCGCGACGAGGCTGGCGGTACTGGAGGTACAGCGCGATGGTGTCAATGCTGGCCTGCGCCTGGGGTTCTGCCACCACCAGCCCGCCGCCGGGCCCGCGCCGCGTGGTGGCGACGGCGTGATATTCCAACAGCCGCACGGCTTCTCGCAGCACGGCGCGGCTCACCCGATAGCGTTCCAGCAGCGCGACCTCGCTTCCGAAGACCTCCCCCACCCGCCAGCCGCTGCTGGCGATGTCGTCGCGGATCGCGGCGGCCAACACTTCGGCGAGCTTGCCCTGTGGCGCTTCGCGGCTGGGTCCGCGCCGCGTGCGCGCACGGCGACCGGTGTGGTGATGGTCCTGCAGCCATGTGGTCACTGACTCCGCATGGCGTTCGCTCAGTGTCATGGCACGCGCTGTGTCGCCGGCGGCGACCGCGGCGACGATGGCCGAGTGTTCGCGGTGCCGGTGGTCGATCGCCTCGAGTGCGTCGCTGGCGGAGTTCAGTCGCGAATCTTCGGCATACCGAACGGTCAACCGCATGAGGATATCGATAAACAATTGCAGGACAGGGTTTTTGGACTGCTCGGCTAGCGCGGCATGGAACTCGTCGCTCGGCGCCGCCGGGTCGGGGTTGCGGTCTTGCTCAGCGCGCAGCACACCGCGGAGCCGGTCGATGCCCGCTTCGTCGATCTGCTCCGCCGCACGCGCTGCCGCTAACGGCTCCAACAGCAGCCGCGCATCCAGCAGGTCGCCGATCGTGGTGCCCAGGTATTCCAGGTAGATGATGATGGCGTGGGTGGCCGGGGCCGCGTCGGGCTCGCATACCAGCAGCCCGCCGTTAGGTCCGCGACGCATACGCGCGACCTGGTGATGCTCGATGAGTCGGACGGCTTCCCGCAGTACCGACCGGCTCACCCGGTAACGCTGTTGCAGCGCCTGCTCAGACCCCAACGACTGCCCGACCGGCCAGCCACGCCGGATGACGTCGGCCTCGATACGACGCGCAATCTGCGAAGCTCGCTTGTCGGGCCGGCGCCCGGGAGCGGTACCGGCTCCGGCATGCAGAAGAGCTTCAGGACTCAATTGCATGTCCGCACAAGGTAACTCAGCATGTCAGCAACATGCATCCGGCGATCGGGCCGCCGCCCACCGCAGCCACCGCGACCTCGGGCCGGCTGGACACCTGGCGCTCACCCGCCTCGCCCCGCAACTGCAGGCAGGCCTCGTGCAGCAGCCAATAGCCATGCATGCGGCCTGCTGAGAGCTGGCCGCCGTAGGTGTTCAACGGCAGCGCGCCGTTCAGGGCGATCCGCTCGGCCCCCTCGACGAACGGGCCGGCCTCGCCGTCACCGCAGATGCCCAGTGCTTCCAGCCAGGCGAAGGTGAGGAAGGTGAACCCGTCGTACAGCTCTGCAAGGTTCAGGTCGGCGGGCGTCAGATCGGTCCGCGACCACATCTGAGCCGCCGCATCTGCCGAGGCCATCTTCGGATAGTCGGCGCGGTGGAACCAGCCGCCCGCGCCGTTGCTGCCCCCGACCGCCTCCACCTTCACCGCCCGATGCGGGCAGTCGCTGGCATAGCCGGCTGCCGAGACCACCACCGCGATCGAACCGTCGATCGGCACGTCGCAGTCCAGCAACCCAAATGGCAGGGATACCGGTCGTGCGGCCAGATAGTCCGCCATGGTCATCGGATCCCGATACACGGCACGAGGGTTCAGCGCCGCGTTTCGCCGGCTGTTGACCGCCAGCCAGCCCAGCTGTTCTTTGGTGGTTCCGTACAACTCCATGTGACGGCGACACGTCAGCGCCAGCCAGTTCGCGGCGGAATACGCTTGCGCGGCAACCAGATCTTTGACATCGTCCATCGGGCCGACGACGGGTGGCGTCTCGCCTTCCGGCGTGTCGAACATCCTCGCCAGCGGCGGAGCGGGCGCGTTCTCGTCCTGCTTGACCGGGACTGTGCCGCCCAGCATTTGGATCGTCCGGTAGATGATCACATGCCGCGCATGGCCCTCGGAGACCGCGCGGCACGCCGAGATCACCGGGTTCAGCAGACCGCCGGTGCTGAACCCCGTCCCGCAGTCGGCGGCGTCGATCTGCAGCGCGGCGTTGACCTCGGCGGCGGGAGTGTCGCCCAGTGTCGCGATTCCGTCGATATCACCGGGGGCCAAGCCGGCGTCGTCGATGGCGGCCCGGACCGATTCCATGGTGAGGTCCAGCCCGGGAATGCCGGTGCGACGGCCGATTCGGGAAATGCCGATACCGGAAATGATCGCGTCTTTTTCGAAGTAGCTCATCTGCGCCGTCCGTTAGACCAACCCGCTGCCCACCTACCCAAGGCAATTGAGTGTACTGTATTGCCCGTGTCAACCGAGGCGACGTCTCAGCTACTCATCGAGCACTGCGAGAACTGCGCGCACTGGGTCCATCCCGCGGCCGGCCAATGTCGCGACTGCGGCGGCCCACTGGTCGCGCGACCGGTGTCGGGTCAGGGCGCCGTATTCACCTACACAGTCAACTATCACGCGTTCAACCCGGAGATCCCGACGCCGTACGTCATCGCCCTGGTCGAGCTCGCCGAGCAGAGCGGCCTTCGGGTGGCAGCCAAGATCGTTGACTGCGAACCTGATTCAGTGACGTGTGGAATGCGGGTCGAGGCCCTGCCGGAGCCCGGGCCGGGCGGCGCAGCACGCTTCGCGCCGGCTTGACGCCGCTTGGTCAAGTCGATCAGCGCTTGCGCGCAGTGACCAGCAGGTACTCCCACTCCATCGTCGACGAACCGGCCAGACACCGGTCGCCCAATTCAGCCAGCTCGGCGTCCAGCGCTGCGACCCGGTCCGGCGCGCCCGCGATGCCGCGGTACGCCGAAATCGTCGGCC
>DATDLZ010000164.1:0-16508 GCA_036519055.1 Mycobacterium sp.
ATTGCAGCTCGCTGCGGCCGGATTCCTTGGAGAACTCGGTCTGGCCGATGCCGGCGATGGCGGTGTTCCCGGCCAGCTTCGACGGCGATGCACTCATGCCCGGGCTCCGTCGAGCAGGCTCACGACGGCGGTGCCGGAGACATGATTGCCGAGGCTGTTGGCCGCCTGGAAGGTCACCTCGACGAAGTTCTCAGCCGGCCGGACGCCTGCGGGGCCCTTAGTCTTGCCGGTGACGCTGCCGGTGAAACGCAGCGGGTCATCCGGAAACGATGGCACGCCAAGGCGAATCGCCAGCTTGGTGATCATTGCCTCGGGCCCGGCCCAGTCGGTCAGGAAACGCACGCAGTAGCCGTTGGAGGTCAGGATGTTCATGAACAGGTTGGGCGAACCCTGCTTGTTGGCGTAGTCGCGGTCGTGGTGCACCGGCATGAAGTCGCGCGACGCGATTGCGCCGGCCACGATCATCGTGGTGGTGACTGGGATCTCCAGCGGAGTGACCTCGTCGCCCACATCGATGTCGCTCCAACGCAAGGTGTCGGTGCGGGATTTGGCGGTCGTCATAGCCGTCCTTCCGGGTATGTGCTGCCGAGGTGAACCAGCTGCTGAGTGGCTGACCCCAACGTGAGCTCGTTGTGTTTGGCCCACAAGAAATAGCGATGCAGCGGATAGGTGGTGTCGATCCCGATCCCACCGTGCACGTGCTGAGCGGTGGCGGCGATCCGGGCGCCGGCTTCGGCGGCCCAGAATTTCGCGACACGTGCTGCACGGTCTGCAGGCCGTCCCACGGCGACCAGCCAGGCCGCATGCCACGTGGTCCAGCGGATCGCCTCCAGGTCGATGAAACCGTCGGCCATCCGTTGTTGCACCGCCTGGAAGCTGCCGATCGGGCGGCCGAATTGTTCACGGCCCGAGGTGTATTCGGCGGCCATTCGCAAGGCGCGATCCGATACGCCAACCTGGATCGCGCACAGGCCGATCAGGGCGCGGGTGTAAAGCGATTCGACCAGCTGATTGCCGTCGAGCTTGTCCGCATCGACGGAGACACTGGCACCGTCAAGGAATACGTCCGCGTGCGGTTCACGGTTGGTAGTCGCCACCGGCCGGATCTCGACGCCCTGAGCATCCGTCGGCAGCAGGAACAAGCCCGTCTCGCCGCCGTCGATGGTCGCGGGGATCAACAGGGTGTCGGCGAGTTGGCCGAACGACACCAGCTCTTTGACGCCGTCCAGCCGCCACGTCGCACCATCCCGGCGGGCTGTGGTCCCCGGGTTGGTCGGGTCGGAGCGGCCGGGTTCGTGCAGACCCGCGGACAGGATGCGGGTGCCGTCGATGACGCCGGGCAGGAAGCGTTGCTGCTGCTCGGGACTCCCGTGCCGGGTGATCGTGTCGGCGCCCAGCAGCAACGTCGCATAGGCGGGCACCGGAGCGACGGCCGATCCCACTTCGGCCAGCAGGACGCCGAGTTCGACGAAGCCACCACCGTTGCCGCCCAACGACTCCGGTAACGCGGTGCCCAGCAGGTCGAGACCGGCCAGATCCTTCCACAGGCCGGCGTCGTAGCGGAATTCGCCGGATTCGAGTTCGGTCAGGCGCTCCGGAGTGGCTCGCCGCTCAAAGACGTCAGCGGCCAGCTTGCTGATCGTCTCCTGCTCTTCGGTGAACGTGAAGTCCATGTCACCCAACCGGCCGGAACTGGTGCAGCACAAGGTTTCCATCGAACTCTTGGAAATACACCTCGACCGGCATCCCGACCCGGACGTCGGCCGGGTCGATGTCGGTCAGGTTAGAAACGATCCGGACGCCCTCGTCAAGCTGCAGCAGTGCGACGATGTAGGGATAGTCGAAGAACGGGAACTGTGGTTGGTGCGGCATCACGTAGCTGTAGACGGTGCCGCGACCCGACGACTCGATCGCCTCCCAGTCCAGCGAGCGGCACTTCGGACACATCGGCTGCGGTGGATTGCGCACCGTCCCACATCCGTTGCAGCGCTGGATCAACAGCTTGTGTTCGCGCAGCCCATTCCAGAAGAACTCGGTGTCCGGGCTGATCGTCGGTGCCAGTCGGGTCGGCATCAGTTCGCCGGCTTGAATCGCAGGACCCGGAAGCGCTGGCGCCCCAGCACTTCACCGTGCTGGTCGCTGTAGGTGAGCACCCAGGTCACGAAGAACCCGGTGCCCAGCGCCGTGGTCTTTTCGTCGGATACTTCCTCGTACACCGACGTCGCGCTGATGACGTCACCCAGCTTGGGGTAGCGGTTGATCTCGAACTCCGAGTTGGTCGCCACGATGCTGGTGTATCCGGCCTCGTCGAGAAACGCGGTGGGGTTGTTGGTGATTTCGACGGGGGAGCCACCCCGCTCACCGATGCCTTCGAGCTTCGGCGCCGGCATGGTCCAGGTCTGCAGCATCACCGGCGGCGACACGATGCCGCCGAACCGGGATTTCGCCGCGAATTCCGGATCGAGGTACACCGGGTTCATGTCGTCGAGCGCGTACGCCCAGTGCCGGATCATTGGCTGATTCACCGGATCCGGTGCCACCGAAGGCTTTGCGCTGCCGCCGGTCGGCTGGCCGACGAGGGCCTTCAACTTGCTGTGCAGGTCGGTGTCGGTCACTGAGTGGATCCTCCTGATTTGTCGGTTGCGCGAAGATCACGTGGAGCTCGGGGCATGCCCAATCCGGCCATCGCGATGATGTCTCGTTGAATCTCGTTGGCACCGCCGCCGAAGGTGCTGATGACCGCGACCCGGTAGGCGGATTCCAGCGCGCCGCGCAGCGGGGCATCGGGGCCGCGGCGTAACCCGTTGTGGTCCAGCACTTCCAGTAGCTGACGGGCCACCAGCGGAGCCAGTTCGGTGCCGAAGACCTTCGCTGCCGACGCCTCGCCCATATTGAGCACGCCCTTGGTCATCGCGGCGTTCACCCGAAGGTTGATCAGCTTATAGGCCGCGACCTCCGCCTCGACCCGGGCCAGCGCCTGCTGCACCCAGGGTTTATCGATGACTCGGCCACCGTCGAGTTCGGTGTCGCGCGCCCACTGCAGCGTCTTTTCGAACAGCGGCTCGAGGGCACCGAGGTTGCCCAGGGCGGCGCGTTCGAAGTTCAGCTGGGTGGTGATCAGCTGCCAGCCCTGATTTTCACCCGCGACGATCGCGCTGGCCGGCACCCGGACGTTGTCGTAGAAGGTGTAGAAGGTGGAGACGCCGGGCATGGTGTGCAGTGGCTGCCAGGAGAATCCGGGCGACGAGGTCGGCACGATGAAGATCGAAATGCCCTTGTGTTTCTTGACGTTCGGGTCGGTGCGGGCGGCCAACCAGATGTAGTCGGCGTACGCCGCACCGCTGGTGAACATCTTCTGGCCGTTGATCACGTAGTCGTCGCCGTCGCGGACGGCATTGGTGCGCAACGAAGCCAGGTCGCTGCCCGCCTCCGGCTCGGAGTAGCCGATGGCGAACTCGACGCTGCCGTCGAGGATCGCCGGCAGGAACGTCTGCTTCTGCTCCTCGGAGCCGTAATGCATCAGGGTCGGCCCGACGGTGTTGAGCGTCACCAACGGGATCGGCGCGCTGACCCGTCTGGCCTCCTCGGCGAAGATGAACTGCTCGATCGCCGAGAAGCCACGCCCGCCAAACTCTTTAGGCCAACCGACACCGAGCAGGTCGGCGGCTGCCAGCGCGCGCACGCAGTCGCGCACCGCGGCGCCGCCCTCCATCCGCTGGCTGACGGCGGCCTGCCGTTCCGGCGTCATCACCTGTTCCATGGTCGCGCGAATCTCGTCGCGCAGCTGTTCTTGTTCGGCGGTGTAGTCGAGTCGCACCGGTCAGGCCCCCAGCCGTACCGGCATCCGCTTGACCCCGGGCACCATGGTGGCTCGCATCCGGTCGACCTCGCCGACCAGCTCGAGTCGGGGGAAGCGGCCCAGCAGTTCCTCAAACATCACCGTGGCCTCCAGGCGCGCCAATTGTGCGCCGATACAAGAATGTTCGCCGCACCCGAACGCGATGTGCGGGTTGGGGTGGCGGGTCACCTTGAATTCTTCGGAGTCGGGACCGAAGACGTCCTCGTCGCGGTTGGCCGATTGATAGAGCATTACCACCACGTCGCCCTCGGCGATGCGTTGGCCGCGGATCTCGACGTCGGCGGTTGCCGTCCGGGCCATGTGCACCACCGGGCTGTTCCACCGCAGCATCTCCTCGACAGCGCTGGGGATCAGCGAAAAATCATCGATCAGCAGACGCAGCTGATCGGGATGAGCGATCAACGCCAGCGTGCCGAGGGCGATCAGATTGCGGGTGGTTTCGTTTCCGGCCACCAGCAACAGGAACGCGAAATTCAGCAGTTCTTCGTCAGCGAGCCGCTCGCCGTCGATTTCGGCACCGGCCAGCACCGAAAGCAAATCGTCGCGCGGCTCGACTCGTCGTGCGCCAATCAGTTTTTGGAAATACTCGTACAACTGGCCGGCAGCCACTAACGGGTCAAGTTCGATCTCCGGGTCGGCGGTTCCGGTGGCCGCGTCCGACCAGGCCCGGAATTGCTCCCAATCGTCGGGCGGCGCACCGATCAACTCGGCGATCAGCCGGGTAGGTAGCGGAGCGGCGATCTCCTCGGCGAACTCGTGCACCGAATCCGGTTCCATGCCGTCGAGGATGCCGCGGACGATCTCGCGGATTTTCGGCTCGAGCACGGAAACGCGGCGCCTGGTGAAGCCGGAGTTGATCAGCTTGCGCATCTGTCGGTGCCGGGGCGGGTCGGTGAAGATCAGGCTCCCGGGCTGCACCGGGGTCGGCATCGCCGGGTCCGGGATGGTGATGCCCTGGGTCGAGGTGAACGCGGCCGGGCTGCTGGAGACGAACCGGACGTCCTCGTACTTCAGCAGCGCCCAGAAGTTGGTGACGTCGTTCCAGCACACCGGCGCCGTCGCGCGCAGCTCGCGGTACGCGGGATAGGGGTCGCCGGCGTAGAAGTCCGGCGAATGCAGCGGGACGGTCGAGCGGGATTCCGTGTGCACCCAGGCCTCCTCGACGCGCATCATCGTACATTTGCATACGATCTGTCCGGTGCACCCTGTTTACTCTGGCGGCACTGGCGATGTCAATATGCTTGCTGTTGAACTGAACTAGCAGCGTCTGACGCACCCCGGCTAAGTCGAGCATTGACGACGGCGGCCCGACAGGTGTAGACCAAACGTTGAGCCGCCGGACCGTCCAAAGGCCCCTGATCCCTAAAGGCCCCGGATTTCTAAAGGAGGGGATATGGCTGACCCACGCTCATTGATCGACACCTACTCTGTCTATATCGATGGCCAGTGGGTCGACCCGGACAGAGCTGCTGGGGCCGGGGGCCGCTACGACGACGTCTGTCCGGCCACCGAGGCGGTGATCGCGTCGGCGCCCGATCCCAGCCAGGCCCAAGTCGATAGCGCGATCGCGGCGGCCAGGAACGCCTTCGACTCCGGGCCGTGGGCCGACGCCGGACCCGAGCAGCGGGCCGGGTTCCTCAACCAGCTCGGCGAGGCGCTACTGGCGCATGCCGACGAGTTCTTCGCGCTGGCGCAACAGGAGTGGGGTTGTACGGCCAATGAGCGAGTGATCCACGTCGAAGGGCCGGCGTTCGCGGCGCTGAACGCGGCCGAACTCGCCACCCATCCCATCGAGGAGCCGATCGACGCCTTCGGTGCCGCGGGCAAGACGCTGCTGCGCTACGAGCCGCTCGGCGTGGTGTCCATCCTGACGCCGTGGAATTTCCCGCACACCCTCAACGTGATGAAACTCTGCGCCGCGCTGGCCGCCGGCAACACCGTCGTGCTCAAGCCGTCGCCGCTGGCGCCGCTGGCCGGATTGGCGCTGGCCCGAATCATCGACGAGCACACCGATATTCCACCGGGTGTGGTCAATGTCGTGACCCCGACCGACATCGAATCCAGCAAGCTGCTGACCGTCGACCCGCGGATCGACATGGTCAGCTTCACCGGGAGCTCGGTGGTCGGCCGTGAGGTGATGGCCGCGGCCGGCGGGACGATGAAACGGCTACTGCTCGAATGCGGCGGTAAGTCGGCCAGCATCGTGCTCGATGACGTCACGCTGGATGACGAACTCCTGCAGCGAATGTTGTTCGAATCCTGCTCATTTCATGCCGGGCAGGCCTGCATTCTGCATAGCCGGATGCTGCTGCCCGACGCGATCCACGACGAGGTGGTCGATCGACTGGTCGCGATGGCCCGGGCGGTGAAGGTTGGCGATCCTACCGATCCGGACGTGCAGATGGGCCCACTGATCAGCGCCGCACAGCGCGAACGCGTTCAGGCACACGTCGATCAGGCGCTCAATGACGGCGCCAAGCTGGCGACCGGTGGGGGTCGGCCGGCCGGTTTGAACGGTGGCTACTACTTCGAGCCGACGATTCTCACCGAGGTCACGCCGGACGCCACCATCGCCCAGCAGGAGGTATTCGGGCCGGTGCTGTCGGTGCTGCGCTATCACGACGACGACGACGCGGTCCGGATCGCGAACAACTCGCAGTACGGGCTGTCCGGCGCGGTGTGGGGCACCGACGTCGAGCGTGGGCTCGCGATCGCCCGCCGGGTCCGCACCGGGCAGATCGCGGTCAACGGATTCGGGCCGGGCGGGGCGCCGTTCGGCGGGTTCAATCAGAGCGGGATCGGCCGGGAGAGCGGCGGGATCGTCGGAATTCGTCAGTACATGGAGCCGAAGGCCATGGGACTGCCCGCGTGACAGCCCCGCTCGATGGGCTTCGGGTGGTCGAGATCGCCGGCGAGATCTCAGGTCCCTACTGCGGCAAACTGCTCGTTGACCTCGGCGCCGATGTCACGAAAATCGAAGCACCAGAAGGCGATCCGCTGCGGCAGTGGGGCCCGTTTCCCGGTGGCGAACCCGACCCTGATCGGTCCGGGTTGTTCGAGTACCTCAACGCCGGCAAACGCGGCGCCGTCTTGGACCTCACCCGCGACGGGGATGCGGCGGCCGCTCGCGGGCTCATCGCCGACGCCGATGTGCTGATCGACGCGTCGGCTCCCGGAACCCTGGCGGCGCCACAGCACGTCGATTCCCGGTTGGTTATCGTGCGGATCTCAAATTTCGGACAGCACGGGCCATTTCGGGATCGCGATGCCACGCCGCTGACCATGCAGGCGATATCGGGCTGGATCAGCGCGCGCGACCCCGACCGACCGCCGGTGCAGGCCGGCGCCCGAATCGCCGAATACGTCGCGGGCGCCTACGCCGCGCTGGGCGCGCTGACTGCGTTGCGGATCGCCCCGCCCGGTCAGGTGACCGAAGTCGACGTCTCCGAATTGGATGCACTGCTGTCGACGCTGCCGTACCCGATGCTGACGTCCGAGCGGATGCGCGCGCTCGGCCTGCCCACCAACGTGCGCCAGTCTCCGATGCTGGGTGTGGTCCGCGCCGCCGACGGCTGGGTCGGGATCAACTGCCTGACCGGGCAGCACTGGCTCGACGTGTGCGCCATGCTTGGGCTTCCGGAGTACGGCGAGCAGCAGTTCGCGATCATGATGGGTGGGCCCGAGCGTGCCGAGTTCTACGCGGCGGCGCAGCCGTGGCTGGACGAGCGAACCGTCGCCGACATCGTCGAACTCAGTCAGGCACTCCGCATTCCGGCGGCTCCGGTCGCCGACGGCCCTGGGACGCTGGACAATCCGCAGTACACCAAGCGGGGATTCTTCGTCGACGGCGGCGGGAGGGACTGGTCGTTTCGACGACCGGGCCCGCCGTTTCGCCTCTCGAAGACACCGACGGTGCCCGCCCGTCCCGCACCGAGCCTGGGAGATAGGTCGGGAAGCGATCACCCACCGCGGCGACCGGGCGCCGATCCGGCAGCTGATCCGTCGCTGCCATTCGCGGGCCTGAAAGTGCTTGACCTGACCACATTTTGGGCGGGCGGATACCTGACCTGCTATCTCGGTGCATTCGGCGCCGACGTCGTCAAACTCGAGTCGATCCAACGGCCGGACGGATTCCGCTATTCGGGCGCCCAGCCGTTCGAGGGCGAGGACTGGTACGAGCGCAGCCCTTTGTGGCAGGCCACCAACCTGAATAAGCGCGACATCACGCTGGATTTGAGCTCGCCGGCCGGCTGCGACCTCGCCCGTCGGCTTGCGGCGCAGGCCGATGTCGTCGTGGAGAACTTCTCGCCGCGAGTGGTGGAGCAGTTCGGGCTGGACTACGAATCGCTGGCCGCGCTGCGCCCTGACGTGATCGCTGTTCGCATGCCGGGATTCGGCCTCGACGGCCCGTGGCGCGATTACGTCGGCTGGGCGCTGAACATCGAACAGGTGTCCGGCATGTCGGCGGTGACCGGCTACGCACAAGGTCCGCCGTGCAATGTGCAGGGTCCGGCCGACCCCGTCGTCGGTGTGCACGCCGGGGTGGCGTTGCTCGCCGCGCTCGACCACCGCCGTCGCACCGGCGAAGGCCAGCTGATCGAGGTCGCGCAGATCGAAGTCGGCGCCGCCGTCACAGCCGAACCGGTGATCGAGTACTCGATGAACGGCATCGTCCCGCCGCGCGAGGGCAACCGGCGGCGGGGCTGCTGGCAGGGCGTCTATCCGACCGACAGCGACGACACGTGGGTGGCGCTGTCGGTGCGCGACGACACCGACTGGTCGCGGCTGATCCATCTGATGGATTGCCCCGACCTGGCGGCCGACGATCACGAGGCCTTCGATGAAGCGGTCGCGGCCTGGACGCGAACACAGTCGGCCACCAATATCGTTGCCGCCCTTCGGGAACACAACATCCCCGCCGAAGAGGTGACGAGGCCCGAGCGGATGTATGAGCTGCCCGGGCTAGACGCCCGCGGGTTCTACGAGGATTTCGAGCACGCCGTCACCGGCCATCACCGTTATCCCGGGTGGCCGTTTCGGATCACCCCCGGACCGGCTCGTCATCACCGGTTCGCCCCGCCCACGCTCGGGCAGCACAACGACGAGATCCTCGGCGGCCTCGGGTTATCCCGCGATCAGCTCGACGCCCTGCGCCGCGACCATGTGATCGGCGAACGGGTGATGAATACCTAGGTCAGGGGTGCGCAGCCAGAAACGTCTCGCCTGCCATCCCGACGGTCAGCTCGTCGACATCGAACGGCCGGCCGAGGCGGGCGCGTAACTTCTCCCGATCAGTCAGGAGGCTGACCTCCACGGTCTGGCGCGCGACCAGGCGCCCGAAATACGGGTACAGCCAACGCATCAGCGTCCGCTCCAGTCGGCTACAGCGGGCTGCGCAGTAGCCGACGTGGCCGATCTCGTCGGTGAGTATCTCGGTGTAGAGCGAATGGATCCGCGCTGCAACGTCGGGCTCGTCGGCGAATAACTCGACGCCGACACGACGTAGCTCGTCGAACATGATGCACCCGGCCATTTCTGCGGCACCCACGAAGGGGAACCCGAATCGCTCGGGCAGGAATACTTGCATTTTTACGAACTGGCGCATCACCAAAGGCGGAACCACGACCTGGAACGGCAGGCCGAACATGTCCAGCACATAGGCCAGCAGGCGGGTGTGGTAGTGCTCCTCGAGGGCGAGATAGATCCGTTCGGGCGCCTGGTCCTCACCGCCGATCCGGCCGTAGGTATCGCCCAGGTCCACCCCGAATCGCTCCGCCTGGTTCAGCTTGGCGGTGGCCAACAAGAACAGCATCTTCGGATCGACGTCCGGTTCGGGACGGCGGCGTCGAAGGTTGCGCAGGAACATATTCCGGTCGATCTGATAGCTCGAATGGATTGGGTCAGTCTCAAGCGCGGAGAAGAATTTCTCGCGGCTGCTCAAGCGGCGGTGCAACAGGTCGGCGTCTCCGTCACGCCGTACCAGGAAGTCGCGGTAGCCCTCGATACCTGAATTACTCATGGTGCCTCCATTCCCTGAACGATCGTCGTGACATACCTGTCGAGTAGCGCTGCCCGCGCCCGCGACGGTCCTAATCCGGTGGCCAGCAATGCGAACAGGCCGGTCAGAAAGATCACCCCGAGTTCGCCCGGGTCGGCGTCGCGACGTACCTGTCCGGCGGCTTGAGCGCTTGCGAAGACGTTGATGAGGTATTGCGCCACCGGATGCTCGGTCAACTCGTCTTCGACGGGCCGTGTCGCTGAGAAGTGCAGTCCCAGCATGTCCCTGAAAACCACTGGACCCAAGCGTCGTTCGGCAGCGAGTACCTCGCGCACCAGGAGGCGCAACATCGCGATCAATTCGCCCGGCTTTGTCGCTTTGGTGTCCAGCCTGGCCACGATCTTTGCCTCTTCGGCTCGTTCCAACTCGACCAGCACGTGCTCCTTGGTCGGGAAGTGGAAGTAGAACGTGCCCCGCACCACTCCGGCCGCCGCGGCGATCGCCGCGACATCGGCACCCGCTAATCCGGACCGACCAATCTCGCTCAACGCCGCCTCAAAGACGCGCGCACGGGTAGCGAGCCGCTGCGCCTCGCGCACTCCCGCGCTGGGTGAATCGGTGTAGGTGGTCGACGGCATGCGGTCACGGTAGTCAATTTCATTGGCGCTCGTCAATGACGAGTGTCAGCGAAATTACGAGCGAACCTGCACCCGCGCCGGGTAACCTGCTGACGTGCTGCTGACCTCGCTGGACCCCTCCGTTGTCGCGGGTGGCCATGACCTCGAGGACGCCGTGCGCTTGGGCGATGTCACGCTCAGCCGTAGTGACCTGGTCGGGGCCGCCAACTCGGTGGCCGAACGAGTCCGCGGTGCGGACCGGATCGCGGTGTTCGCCACGCCCACCGCGCCTACCGCGCTGGCCATCGCCGGCTGCCTGATCGCCGGGGTGCCGGTGGTCCCGGTGCCGGCTGACGTCGGGCAGACCGAACGCCGCCACATCCTCACCGACTCTGGCGCGCAGGCCTGGCTGGGTCCGGTGCCTGACGAGCCCGAGGGGTTGCCGCACATCCCGGTGCGGATGGGCGCCCGGTCCTGGCATCGCCAACCCGAGCCGTCGCCGCGGGACACCGCGCTGATCATCTACACGTCGGGCACGACCGGGCCGCCCAAAGGGGTGCAGCTGAGCGGTCAGGCGATCGCCGCAGATCTGGACGCGCTGGCCGAGGCCTGGCAGTGGACTGCCGAGGACACGCTCGTGCACGGGTTACCGCTATTCCACGTGCACGGCCTGGTGTTGGGCCTGCTTGGATCGTTGCGAGTCGGAAATCGCTTCGTGCACACCGGAAAACCGACGCCGCAAGCGTATGCGGCAGCTCGCGGCACGCTGTACTTCGGCGTGCCGACGGTGTGGTCGCGGGTGGTGGCAGACCACGCCGCCGCCGAGGCGCTGCGGTCGGCGCGGCTACTGGTGTCCGGCAGCGCCGGTCTGCCGGTCCCGGTGTTCGACCAGTTGGTCCGGCTCACCGGCCATGCGCCCGTCGAACGATACGGAGCGACCGAGTCGCTGATCACGTTATCGACCCGCGCGGACGGTGAACGCCGGCCGGGCTGGGTCGGCCTGCCGCTGGCGGGCATCGAGAGCCGCCTGGTCGACGACGACGACAATCCGGTGCCGCACGACGCGGAAGCCATTGGCCGCCTGCAGGTGCGGGGGCCAACGCTGTTCAACGGCTACTTGAACCGGCCGGACGCGACCGCGGAAGCCTTTGACGCCGACGGCTGGTATCGCACCGGTGACGCCGCGGTGATCGACGGCGACGGCATGCATCGCATCGTCGGCCGCGAGTCGGTGGACCTGATCAAGTCGGGTGGGTACCGAGTCGGCGCGGGGGAAATCGAGACGGTGCTGCTTGGTCATCCGGGCGTGGCCGAGGCCGCGGTGGTCGGACTGCCCGATGAGGACCTGGGCCAGCGGATTGTCGCGTTCATCGTCGGCGAAGCCGAGCCGCAG
Organism: Mycobacterium sp.; assembly: GCA_036519055.1. GTDB lineage: Bacteria > Actinomycetota > Actinomycetes > Mycobacteriales > Mycobacteriaceae > Mycobacterium. Next base: position 11,868 of record DATDLZ010000164.1, read on the forward strand.
GAGCTGATCGACTATGTGGCACAGCAGCTTTCGGTGCACAAGCGGCCGCGTGAGGTCCGCGTAGTGGCTGAGCTGCCCCGTAACGCAATGGGCAAGGTGCTCAAAAAGCAATTGTTGACGGAAAGCTAACGCGCGGCGGGTGTGACACCGGCGTCGGTTTCTCCTACCGTCGTAGCCGTGCCCCGAGCCAGTCAGACGGCGGTGACGATTGCCGACACCACCGCCGCCATACCGATGAGACGCGTCGCCGCGGCGTGTCTGGTGGGCTCGGCAATCGAGTTCTACGACTTCATGATCTACGGCACCGCGGCGGCGCTGGTGTTTCCCACCGTCTTCTTCCCACACCTCAGCCCGGCGCTGGGCACGATCGCCTCGATGGGCACCTTTGCCAGCGCGTTCGTGTCGCGGCCGATCGGCGGGCTCGCCTTCGGCTACTTCGGCGATCGGCTGGGCCGAAAGAAGACGCTGATCGTGACTTTGCTGATCATGGCCGTCTCCACCATGTCGGTGGGCGCTGTGCCCAGCACGGCGACCATCGGAGTGGCAGCCCCGTTCATCTTGGTTGCGCTGCGGTTGCTGCAAGGGTTTGCCGTAGGCGGGGAATGGGCCGGCTCGGCGCTGCTGAGCGCCGAATACGCCCCCGACGGTCGACGCGGCCGCTTCGGGATGTTCACGCTGCTCGGTGGCGGAACCGCGGTGGTGTTGTCGAGCCTGACGTTTTTGGGCGTGAACTTCACCATCGGCGAGAACAGTCCTGCGTTCATGCAGTGGGGGTGGCGGATTCCGTTCCTGATCAGCGCTGGTCTGATCGCCATCGCCTTCTATGTGCGGATGCGGATCGACGAGACTCCGGTGTTCGTCGCGGAGAAGGCCCGAAACGTGGTCCCGAGAGCCCCCATCGCGGAGTTGTGGCGGTTGCAGCGCCGAGAGATCGCCCTGGCCGGTGGCAGCATCCTGGGCGGGATGTCCTTCGTCTACATGTCGAACACCTACCTGACCAGGTACGCCCACTTCGAACTGGGCTACACCCGCAGCTTCATCTGGGCTGTCGGTGCGCTGGGCGGGCTGGTCAGCATCGCGTTCGTCGCGCTATCGGCCACCCTGAGCGACAGAGTCGGACGCCGCCGGATGATGCTGCTGGGCTGGTCGGGGTGTGTGCCCTGGGCACTGGCCGTGATTCCGTTGATTGACTCCGGCAACCGGGTGCTGTACGCAGTGGCCATCGTCGGCATGTGCGCGATCGGCGGAATCGGTTCCGGGCCCACGGGAGCCTTCATTCCCGAGCTGTTTGCCACCCGCTACCGTTACAGCGGATCAGCATTGGCGGTCAACCTGGCGGGTGTCCTCGGCGGGGCGTTGCCACCCCTGATCGCCGGAACACTGCAAGCGACTTACGGCAGCTGGGCCATTGGTCCGATGCTCGCAGCCCTTGCTTCAGCCGGCTTCGTGTGTACCTATCTATTGCCCGAAACCAGGGACACCACGCTGCACTCCGGTTGATACATCAGTTGGCGTGCAGGACCTCGTTCAGCGCGATGCCGCGACCGTCGCGGGACACCACCTCGACGGCACCGGTTACCGAGTTGCGCCGGAACAGCAGGTTGCTGCTGCCGGAGAGCTCGCGGGCCTTGACCGAATTGCCATCGGGGAGAGCGACTTTCGTGCCAGCGGTGACGTACAGGCCGGCTTCGACGACGCAGTCGTCGCCCAGTGGGATGCCCAACCCGGCGTTGGCGCCGAGCAGGCAATGCTTGCCGATCGAAATCACCTCGGTGCCACCGCCGGACAACGTGCCCATGATCGAGGCGCCGCCGCCGATGTCTGAGCCGTCGCCGACCACCACGCCTGCCGAGATGCGACCCTCCACCATCGAGGCGCCCAAAGTGCCCGCGTTGAAATTGACGAAGCCCTCGTGCATCACCGTCGTTCCCGAAGCCAGATGCGCGCCCAGCCGCACCCGGTCGGCGTCGGCGACGCGCACCCCGCTCGGCACGACGTAGTCGACCATGCGCGGGAACTTGTCCACGCCGTAGACCGTGACCGGGCCGCGGCGGCGCAGCCGCGCCCGGACGATCTCGAAACCGTCGACCGCGCACGGCCCGTAGTTGGTCCACACCACGTTGGTCAGCACCCCGAACATCCCGTCGGCGTTGAGCCCGTGCGGAGCGACCAGTCGATGTGAGAGCAGATGCAGTCGCAGATAGGCGTCGTAGGCGTCGGCGGCCTTGTCGTCCAGCGAGCCGATCACGGTGCGCACCACGACGGTCTCGGTGCTGCGCTCGTCGTCGCGGCCCGCCAGCGCGGCGAACTCGTCAGGCACCTCGGCCACCGACAACCGTGTCGTGCCGGTTTCGCCCGACTCGATCAGTTCCGGTGCGGGGAACCAAGTGTCGAGAACCGATCCGTTAGCGGCCAGCGTTGCCAGCCCAATACCCGAAGCTGCAGTCACGCGCCCCACGCTACCCACCTACTACGCTGAGACCGTGCTGGACCTACGCGGCGACCCGATTGAGCTGACCGCAGCTCTGGTCGACATCCCCAGCGAGTCGCGGCACGAAGAGCGCATCGCTGACGAGGTCGAGGCCGCGCTGCGGGCGCAGACATCAAGCTTCGAGATCATCCGCAACGGCAATGCCGTGCTTGCCCGCACCGCGCTGGGCCGTCCGTCGCGGGTGTTGCTGGCCGGCCACCTCGACACCGTCCCAGTGGCCGGTAACCTGCCGAGCCGCCGAGACGCCGAATCGCTACACGGTTGCGGCACAACAGACATGAAGTCCGGTGACGCGGTCTTCCTGCATCTGGCCGCCACCGTCACCGCGCCCGCCCACGATTTGACGCTGGTGTTCTACGACTGCGAGGAAATCGATTCGACGGCAAATGGTTTGGGGCGGATCGAACGAGAGTTGCCGGATTGGTTGACGGCCGACGTGGCGATCCTTGGCGAACCGACCGGCGGGTACATCGAGGCGGGGTGCCAGGGAACGCTCCGAGTTGTCGTTCAGGCCGACGGGACTCGCGCCCACTCGGCGCGAGCATGGCTGGGCGACAACGCCATTCACAGGCTGGGTGCGGTGCTGGATCGGCTCGCGGCCTACCAGGCCCGCAGTGTCGAGATCGACGGCTGCACCTATCGTGAGGGATTGTCGGCGGTCCGCATCGACGGCGGCGTTGCCGGCAACGTCATCCCCGACGCGGCCTCGGTGACGGTGAACTTCCGCTTTGCGCCCGATCGATCGCCGGAGGCGGCGCTGAGCCACGTCCATGAGGTTCTCGACGGCCTCGACGTGCGGATCGAGCAGACCGACATGGCCGCCGGAGCGCTGCCCGGCCTGTCCAACCCGGCGGCGAAGGGCCTCGTCGACGCCGCCGGCGGGCAGGTGCGGGCGAAATACGGGTGGACCGACGTATCGCGGTTCGCCGCCCGTGGCATCGCCGCGGTCAACTACGGGCCCGGCGATCCCAACCTCGCGCACACCCGCGACGAGCTGGTGCCGATCCACCAGATCACCGACGCCGTGACGATGCTGCGGGGCTACCTTAACGGCTCGTCCTAGCCGCCGCGGTGGGTCGGCTGGCAGGACGCCGACAGCTGCGCGATGCAGAGCCGAGATGGGAATTGGAGAACCAAATGAACGGCACACAGGCGTTATTTGGTCGCCGGGTTGCCCGTCGTCGCAGTCATTTGCGTTACCCGCGCGGCGATAGCTCATACAGCGCGTAAGGTGGCCAAGCCGACGGTTCTCTGCCGCAGTCATATCCATTCTGGTGAAACCACACATCGGTAAATCAAGTAACGCGGAAAGCGTAAGTAATCAGCCGTTTCCCTGGTGGGTGGTGGTGGTTAGGTGCAGAATGGGATGCAACCGATGATTCCGACTAGATCCGTTTCACCGGCCACACATATTCGGGTTGGGCTTATTACTGAGTTGCCGGACCGTGGCGCTCGTGTAGGACTACTGTGCCCCAGACTGACCGGGCTCCCAGAAACGAGCCCGACGACATCCGCCCTTTTGAGGACTTCGGTCCCCTTGAGCAGGCATTGACTGGCGGCTTCCCTCCGCGGGTGGGCTGGTACCGGTGGTTCTTCGACGACGAACGCTGGGAATGGTCGCCCGAGGTCGAACAGATCCACGGCTACCAACCGGGGACAGTTACCCCGACAACCCGCCTGGTGTTGTCTCACAAGCACCCACACGACTACGAGCAAGTCGCGGCGACGCTCGACGACATCCGCCGAAGGCACACGCCGTTCAGTACCTGCCATCGCATCATCACCAAGCAGGGCACCACCCGTGAGGTCGTCGTCATCGGTGAACAACTACACGACAACGCCGGTGAAGTAATCGGCGCGCAAGGCTTCTATTTCGACGTCACAGCCACCGACGAAGCGCGAGAAGTAGGGACCAACAAAGCCATCGCCGAAATCGCCGCTAAACGCGCTGTCATCGAACAGGCGAAGGGCGTCCTGATGTACGTCTATCAAGTCGATGCCGACGCCGCCTTCGACGTGTTGAAGTGGCGCTCCCAAGAGACGAAGGTCAACATGTGTGCCCTAGCCGAACAGCTGCTGGCAGATATCCGCACGCTGGGGCACGACGACGGCTCTCGGTCGTATGGCTCGATATTCGAATTCGACCGGCT
>DATDLZ010000165.1:0-24630 GCA_036519055.1 Mycobacterium sp.
CTGCACTCGATCAACATATTTATTGGTCAGCCGCACCGACAGTGGCCGGGGGCCTGGGACTTCGGGCAGGTTGAGGTCGCCGCCCACCGCGAGTTGCCAAGCCACCCCGATGGGTTTGGCGGCAGCGGAGAAATACCGGGCCGCCAAGCGCTCTGCACCGCCGCGTAAACAACGATCGAGGGCCATTGCCTGTAGCGCAGCCACCGTCATGCCCTGGCCGTAGATCGGGTTGAAACTGCATATCGCGTCGCCGAATACCAGCAGACCGGCCGGAAACTGCCGCATCTTGTCATAGCGGCGCCACCGACTGGATGGTGTGCGATGCCGAACCACGTCCCCGAGCGGCTCGGCGCACCGCAGCGCCGACATAACCTGGGGCGGCGTGCAATCCTCGATGAACTGCAGCATGCCCGCCCGGTCGGCCGGTGGCTCGCGTCCCACCAACCCGACCGCGGTTAGCATCCACGTGCTGTTCTCATAGGTAAATAACCCCATCCCGGTTGGTCGTCCCGGGACAGGCCCCACCAGCACCATTACCTCGTTATGCATGCCGGCTGGAATCCGCAGCAACTGGCTAGCGTAGGCGAGTCGCATCACCACTTCGTCCTCGATTGGCCGGTCATAGCCGAGGCTTTCCAGAAATGCTGGAGTTCTGGACCCGCGGCCGGTGGCATCCACAACCAGATCCGCGGTGAGAGCCCGCTTTTCGTCTCCTTCATGCGATGTGATCGTGACTCCGGTGACGCGGCTTCGGTCAGCATTCGATGTCAACTCGACAACGTCGTAGCCCTCCATCAGCGTGACGTTTCGAATTGCGCGTACGCGTTGACGGACATGGTCCTCTACAAACGGCCGGCTGGGGCAATAGGCTGTATCGCGCGGTTGAAAATCACGCATGGTCCCCGAGCGGACAAACTGGTGCCCACCAAATGACAAACAGTACTTAGACAAATCGCCGTCGTCCCAGACCGTGCACCCGTCGGCGACGAGTTCGGTCAGGAAACCGGGAAACAACTCATCTAAGATCTGCGACCCACGCGGCCACAGTGCGTGAACGTGCCGGCCCTGAGGCACACCGCGTCGCTGTGCGCTACCGGTCGGCAGTACGTCGCGCTCGATCACTGTGACAGTTCGATAGAAATCGGAAAGCACTCTGGCAGCAAGTAGGCCGCTCATGCTTGCCCCTAGAACGACCGCATGCTCACCAATCTTCGCCACGGCGAACCTCCCGATAGATCCAAAGAAATCTCGGACGCGGCGGGCTTGGCTGGTCTGGGGAGTCGCAGCAGCGAACTCCTGGATCAGTCACACCTTTTGCCGCCGCGCTGACGGTAAGCCTGGGCAAGGGCAGCGGGAATAAGTAGTGAGCTACTGAACTCGCCTCGGCGGCGTGGCACGGTTCTAGGCGGAAGCCCCCAAACACGAGCAGACGGGGTGCTGAAGCTACCAGGCGGATGATGCCTGAACTGCGAGTTTCACTGTGGAGCCTAGGAGATTCGAACTCCTGACATCTGCCTTGCAAAGGCAGCGCTCTACCAACTGAGCTAAGGCCCCTCGCGCCGACTCTCGGCCTGGTCGGCTGCCACGTGCCAGACCTCGACACCGCGTTGAGATCGGATCACCACCGCCAGCACCGCGATCGCTGCCAGCGGCAACACCAGTCTCACGAAACGTCTTGGCGAACACATGGTTGTGGGCCTAGGAGGACTCGAACCTCCGACCTCTTCGTTATCAGCGAAGCGCTCTAACCACCTGAGCTATAGGCCCGCACACGTAGACGGACGAGCGACGAGATTACCGCACCGGAGCGTCCGCGCCCAAAACGCTAGTCCCGGTCGGCCAGCGTCACCTCGACGCCGCCGATCAAGTCGGTGGTCAGGTTGTAGATGAACGCGCCGATGGTGGCCGCGGCGGTGAGCAGGACGATGTTCACCAGGCCGATCAGGATCGCCCCGCCGAAGATGGTGCCGCTGGAGACCAGCTCCGCGCTGCCGCTGGAGTTGTTCAGCAGATCCCCGACGTTGCTGTTGAGCTTGCTCCACACGCCCATGCCGCCGAGCACGAGATACAGGAACGCCACCGCGATCATCCAGACGAAGAACAACGCCACCGAGAGCACCGCCGACACCTTCAAGGTGCTCCACGGATCGACGCGCCGGATCTGCATGCTGGCCCGAACCGGGCCTACCGGCCGCGACGATACCTGGATGCGGCCTTCCGATCGAACCGGCGCCGTCATCGGCTCATCCGGTCGGTCACCGGCCGACTTACGTTGTCCCGCACGGGGAATCGGTCCGGACAGGTCGGGTAATTCGCTGGCGTAGGCATCGCTTTGCCGACTCTCGTTCTGCGCGGGGGCCGGTGCCGGCTCGGCCTCGGGTGGTGGTGTTCTGGTCGCGCCCGGCGCCGCCGTGCCCGAGATGAACCGGTTCAAGCGAGCCTCGGCGTTGGGGCTCGCGGTGCCCCGACCGGACTGGCGCAGTTGGGCCGGCGACGGGCGGGCAGCCGGTCGCTTGCGCGGCGTCGCGGGCGCGTCGGAGACGGAGCCGTTGCCGGTCGGGCTGTCGCCCTGACCGGTGCGGCCCGGCTCGTTCGGTGAAGTCACCCGCAGCTCCTAACTGTGGCTCCCGGCCGCCGGCGCGGTCGGCGATCGCTTACGCCTAGGCGTCCGAGTCCTCGCCGTCGTCCTCGGCCTCTTCGGCGTTACGGGCGATGGCTAACAGTGTGTCGCCCTCACCCAAGTTCATCAATCGAACACCCTTGGTCTGCCGTCCGGCCTTGCGGACCTGCTTGGCTTTCGTCCGGATCACTCCGCCGCCGGAGGTGATCGCGTACACCTCACTGTCGTCGTCGACGATCAGCGCACCTACGAGCTTGCCACGCCGGGTGTCGTACTGGATCGTCAAGATGCCCTTACCGCCGCGGCCCTGCGCGGTGTACTCCTCGATCGCGGTCCGCTTGGCGTAGCCGCCAGCGGTTGCGACCAGCAGGTACGTGCCTTCGCGGACCACATTCAGCGACAACAGGTAGTCATCGGTATTGAACCGCATGCCCTGCACGCCCGAGGTCGCTCGGCCCATCGGACGCAGCGCGTCGTCGGTCGCGGAGAACCGGATCGACTGGCCATTGGCCGACACCAGCAGCAGATCCTCCTCGGAGGAGCACAGCACGGCGCCGACCAGCTCGTCGCCGCCGCGCAGATTGACCGCCACGATGCCGCCCGAGCGGTTCGAGTCGAAGTCAGTCAGCTTGGTCTTCTTGACCAGCCCGTTGCGGGTGGCCAGCACCAGGTAGGGCGCGTCCTCGTAGCTCTTGATCTGGATGACCTGCGCGATCCGCTCCTCGGGCTGGAAGGCCAGCAGGTTGGCGACGTGCTGCCCGCGCGCGATGCGAGAGGCCTCCGGCAAGTCATAGGCCTTGGCCCGGTACACCCGGCCCTGGGTGGTGAAGAACAAGATCCAATCGTGCGTCGAACACACGAAGAAGTGCCGCACGATGTCGTCCTGCTTCAGCCCGGCGCCCTGGACGCCCTTCCCGCCGCGCTTCTGGCTGCGGTACAAGTCGGTCTTGGTGCGCTTGGCGTAGCCGGTTTCGGTGATGGTGACGACGACGTCTTCGCGGGCGATCAGATCCTCGTCGTTGACATCGCCGTCGGCGGCGATGATCCGGGTGCGACGGTCGTCGCCGTGCTTGTCGACGATCTCGGCGAGTTCGTCGTGCACGATCGCGCGCTGCCGCTCCGGCTTGGCCAGGATGTCTTCCAGGTCGGCGATCTCGGCCTCGATCTTGGCCAAGTCGTCGATGATCCGCTGCCGCTCCAACGCCGCCAGGCGCCGCAACTGCATGTCGAGGATGGCCTGGGACTGGATCTCGTCGATGTCGAGCAGCTCGATCAGGCCGGCCCGGGCGATGTCGACGGTCTGCGACGCGCGGATCAACGCGATCACTTCGTCAAGTGCGTCAAGGGCTTTCACCAAACCGCGCAAGATGTGCGCGCGTTCGTTGGCCTTCCGCAGCCGGTAGGTGGTCCGCCGGATGATCACGTCGAGTTGGTGCTCGACGTAGTAACGGATCATCTGGTCTAGGCGCAGCGTCCGCGGCACCCCGTCGACGATCGACAACATGTTGGCGCCGAAGCTGGTCTGCAGCTGGGTGTGCTTGTAGAGGTTGTTCAGCACCACCTTGGCCACCGCGTCGCGCTTGATCTCCACGACGATGCGCAAGCCGACCCGGTCGCTGCTCTGGTCCTCGATGTTGGAGATGCCGGCCAGCTTGCCGTCGCGGACCTGCTCGGCGATCGAGGTGATGAAGTTGTCGTGGTTGACCTGGTACGGCAGCTCGGTGATCACCAGCGAGGTGCGGCCGCGCGAATCTTCTTCTACCTCAACGACTCCGCGCATCCGGACTGACCCGCGGCCGGTGGTGTAGGCGTCGTGGATGCCCTGCGAGCCGACGATCAGACCGTAGGTGGGGAAGTCCGGACCCTTGACCCGCTCGCAGACCGCAGCCAGTGTGGCCTCTTCGTCGGCCTCGTGGTTGTCCAGGCACCAGTAGACGGCCTCGGCCAACTCGCGCAGGTTGTGCGGCGGGATGTTGGTCGCCATTCCGACCGCGATACCGCCCGACCCGTTGGCGAGCAGGTTGGGGAACCGGCTCGGCAGCACCGTTGGTTCTTGCACGCGGCCGTCGTAGTTGGGAATGAAATCGACTGTCTCCTCGTCGATTTCACGCAGCATCTCCATGGCGAGCGGAGTCAGCCGCGCTTCCGTGTATCTCATGGCGGCTGGCGGGTCGTTACCCGGCGAGCCGAAGTTTCCTTGCCCGTCGACCAACGGGTAGCGCAGCGACCACGGCTGCGCCATCCGGACCAGGGTGTCGTAGATCGACGCGTCGCCGTGCGGGTGGTAGTTACCCATCGTCTCGGCGACCGACCGCGCGGACTTGGCGTGGCTCCGATCCGGGCGGAACCCAGAGTCGAACATCGCATACAGCACCCGCCGGTGCACCGGCTTGAGGCCGTCGCGCACTTCGGGCAACGCGCGGCCCACGATCACGCTCATCGCGTAATCGATGTAGCTGCGCTGCATCTCGTGCTGGATGTCGACCGGTTCGATGCGGTCGGCGGCTTCACCGCCGGGCGGCAGCGTGGTGTCTGTCATCTATTCCCTATCCGAGGTTTTCAGTGGGGGAGACGTGTAGGAGTACCAGATGTCTTAGACATCAAGGAAGCGGACGTCTTTGGCGTTGCGGGTGATGAAGCTTCGGCGCGCCTCGACGTCCTCGCCCATCAGAATGGAGAACAACTCGTCGGCCGCGGCCGCGTCATCGAGGGTGATCTGGCGCAGCACCCGCACCGACGGGTCCATCGTGGTTTCCCATAGTTCCTTGGCGTCCATCTCACCGAGGCCCTTGTACCGCTGGATACCGTCTTCGACGTTGATTTTCCGGCCGGCCTTCTTGCCCGCCTCGATCAGGCCGTCGCGTTCCCGGTCGGAGTAGGCGAACTCGGGTTCGCTGCGCTGCCACTTCAGCTTGTACAACGGCGGCTGGGCCAGGAACACGTGGCCGTTCTCGATCAGCGGCCGCATGAACCGGAACAACAGCGTCAGCAGCAAAGTGGAGATGTGCTGGCCATCCACATCGGCGTCGGCCATCAGCACAATCTTGTGGTAGCGCAGCTTGGTGAGGTCGAACTCGTCGTGGATTCCGGTGCCCAGCGCCGTGATGATTGCCTGGACTTCGGTATTCTTCAGCACCCGGTCGATGCGGGCCTTCTCCACGTTGATGATCTTGCCTCGCAGCGGCAGGATCGCCTGGAACATCGAGTCGCGACCACTTTTCGCCGAGCCGCCGGCCGAATCGCCTTCCACCACATACAGTTCCGAGCGCTTCGGGTCGGTGGAACGGCAGTCGGCCAGCTTGCCGGGCAGGCCGCCTAAGTCGGTTGCGCTCTTGCGCCGCACCAACTCTCGGGCCTTGCGGGCCGCGATGCGGGCCTGCGCGGACGACACCGCTTTATTCAGCACCGTCTTGGCATCGGCGGGATTGGCCTCGAACCAGTGCGACAACTGCTCATTGCAGATTTTCTGGACGAACGACTTGACCTCGGTGTTACCCAGCTTCGTCTTGGTCTGGCCCTCGAACTGCGGCTCGCGGACCTTCACCGAGATGACCGCGGCCAGGCCTTCGCGAATGTCGTCGCCGGTGAGGTTGGGGTCCTTGTCCTTCAGCAGCTTCTTGTCTTTGGCGTACTTGTTGACCACCGTCGTCAGGGCCGCTCGGAAGCCCTCCTCGTGGGTACCGCCCTCATGGGTGTTGATGGTGTTGGCGAAGGTGTGTACCGACTCGGAGTAGCCGCCGTTCCACTGCATGGCGATCTCGACCTCGTGGCCGGGACCCTTCCCGGAGAAATCCACGATGCTGGCGTGGATCGGGTTCTTGGTCCGGTTGATGTGTTTGACGAAATCGACCAGACCGCCGGGGTAGTGGAATGTCCGGTACTTGACCTTGTGCGGGGCAACGGATTCGGCTGCTTTTTCTTCCGCGGACTTCGGTGCTTCGGCGGTGTCGCTGACGACTTCGTCGACGACCTCTTCCCTGGTCACCCGCTCGTCGGTGAGGTTGATGGTCAGACCCTTGTTGAGGAACGCCATCTCCTGCAGTCGGCGGGCCACGGTTTCGAAGTCGTAGTTCGTTGTTTCGAAAATGCCCGGGTCCGCCCAGAACCGGACCGTCGTGCCCGTCTTCTTGGTCTTGTCACCTTGTTTTAGAGTGCCCGGCACCGACCGGTCGTAGGTCTGATACCACTCGTAACCGTCGGTGGAGACCTCTACCTCGAGTCGAGTGGACAATGCGTTCACCACCGACACACCCACACCGTGCAGACCACCCGACACCGCGTAGGCGCTGTCGTCGCCGCCGAACTTTCCGCCGGCGTGCAGTTGGGTCATCACGACGTCGACGGTGGGAACGCCGGTGGCGTGCATGGCCACCGGGATGCCGCGGCCGTTGTCGGTGACCTGGACGCCGCCGTTCTCCAGGATCTTGACGTCGACGGTGTCGGCGTAGCCGGCCATCGCCTCATCGACCGCGTTGTCGACGACTTCCCAAACCAAGTGGTGCAATCCGCGCTCGCCGGTGGAGCCGATGTACATGCCGGGGCGTTTGCGGACCGCTTCCAGCCCCTCCAAAATCGTGATGGAGTCGGCGCCGTACTCTTTCGGATTCTTCTTCTGGGCAGCCACGGTCGGAAGGCTCTCCTTGGGATTGCGCGCGGGCAGTCCGATGACTCTGCGCTGGTTCTTTGTCAGTCTACCGTCAACGCGGTCTCGGACCGATTCTGTAGGGGCGTTTCTACACAGCTATCTGCGCCGTGTGCGCGATTTTTCGCTCTGGGCTGCGTCCTGACGCTTGACAAGGCGGTTTCCCGCGTTGTGACGGCCCTCAGCGAATCTCCCGGCGGGTCACCCGTAGGTGTCGCGCGGGCCCCTTCCGGCGATGTGCAGCCGTCCCTTTCGCCACGTCGGCGCGACCGGGCCGGTGATTCTCAGGCTGTTCACCACGCCGTCGCCGACCTCCGCGGCGATCTTGGCCAGTACTTGGTTCTGGATGATTCGTAATTGGGTGGCCCACGCCGTCGACTCCGCGGAGACGGTCAGCACCCCGTCGCGCAAGTTGGTCGGCGTCGCGTGGTCGGCGATGTTCGAGCCGACCACCGCTGGCCACCGCCCGAAAACCGCGCCTTCGGCGACGCGCGGTGACCAGCCACGTTTTTTGGCCACGTCGCGGGTAACGCTGGCGAGGGTTTGCGGATCGCGCGCGTCGGGGCCCGGTCCCGACCACCGGCGCCGGCTTCCGTTGCCGGCGACGCGACGGGTGGGCGGCAGCCGACGCCCGCGGCCGACATCTTTTCCTTGCGTGCGGGCGATGCCGCGGGCCTCTTCAAGAACCCGGCGGACCAGATCCATGCCGGCCGTTGCGCTCAAGTGCTCGGGTGGTGCGGCACCGGGTTCCGGGATGTCATCGTCGGGGCTCAACTGTCATCCTCCTTCTCATGCTCTTCAGTGACTACTGCCGACTCCAAGCCGCTGTCACCGTCGGTGAGGGTGATATCCACTCGGTCGGCCAGCCAGTCCCGGGGGATGTCATCGACCACGGCCGCGGTCACCAGCACTTGTTCGGCGGAGGCGGCCGCCGCGGCCAGAGCCTCGCGGCGGCCGGTATCGAGTTCGGCGAACACGTCGTCGAGTAACAGCACCGGATCGCTTCCTTCGGCGCGTAACAATTCGTAGGCGGCCAATCGCAGCGCCAACGCCATCGACCACGATTCACCATGGCTGGCAAAGCCTTTCGCTGGTTGCTCGCCGAGCCGCAGCTCCAGATCATCGCGGTGCGGGCCTACCAGGCACACGCCGCGTTCGAGTTCGGCGTCACGGCGCGCGGCCATTTTCTCCAGCAGGGCGATCCGCAGCGGTTCCACGTCCGGGCGATCCGGCTCGATATCGATGCTGGCGTGGTAGCTGATCGTCGCCGGCCCCGATGCCGGCGCCAACAGCTGATAACTCTTCTGTACCTCCGGCGCCAACTCGTTCACCAGGGTCATCCGGGCCGCCATCAATTCCGCCCCGTGGGTGGCCAGGTGACCGTCCCACACGTCAAGGGTGTCCAAGGCGCCGCGGTCGCCGCGGAATCGCGTGCCCGATGCTGACTTCAGCAGCGCCGTGCGCTGGCGCAGGACTTTGTCGTAGTCGGCCCGAATCGCCGCTACCCGCGGTCGGCGGACCGCGGCCAGATCGTCGAGATAGCGCCGTCGATCGCCTGGGTCTCCACGGACCAGCGCCAGATCCTCGGGTGCGAACAACACCGCACGCAACACCCCGATCACCTCGCGGGGGCTGCGCACCGGCGAGCGGTTCAATCGCGCTTTGTTGGCCCGCCCGGCCGTGATCTCCAGGTCCACCGCACATTCCCGGCCTTCGTTGACCACGATCGTCGATACCACCGCACGCTGCGCGCCGTGCCGTACCAGAGGGGCGTCAGTCGCGACGCGGTGCGATCCCAAAGTTGACGAATACCACAGGGCCTCAACAAGATTCGTCTTGCCGTAGCCGTTCGAACCGACGAACACCGTCCGCCCCGGCTTCAGTTCAAGCTCCACATTCGCCCAGGACCGGAAGTCCCGCAAGCCCAGATGACGGACGTACACCTAATCGCTAACCAGGCAGACGAACCGGCATGAGCAAGTACACGTATTCGGTCTGAGCCGCAGGGAACGGCCCGCTGCCGCTGGGTTGCGCGTCGTCATCGCCGGCCGGACGCAGCACCGCCGGGCGGCTTGGTGTGGTGAACCCGAACGACACCCGCTCGGAATGCAGCGACCCCAACCCATCGGTGAGATACGTCGGGTTGAACGCGATGGTCAGCGGTTCGCCGGCGAATTCCACCGGTACGTCCTCTTCGGCGCGACCCACATCGTCGGCACCCGCCGAGAGTCGCAACACATCGTCGGAGAATTCCATCCGGACCTGCGCGCCGCGATCGGCCACCAGGGCAACGCGCTTGATCGCCTCACTCAGTTCGGCCACGCCTACGGTGGCGACGGCGGTGTGCTCGGTCGGCAGCAGTTGCCGGAACTTCGGGAACTCCGCATCCAGCAGTCGGGTGGTGCTGCGCTTGCCGTTTCCGCTGATGCCCAGCAATCCGTCCTTGCCGACCGCGGATCCAGCGCCCAACGACAAGTGCACCTCGGCACCGTCGGCACCGCTCTTGGCTGCCTCGGACAACGTCTTGGCCGGCACCAACACCGCGGCCTCGACGTCGGGTGCAGCCGCCGACCAGGTCAGCTCCCGAACCGCAAGCCGGAACCGATCAGTGGCAGCCAAAACCACGGACTGGCCGGAGATTTCGACGCGAATCCCGGTCAGCATCGGCAACGTGTCATCACGGCCGGCCGCGACCGCGACCTGACCGATCGCCTCGGCGAACACGTCAGACGGCAGGGCGCCGGTCTCCTCGGGCAGCGTCGGCAGCGTCGGGTAGTCCTCGACGGCCATCGTCGGCAACGAGAACTTCGCACTTCCGCAGGCCAACGACACCCTCGTGCCCTCGACCTGGACGTCGACCGGCTTGTTCGGCAGTGCCTTGGTGATGTCGGACAACAGTCGGCCTGACACCAAAGCTGTTCCCGGAGAGGCTATTTCAGCGGCCAACCGAACTTCGGCGGAGACCTCGTAGTCGAATCCGGAGATTGTCAGGCCGTCATCCGAGCCGGTCAACAGCACGCCGGCCAGCACCGGCACGGTGGGCCTGGTCGGCAGGGTCCGCGCTACCCACGCCACCGCGTCAGCGAAGTCGTCCCGCACCAGGCGGAACTTCAAGTCGGTCAGGCCGACTGTGGTCGTCGCCACGTCCATTGCGTCCCTTCATCACCCCGAACAGCAAGGCCAACTTCAGCGGCTCCACCCCACGTGAGGCGCGGTATTCCCCGCCGACGGACGCCCGTGCCGGTAATCCGTTCCGACGACCGAAACGGCAGTCGAACCACAACCGTAGAGCGTCGGAGGCCAACTTGAAAGCTAATCGGAATCGGCGACACTCAGCGCTTTCCCGGGTCGAGACCAGGGTGTGGAACGGCTTGTCCCCAGCGCCGTTTTCTAAAGAAGAAACTAGTAGATATTTCAATAACAGTAATAAGGCCTGTGCACGTTGGGGACAACATGACGTCTGTGCTGCTGGGGGAGCCGACCGGGTTGTGCATGACACGGGGCCGGGTTGTGTGGTTCGTGTGCAGCGGTTGGGGACCGTTCGCGGTTGTGCACTGAGCCAGTAGTTGGCGCGAGAGTGTGAGCAGTTTGCGCACAGCCGTATCCACAGCCGATCGTGTGACAGGTGTTGTGGCCGAGATAGAAGTTTTTTGGAAGCCCGGCCGAATTTCAGCGCTTGGAGCGCTGGCGAATCCGCGTCGTGAGCTCTTTGACGTGATCGAAGATCTCGCGTCGCTGGGCCATCTCGGAGAGGATTTTCTTCTGCGCGTACATCACTGTGGTGTGGTCGCGGCCGAAGGCCTGCCCGATCTTGGGCAGCGACAGGTCGGTCAGTTCGCGACATAGATACATGGCGATCTGCCGCGACTGGGCCAAGGCCCTGGTCTTGCCGGGTCCACGTAGTTCCTCGACCGTGGTGTCGAAGTACTCCGCGGTGGCCGCCATGATCGTCGCCGCGCTGATCTGCATGGTGCTGGCATCGGCGATCAGGTCGCGCAACACGATCTCGGCCAGAGCTTTGTCGATCGGCGCCTTGTTCAGCGAGGCGAACGCGGTGACACGAATCAGCGCGCCTTCCAGCTCGCGGATGTTGCGTTCGATGCTGCTGGCGATCAGCTCGAGCACGTCGTCGGGAACATTGAGCCGCTCCATCTGTGCTTTCTTGCGCAAGATGGCGATGCGGGTTTCCAGCTCCGGCGGCTGAACGTCGGTGATCAGCCCCCACTCGAACCGGGTTCTCAGCCGATCTTCAAGTGTCGCAAGCTGTTTGGGCGGCCGGTCGGAGGAGATGACAATCTGCTTGTTGGCGTTGTGCAGGGTATTGAAGGTGTGGAAGAACTCTTCCTGGATGCCTTCTTTGCCTTCGATGAACTGGATGTCGTCGACCAGCAGCACGTCAACGTCGCGGTAGCTGCGTTTGAACGCCACCTTGCGGTCGTCGCGCAGGGAGTTGATGAAGTCGTTGGTGAATTCTTCGGTCGAGACGTACTTGACCCGCATACCCGGGAACAGCCGCTGGGCGTAATTACCGGCGGCGTGCAGCAAGTGCGTCTTACCCAGTCCAGACTCGCCCCAGATGAAGAGTGGGTTGTAGGCCCGAGCCGGCGCCTCGGCGATCGCCAGCGCCGCGGCGTGGGCGAACCGATTCGAGGCACCGATGACGAATGTGTCGAAGGTGTAGCGGCGGTTCAAGCTGAGGCCGGCGGCCGCGTCGGCCGCGGTGTTGTGCGGACGCTCGGAGAAGTATGACGGCCAGTTTTGGTGAGCACTGGCCAGGGCCTCGCCGTCTTCGTCGATCTCGTCGAGGTCGGAGATCGGCTCGTCGACTCCGGCGCCGATGGCGTCCTCGGATTCGTCGCCGGCTAGCGGGGAGATCCGCACGCCGAGCTCGATCTGTTGTCCAAGCCGCCGGCTGAGCGCTTCGGTGATTTGGGTGCGGAGGTGACGTTCGATCTCGTTCTGCACGAAACTGCTCGGGACGGCGAGAAGGGCAAAGCCTTCGACGATTGTGAGCGGCTGTACGAGGTTCAGCCACGCGCGCTGCTGCGGTGTCAGCGGTGGAACATATGGTTCACCGTTGAGGGCGGCGCTGTCGGTGGCGAGTTCGCCGTTGAGTTCGGAGACGACCGCGCTCCAGACCGTGGCGAAGCTTGATCCGGGGTCCTCGGTCAACGACGGCTCCCCCTGATTTGACGTCGAAGTACAGCCGGTACCTGCGACAACGAACTGTCCACATGGTTATCCACAAGTGTGGACAGGACAGCCAGAGCCACGCCGCAGCTTACCCCCGACAGCCTGCGGGATCGGCGCTCGATACAACCAACAGAAGTCAGCTGGCTAGCAGGCCGATCTGCCATCCTCGCTTCGTTGTCTAGCGCCGTTTCGGTCTGAAACAGCACTGCCCGAAGTTAACAGCTTTCGGCGCTCTCGGCCAACCGTTCTGCAACATTCGGAAGGCTTTGCAGAACATTGCTAGGCGGACCGGTGCGGGTGTGACGTCAGTGAAGGATCAGCGTCCAGACCACCGGTCGTTCTGTCCAGGTTTGACCGGGCGAACGCCGGTCAGTACCCTCATACAGTCGCCCGAAAGTCGGCGATACGGCTGCGATCCGAGCACCAAGCGTGGAGGCTGCGCCGGGTACCAAGCGAGACACAAAGCCTATCGAGGCGTCGTGTGGGCAAGCGTGACCCACCGGCACGGGGAACCGGGTCGAACACGATGCCAGATGCAGCAAGGAGAGAGTCGTGGCAAAGGGCAAGCGGACCTTCCAGCCGAATAACCGGCGCCGTGCCCGCGTGCACGGCTTCCGTCTGCGGATGCGGACCAGGGCCGGCCGGGCCATCGTGTCGAATCGGCGTGGCAAGGGCCGTCGCTCGCTGACTGCTTGATATCCAACCCCGGTGGGACAGCGGTGCTCTCCGCGCGGAACCGCATGACGCGGTCGACCGATTTCGACGCGACGGTCAAGCACGGGAAGCGAGCTGTGCAGCCGGATCTGGTGATCTATATGCGGCACGCGACAGGTGATCCGAAGCTTGGACTGATCGTTTCTCGATCGGTCGGATCGGCCGTGCAACGCCATCGGCTGTCCCGGCGGCTGCGCCATGTGGCGCGTGACGTGATGGACGGATGCGACCGGTCGGAGCACATCGTGATCCGTGCGCTGCCCAGCAGTCGAGATGTCATCTCCGCCAGGTTGGGCGAGGAGCTACGGGCTGGCTTGCGGCGTATCGAGGCGGCGGGGTCCAAGCGGTGAATGACATAACGTCGCGGTGCGCGCAATCCGTACGACGCGCCGAGTCGATGGTCATCCGAGGTTTGATTTTCGTTATCCAGCTTTACCGGCACATGGTGTCGCCGCTGCGATTGCCGACATGCCGCTTCACCCCAACCTGTAGTCAGTACGCGGTGGACGCGCTGGCGCAGTTCGGGTTGGTCCGCGGGAGCTGGCTGGCCGCCGTCCGGCTGGCGAAATGCGGTCCGTGGCATCGGGGAGGATGGGATCCGGTACCGGAGCGCCGGGGAGCCGGGGTCCAAGACTGGGTCGCCCCAGCGACGCTAGGGGAGAGTGATTCTGTTGTCCTTTGATCCGTTCAGCCTTGACTATTTCTATTACCCGGTCTCGGCAATCATGTGGCTCTGGTACAAGGCGTTCTCTGCCGTGCCGGGCCTAGGCCCGGCGAGCTTCTTCACGTGGACCCTGTCGGTGATGTTCCTCGTTTTCACCCTGCGCGCGATCTTGTACAGCCCCTTCGTTCGCCAGATCCGCACCACCCGCCAGATGCAAGAGCTGCAACCACAGATCAAAGCTCTGCAGAAGAAGTACGGCAAGGATCGGCAGCGGATGGCGCTGGAGATGCAGAAGCTGCAGCGCGAACACGGGTTCAACCCGATCCTGGGCTGCCTGCCCATGCTCGTGCAGATCCCGGTCTTCCTCGGCCTGTATCACGTACTTCGGTGCTTCAACCGGACCTCGACCGGCATCGGACAGCTGGGTCTTTCGCCCGAGCGCAATCGCGAGTTGGGCAACTATGTTTTCAGCGTCGCGGACGTGAATCACTTCCTCGACGCCAACCTGTTCGGCGCACCGCTCGGCGCCAGCATGACGCAACGCGGAACCAGCCTCGAGGCGTTCAGTGAGTTCAGTCGCCCGGCCGTCGCGGCCATCGGCGTGCCGGTGATGATCCTGGCCGGTATCGCGACCTACTTCAACAGCCGGGCATCGGTGGCCCGGCAGAGCGTGGAGGCCGCGGCCAACCCGCAGACCGCGATGATGAACAAGTTGGCGCTGTACGTGTTCCCGCTCGGCGTGGTGGTCGGCGGGCCGTTCCTGCCGCTGGCGATCATCTTCTATTGGTTCGCGAACAACATCTGGACGTTCGGGCAACAGCACTACGTGTTCCGGATGATCGAGCGCGAAGACGAAGAAAAGAAGCGCGAGGCGATCGAGCGACGGTCCGCGAACGCGCCGGCGCCCGGTGCCAAACCGAAGCGGCCGACGCGGAATGCGTCGGCCGGCGGTAACGGTTCGTCGGCGAGCGACAGTGCTGAGGAGAACGGCGCGGCCGCGGATTCGTCGGAGGTCGGCGATCCAGTCAGCCGCGCGCCGCGGCCGGGAGCCAAGCCGAAGAAGCGCAGACGCTAACCTACGGGCCCGCCGAATCGACACGACGGTTCTGCGGTGCGATCGGACAACAGACTTAACCGGGCGAGGCCCCGGGTACGGGAAGGGAAAGAAGCAGATATGACCGATGTCGAAACCAACGGACCAGACACCCACGAGGCGACGACCCACGAGGATCTGGAGGAGGCCGTCAACGGCTCCGCTCCGGCCGAGGGCGACGGTGAGGGCGAGCTGGAAGAGCGGTTGGTCGCCGAGGGAGAAATCGCCGGCGACTACTTAGAGGAACTGCTCGACCTACTCGACTTCGATGGCGACATCGACCTTGACGTAGAAGGTAGCCGCGCGATCGTCAGCATCGACGGCAGCGACGACTTGGCCAAGTTGGTGGGCCGCAAGGGCGAGGTGCTCGATGCGCTGCAGGAGCTGACCCGGCTCGCGGTGCACCAGAAGACCGAAGTGCGCAGCCGGCTGATGCTCGACATCGCCGGCTGGCGCCGCCGCCGCCGCGAGGAGTTGGCCGCGCTGGGCGACAAGGTTGCCAAGCGGGTGCTGGAAAGTGGCGAACGCGAGGAACTCGCACCGATGACGCCGTTTGAGCGCAAGATCGTCCATGACGCCGTCGCAGCGATCAGCGGGGTTCACAGCGAGAGCGAAGGCGTCGAGCCAGGGCGCCGAGTCGTCGTCTTGGTCGACTGAGCGAGCACCGAGTTACACCTATGTAGTTCGGGCGCGCGCCGACAGCGGGCACGGAACGGGAGGGATGTTTCACGTGAAACATGTCGATCCCCGCGGCCGTGCTGTGGCCCAAGTACCACCACCGCCCGAAGCCGCGGCCGAGATCTTCGGCGAGCGGATCGGCGTCGCCGAGCGCTACGCGGAGCTGTTGGCCGACATGGGAGTCGAGTGGGGACTCATCGGACCGCGTGAGGTCGAGCGGCTGTGGGACCGCCATCTCTTGAACTGCGCCGCGGTCGCCGAGCTCTTCGAGCCGGGGGAGCGAGTGGCGGACGTAGGTAGCGGCGCCGGCCTTCCGGGGCTGCCGCTCGCGATCGCGAAACCCGGAGTCCGGGTAGTGCTGGTGGAATCGCTGTCGCGCCGCGCCGAGTTCCTCCGCATGGCCGTCGCCGATCTCGGGCTCGATGTCGAGGTGGTGCGCGGACGCGCGGAGGACCCAGCGGTCCGGGAGGACATCGGCGGATGCGATGCGGTGGTATCGCGGGCGGTGGCGTCGCTAGACAAGCTGACCCGTTGGAGCCTGCCGCTGCTCCGGCCGGGCGGCCGCATGGTGGCGATCAAAGGCGAGCGTGCCCCCGACGAACTCCTCGAGCATCGGCGGGGGATGACCAGATTGGGCGCCATGGATGCCAGGGTGGTGGAATGTGGCGTGAGCTATTTATCCCCACCGACGACCGTGGTGGTTGCGTGGCGAGGGAAGCCGGAATCGGCCCGGCAGCCGTCGCGCCGGCGGTCGAGCAGGGAGGCCTATGAACGCCCCAGATGACCCGTTCGGACCCGCCGGCGTCGTGCATGTTTCACGTGAAACATCGGAGTTGGACACTCCGATCGGAGCGGCCGCCGAGCGCGCGATGCAGGTGCTCTCCAAGGCTTACGAGCCGCTGAGCCGACCCAGCCATCGCCGTCTGTTCACCATCGCCAACCAGAAGGGCGGCGTCGGTAAAACCACGACCGCGGTGAACCTGGCGGCGGCGCTGGCCGTCCAGGGACTCCGGACGCTCGTGATCGATCTCGACCCGCAGGGTAACGCCAGCACCGCGCTGGGCATCACCGATCGACACGCGGGGACACCGTCGTCGTACGAGGTACTTCTCGGCGAGATCAAGCTGAAGGAGGCGATGCGCCAGAGTCCGCACAGCGACCGCCTTTTCTGCGTGCCGTCGACCATCGACTTGGCCGGCGCCGAGATCGAATTGGTGAGCATGGTCGCCCGCGAAAACCGGTTGAAGACCGCGCTGGCCGAGCTCGACACCGTCGACTTCGACTACGTCTTCATCGACTGCCCACCATCGCTGGGACTGCTGACGATCAACGCATTGGTCGCCGCGCCCGAGGTGCTGATCCCCATCCAGTGCGAGTACTACGCGCTGGAGGGAGTGTCGCAATTGATGAGCAACATCGAGATGGTGAGGGCACACCTGAATCCGGGGCTGAACGTCAGCACCGTGATCCTCACGATGTACGACGGTCGGACCAAGCTGGCCGACCAGGTGGCCGACGAAGTCCGTCGCTACTTTGGAACCAAAGTGTTACGCACCGTGATCCCGCGCAGCGTGAAAGTCTCCGAAGCGCCGGGCTACAGCATGACCATCATCGATTACGATCCGGGGTCCCGCGGTGCGATGAGTTACCTCGACGCCAGCCGCGAACTCGCCGAGCGTGGTCGACCAGCAGCCGATGAAGGGGACCGTTGATGAGCCAACCGTCGCGTAAAAAAGGTGGCCTCGGGCGAGGCCTGGCTTCGCTGATCCCCACCGGACCGGCCGAGGGTGGCGAGGACCCAACGCCGCACGGGCCGCGACTCGGTGCTGCGGCCGCCGACGTGATGTTCGGCGGACCCACACCCGCCGGCGCCCCGACCGACATCGGCGCGGTGTACCGCGAAATTGACCCGGCTCTGATCGAGCCGAACCCGCGTCAGCCGCGGCAGGTGTTCGACGACGAGGCGCTCTCCGAACTCGTGCACTCGATCCGCGAGTTCGGTCTGATGCAGCCGATCGTGGTCCGCGCACTCGATGCGCCCGGCGGAGCCCGCTACCAACTCGTCATGGGAGAGCGGCGCTGGCGCGCGGCCCAGACGGCAGGCTTGACCGCCATCCCCGCGATCGTGCGGGAAACCGCCGACGACAACCTGCTGCGCGACGCCCTCCTGGAAAACATCCACCGAGCGCAGCTGAACCCGTTGGAAGAGGCGGCGGCCTACCAGCAACTCCTCGACGAGTTCGATGTCACCCACGAAGAACTCGCCGCCCGGATCGGTCGGTCGCGCCCGCTGATCACCAACATGATCCGGTTGCTGCGTTTGCCGATCGCGGTCCAGCGCCGGGTCGCGGCCGGCGTGCTGTCGGCCGGGCACGCCCGGGCGCTGCTGTCGCTGGAGGCCGGAGCGGAAGCGCAGGAGGCGCTCGCCGCGCGGATCGTCGCCGAGGGATTGTCGGTGCGGGCCACCGAAGAGGCGGTCACAATCGCCAATCACAGCGAGCCGAGTCAGCCGGCGGCGCCGCGACGCAAGCCGATCCACATGCCCGGCCTCCAGGATGTGGCCGAGCAGCTCTCGAGTGCATTCGACACTCGCGTCACGGTGAGCCTGGGCAAGCGCAAGGGCAAGATCGTGGTCGAGTTCGGTTCGGTGGACGATTTGCAACGCATTGTCGAATTGATGAACGCGTCAAAGAGCTGACCGGAATATACCGACTCGTTACGTCACTGTGACAATCCGCCAGATCAGACTGCTCTGACATGCCGCAATTTCCCGAATCCAGCTGTGCACCAGGTGATTTCGGTGCCGGCGCCGGCGCGGGCATACTGCGGGCACTCGGTGGGCCTGAAACCGGCCGCCGGCCGGTGCGTAGGGGCCCGGAGGCGGCCTCGCGCGGGTCTCGCGGTCGGCCCCATCCTGGGGGTACGCTCGGCTGCGGGGTGGGGGCACCATCCGCTCGCGGGGAAGCCGGGCCATCAGTGACCGCGATGCGACGAGGCGGCCCGGGTTGGCCCGAGGAGGAGCAGCGCACAATGGCACCGCCCCACAGAGGCCCAGGAGTCTAGTGTCTGCTCGAATCACACCTCTGCGACTCGAAGCTTTCGACCAGCTTCCGAAACACGCCCGCCGCTGCGTCTTCTGGGAAGTCGACCCCGCGACCCTCGGCCAACAAGATCAGCTCGCCGATCCGGAGTTCGAGAAGGAAGCGTGGCTGTCGATGGTCATGCTGGAGTGGGGATCGTGTGGCCAAGTGGCCATGGCCGCGCCGTCCGACGGCGGCCAGGGCGAGCCGGCCTGCCTGGGCTACGTCTTTTACGCCCCGCCGCGCACCGTGCCTCGGGCACACCGGTTTCCCACCGCGCCGGTCTCCGCCGACGCTGTGCTGTTGACGTCGATGCGGGTGGAACCCGGACCGGCCGCCGACGAACTTCCGTACAGTCTCGTCGCCCGGGTGGTCGACGAGTTGGTTCGCCGCGGTGTGCGGGCGCTGGAGGCATTCGGCCGCACCCAGCTCGTCGCGGAGTTGGCCAACCTGCCCAGCACCGACCCCGCGCTACAGCCGGTGCTCGAGGTGCTGGGTGACTGCTCGGCCGAGCACTGCGTGATCGACGCCGACTTCCTGCGCGATGTGGGATTCGTTGTGGTGGCGCCGCATCCATACTTCCCGCGGCTGCGCCTCGAGCTGGAGGAGGGTCTGGGCTGGAAGGCCGAAGTCGAGGCGGCCCTGGAGCGGCTGCTGGAGAGCGCGGCGTTGCAACTGCCGGTCGCAGCGGGATCGCCGGCGGCGTCGTCGGCTAGGAGCCGGTGACCCGACCGGCCTGCTCCACCGCCAACTCGTGAGCAAGCAATTCGGCGAAGGTGAACGTGCCGGTGGGCCGATCGTTCTTGCCGAGCAGGTAGAGCCGCTTGACCGCCGCCAGGATGCCCTCGGCGATCGCATCGCGGGTCTGTGTGGTGACCAGCAGCTCGCGGTCATGCGGGTTGCTGATGTAGCCGACGTCGACCTGGACAGTGGGCATCCGGGTCAGCCGGAGCAGATCCCAGGTCCGGCCATGGGTGCGGCAATCCCGTAAACCGGTGCGCGCCACCACTTCTCGCTGAATGAAGTCGGCCAGATTGCGGCCGATGGTTGACACCGAACCATGCGAGTTCCCGAAGTGGAACGATGCGACGCCGCTGGCCGACGGGCTGGCCTGGGTCTCGCAGCGCAGGCTGATCATCAGGTCGGCGCCCACGGCGTTGGCTGTCGCCGCGCGCTCGTGGTCCGACGGGCTGCGGTTGGTCGGCCGGGACAGGAATGTCTCCATGCCGATCGCGGTCATCCGACCTTCGAGGCGACTTGCCAAGTCCCACAAGATGTCTGACTCGCTGATCGGTCCTGCGGAGCCGTGTGCGATCAGACCGTGGTCGTTGCCGCCGCGACCCGGATCGATGATGATCCGCTTGCCCGACAGCTTCGGGCCCGATCGGCGTACCAGTTCCTCTTCACGAATGGCGTGCAGCGAGCCGCCGGTCACCCGCGAACTGAGAAAGTACAAGGAGCGCAACGTTTCCGGGCCACAGATGCCGTCGGCGTAGAGGCCGTACTCGCGTTGGTAGGACATCAACCCGTTGTGGGTCTGCAAGCCGAAGTATCCGTCGACCAAGCCGGTGTAGAAACCGAGATCCTGCAGCCTGGCCTGCAGTGTGGCGACGTCGTCGCCGTACATCGGCGCGCCGAACTGATGATGCAAGGTGCGCGCACCCAACCGATAGGACGCTTCCCGCAGCGCCCGGTTGGTGGCTTCGCCGACGATGCCGTCGACCAGCAGCCCGCGGTGCTGCTGAAACGCCCGCACCGCGTGGTCGAGCTCCTCGTCGAATACGTCGAAAGCGACGTGCCTTCCAGTGTTCAGATCCGCATCCGCGCCATCCAGATGGCCCAGCGCGGTCAGCGAAGCCCGAATGTCGGTGACCGCGGCGTTACGGTCACCACGGCGCAGCGCTTCGCCGTCGCCGCGATGCGGTCTCGACATTCCAAGGGCCTCCGGTGAGCCGGTGCTAGAAGCCCTGCCGATTGTTTGACAGGCTTGGCGGTATTGTCTCAGACGCTTAAGGTTTTCGGGAAAACGCCAGGCAAACCGCGTCGATCTCTGGCCGGCTAGCCGACGTTGGGAACGGCGTCGGAAAGCTCGCGCAGCAATGCCGCTTTACCCTTCGCGCCGACGATCCGCTTGACCGGTTCGCCGTCCTTGAACAGGATCAGGGTCGGGATCGAAATCACGTCAAAGTTGCGCGCGGTCTCGGGGTTTGCGTCGACGTCGAGTTTGGCGACGGTCAACTGGCCGGCGTTTTCGGCGGCGATTTCCGCCAGCACCGGTGCGACCATCTTGCACGGTCCGCACCATGTTGCCCAAAAGTCAACCAGCACAGGCGTATCGCTCGCTAACACGTCGGTTTGGAACGAGGCGTCAGAAACATCTACAGGTGCGCCGGCCGATTCGGTGTGTGTCATCGTATGTACTCCAATCAAAGGGACGCTGTCGCCGGTGTTCCGGCGGATTTGGTCTGGGTGCGCTCGCCCGGCCTGGCCTGCTCGGCCAGCCAGCGCTCGGCGTCGATAGCCGCCGAACAACCGGTGCCCGCGGCGGTCACCGCCTGTCGGTAGGTGTGATCGACCAAGTCGCCCGCGGCAAACACGCCGTCGACCGAGGTGTAGGTCGAGCTGTCCTTGACCAGCACGTAGCCGTCCGAATCGAGGTCGACCGCACCGCGCACCAGCGCGGAGCGTGGGTCGTGGCCGATCGCGACGAACACGCCGGTCACCGGCAGGGTGGATTCCTTGCCGGTCACGGTGTCGCGCAGCCGCAAGCCGGTCACCGTCGACTCGCCTTCGACGGCGACCACGGCGCTGTTGGTGACGAAGTTGATCTTGTCGTTGGCGCGGGCCCGGTCGAGCATGATCTTGGAGGCCCTGAACTCGTCACGGCGGTGCACCAGGGTGACGCTGCGGGCGAACTTCGTCAGGAAGGTGGCCTCTTCCATCGCTGAGTCTCCGCCGCCGATCACGGCGATGTCCTGGTCGCGGAAGAAGAAGCCGTCGCAGGTGGCACATGAGCTCACGCCGCGGCCGAGCAACTCCTGCTCACCGGGGACGTGCAGGTAACGTGCCGCGGCGCCCATCGCCAAGATGACGGCGCGGGCGTGCAGGGTCTCGCCTTCGGAGGTGGTGACGGATTTGACCGGGCCGTCGAGCGACACCGATTCGACGTCCTCCATGCGCAGATCGGCAC
Organism: Mycobacterium sp.; assembly: GCA_036519055.1. Classification (GTDB taxonomy): domain Bacteria; phylum Actinomycetota; class Actinomycetes; order Mycobacteriales; family Mycobacteriaceae; genus Mycobacterium. The sequence continues at coordinate 21,875 of DATDLZ010000165.1, forward strand.
CGAATCGCAGTGCCTGCTCGCGCATCTGGTCCATCAGCTCGGGGCCTTGGATGCCCTCGCGGAAGCCGGGATAGTTCTCGACTTCGGTCGTGGTCATCAGGGCTCCACCGAACGAGACGCCTTCGAAGACCACCGGTGCCAGTTGCGCGCGCGCCGCGTAGAGCGCCGCGGTGTAGCCGGCGGGCCCGGAGCCGATGACGATCACGTCGTGAACGGTGCTGGTTGAGGAACTCATACCAACCTTTCGGGTACTTGGAACCGCTTCAAAGCACTGGAACGCCAGGGTATGCGGTGCTGTTCCCGCGAACACTACGGCCGGGTGACCAACCTGTCAGCCGACAGGCCGGTGTTGGCTGCACTGCAGGTCGGCGCCACCGCGAGCGCTTTGACGTTGCCGGGCGCATCGCCGGGCAACACCAGAAGAACGGCCGGATGCCCGGCGATGTCGATTGGCCGGGCGCCCAGCACCCGGGCATTGGCCGGATAGCCCAAACCGGACAGGCATGACGCGCGGCGGCGCGGATCGGTCAGCGGGCCGAAATCCGGTGCGTGGTCGAGCAGGGCGAGGATCTGCTGGTCCGACAGCGGAATGGTCTGCGGCGGGCGCGAGACGGTGATGTGTTCGATGGTGGTCGGCCTGCTCGTCGTCGACCCGGGCGCCGTGATCAGCGCCCGGGTTCCCAGCCAGGCGGCGACGGCGACCGCGGTCAACCCGGTCAGCGCGACCCCGAGCCGCGCCGAGCGGGGGAGGCCGCCCCGCCGGACGGCGTGCTGCGCGCGTAGCGCGGCCCCAATCCGGTTGACGACCGCGGGGTCGACCTCGGGTGCCGACGACCCGTCGCTGCTCAGCGCGGCGACGTCACCGCGGACCCGGTTCAGCGCGTCCATGGTCTGCCGGGCATCCGGATCGGTGCGGACCTTGTTGCGCAGCCGAGCTGCAGCCTTGTCGTCGTGCAGCCCAGCCTGCAGGTCGGCGAGGGAATCGACGGTCAGCGGCGGATCGTCGCGCTCGTCGTCAGCCATCCCCGCCAGTCTCCGTCATCGTTAACCCGAATGCCACATGCGATTGGTCCATTGGGGGTGACGTAACCGGCAGATGAGTCTAAACTCAGAAAAAGCTGAGGAATATTCAGTTCTGAGGAATATTCAGTTTTAGGGGCGAACTGAGCGGCGTGGACACCCGTGTCCGCCGTGCCGATGCGTGAAGACGCTGATAAACCACGTCGGGAGAACGCGGTGGCAGGAATCGCCCTGAAAAGTATCGAGCGCGTACAGTCGCTCGCTCTTGCTGAGCAGTCCCAGGACATTGAGGCCGATCAGCGATACCGCTGGCTGCTCGATCACAGCCCGGTCGCCATGTGTGTTCATGCCGACGGCCGCTACGTCTACGTCAACCAGACGTTGGTGCGCAAGATGGGAGCACAGTCGGCCGGCCAGTTGCTCGGTCGCAAGATCACCGATTTCATCCACCCGGATTCGCGCGCCGCGGTGCGCGCTCAGATCGCTGCGCGGCAGCTTGACGGGGATACGAGCCGTCCCCTGGAAATGGTGATCGTGACCCTTGACGGTGTCGCGCGTGAGGTAGAAGCGCTCGCCATCCAGACGCAGTGGGAGGGCAGGCCCGCCCACAAGGTGGTGTTCCGGGACGTCAGCGCGCAAAAAGCCGCCGAAGCGAATCTGCGCTTCCAGGCCGCGCTGGTCGCCCACGTCAGCGACGCGTTCATCTCCACGACCACGTCCGGATTTGTGACCAGCTGGAATCCGGCCGCCGAGGCGATCTATCAGCGGTCAGCGGTGGACGCATTGGGCCTGCCGATCGGCGGGGTTGTCGGCGCCGACCTCGATTTGGCCGCCATTGTCGCCGGCGGGGGTGTCGTGCACAGCACCCACCGGGCCGCCGACGGTTCGGAGCTGACGGTGCGGGTCTCGGTGTCGAGGATGGACGACGGATTCGTGCTGTCATGTGCGAATCAGACGGCGCTGCGACGCGCTGAGCAGCAGTGCCAAATGGTTGTAGCGTCCCTGCAGGAAGGCGTCGTCGTCATCACGGCAGATGGCACGGTGGAGTCGGCAAACCCCGCGACATTACGTATTTTCGGCGGGTCTATGACGGGCGTTGGCGCGAAAGTGGCCGAGGTGCCGGTGTACGACGCAAACGGTCGGTTGCTTACCCGGGACCAGCGCCCGGTCATGGAGACCCTCAAGCGCAGCCCGCGCCGAGGCCGCATCTACGGTTTCGACCGGTTCAGCGATGGCGAGCGGATATGGGTATCGATCAACTGGTCGCTGCTGGACTCTGGCGATCCGGACCGGTCGTCGGTGTTGATGTCGATCGTGGACATCACCGATCAGCACAATGCCCACCGGCAGCTCGCTTACCAGGCCACACATGACGTTCTGACTGGGCTGCCCAACCGCGCCCACCTGGTGGCGTTGATCAACGATGCGATTGGTTCCGCCGAATACCACTGGGGCGCAGTCCTTTTCATCGATCTCGACAAGTTCAAAGTCATTAACGACGAGCTGGGTCACCACGCCGGCGACACTGTCCTCGAAGTCGCCGCGCAGCGACTCCGGGCGGCTCTGGGACCGGATGATGTCGTCGGCCGAGTCGGCGGCGATGAGTTCGTCGCGCTGCTGGCGGCGCCGATACAGCGCGTCAAAGTCAACGCTCTGGTCAGGCGGCTGCATACGGCGCTGCGCAAGCCGATCCGCATCCCCGCCGTGAGTGATTACACACCGACGAGGCGCGTCCA
>DATDLZ010000166.1:0-13243 GCA_036519055.1 Mycobacterium sp.
CGGGCGGCGGAGCCATTCGACGCCGCCAGCTCGGTGCCGATCGAACACGTCACATCGTGAATCACTCTGCCGCGCAACCGCTTCGAGCGATGCAACGCCACCGGTGCAGCACTGGCCTGCTGCAGCGCCTCATCGGTGAACAGCCAGTCGCGGGTGCCGGGCAGCTCGGAGAGCTTGGCGACCGCGCGGCGTCGCAGCAACACAGTCTCCACCAGCAGCGGTGTCCGGTCGCCGAATTTCTCTCGTAGCCTGGCGATCTCGCCGACGCGGTCGGTCAGCGGAAGAGCCTCGACCGCCGCCAGCGCAGTCGAGCCCTCGTCCGACGTCAGGTAGGCGACGTCGTCGAGGCTGAAGTTCAGGACGGCTTGATCCCGGTGATCTCGACGTTGTAGAACCAGCCCTTGGGCACCATATGCTTCCACACGTTGGCGTCAGCCCAGCTGAGCACTTTCCAGCTGGTGAACGCGAAGTTGGCCCACGCCCAGCCCAGCCGCCCCGGCGGCACGGCGTATTCGAAGGTGCGCAGCGGCCAGCCGAGCATCGCCGCGGTGAATTCGACGGTGGCGGTGTCGACGTCGACGGCACCGGCCCGGGTGGCCATCTTCTCCAGTTGGCCTGGGGAAAACGTGTGCAGGTCGACGACGGCCTCCAGCGCGGCCGCGCGCGAGGACTCGTCGAGCTCGGCCTGCGGGCGTCGCCAGCTGTCCAGCCCGGGCAACTTGGTGACGTGGGTAGCGACCCGCCAGGTCAGCGTCGACAGCGCGCGCGCATAACTATTCCCGACGGTCGTCGGCTCGCCGGCGAATACGAAACGGCCACCGGGCCGCAGCACCCGAAGCACCTCCCGCAACGTCAGCTCGACATCCGGAATGTGATGCAGCACAGCGTGTCCGACGACGAGGTCGAAGGTGTTGTCTTCGTACGGAATGCGCTCGGCGTCGGCAACCCGGCCGTCGATGTCCAGCCCCAGCGACTGCCCGTTGCGGGTGGCGACTTTGACCATGCCCGGCGACAGATCGGTGACCGATCCGCGTCGCGCCACACCCGACTGGATCAGATTCAGCAGGAAAAAGCCGCTACCGCAACCCAACTCGAGGGCGTGATCGTAGGGCAGCCGGTGGAGCTCATCGTCCGGGACGACACCGTCGAAGCAGTCCCGCGCGTAGTCGATGCAGCGCTGGTCGTAGGAGATCGACCACTTCTCGTCGTAGTTCTCCGCTTCCCAATCGTGATAGAGCACCTGGGCCAGCTTGCTGTCATGCCGGGCGGCCTCGACCTGCTCGGCAGTGGCGTGCGGCTGCGGCGCCGGGTCGGTACTGGTCATGGTCGACCAGCCTATCGGCCGACCGGGTCGGCGAGCACCCTGGCTACGTTCCGGCGGGACTCACAGTGACGGTGACGGTGCTGGCGCCGCTGCTCGAGGCGATCACCAGTTCGGCGGCGTTGGGAGCCGACACCACCTCACCGCCGGTGACGCTGACCTGGTAGCCGTCCGGGAATTCGACGCTCGGGACCGAGATGGTGGTGTGCGAGCCGGCCAGGAAGCTACCCAGGCCGTCAGGCTCTGCGGTGGAGTAGCTGAACTGGAACGTCCCGTTGTCGAACGAGTACGAAGTCGGGGTACCGGAGACCAGCTGCGGGTAGGGCTCGGCGAGGGTGTCCAGGTTTGCGACGTTGACGTTGGTGCCAGTCGGTGGCAGCTCGGGGTTGAACACCAGCGACTCGGAGCTCGGTGGCGACGCGCTGGTGGTGATGTCGCCTTGGCTGCTGTAGGCCCACTCGGTCCAACCGATCAGGTTGCCGTCGGCGCCTTGCATCGGAGCGGCGATCGCGGTCTGGTCGCTGCTGGCTCCGAACTCCGTCATGAATGCCGGGATTCCTTGTGCCTCAGCGTATGCCTCGGCATTGCCCACGACCGCGCTGACGCCCGGTATGCAACCCAGGGACCCCAGGTCGAACTCGCAGTAGTCGTGGAACGACAAGACGGTGTTCGTGGCGTCCACATGGCCAAGATCGGTGGGCAAGCCCGCGTTGGAGAGGAGGTTGGGTTCGAAGAAGATCGGTGTGGTCGGATCGACGGCCCGGATCGCGTCGGACCCCTGGTCGTAGAACGGAGTCAGCTGCTGGCTGTCGAAGAACGGGCTGCCAAACAGGGTCGACAGGAACGTCGATTGTCCCGGGGATGGTTCATTCATCAGCTCGAACCCGGCCACGTTGGAGTTGCCGTTGAAGGCGTTGGCGACGTACTCCAACATCTGGCTGTAGTTGTTCTCTAGCCCAAGACCGTTCGGGGCGTCGGCGTTCGACCAGAACGAATCCCAGGCCTGCTGCTCTGCGGGATTGAAGAATATGTTGTACGGGAAGGGCAGCGAGGGGTTGGCCGCCCCGTCGGTCTGCACCGCCCAGTCCGGCGCACCCTCACCGCCGAATGCGGTGCTGTAAGCGTCCTGATGGAAATCGATGATGCTGTAGATGCCGTGGTTGCCCAGGGTCTGCACGGTCTGCTCGATCGAGTTCAGGTAGGACGTGTCGAAGACGCCGGGCTCGGGCTCCAGGTAAGACCAGATCACACCCACCCGGACTGCGTTGAAACCGTTTTCGGCCAGAAATGCCGCGTCGTCGTCGTTGAACCCGCTGGCCAAGGGGTCACCGGGCGCAATCTTGTACACCTCGTTGAGCCCATGCAGGATGACGACCTGACCGTCGCTGTTGGTGAGGAAGCTGCCGGACGTCCCGAGCGACAGCAGCGACCCGTCGGGGTCGGCTGTCTGGGTGAGACCCGCAGGCAGGGTTCCGTAGTCGCCGACGGCGCCGTGCTCGCCGAACACACCGGCATTGCCACCGGCTCCCCCGAGGGCAGGCAGCCCCGCGGCCGTGGCGCCGTCGCCGGCGTTGCCACCATCGCCGCCGATGCCGAACAGCGAGCCACCATCGCCGCCGTCGCCGCCGGCGGCACCGGCACCGCCCATTCCCCCGTCACCGCCGTTGCCGAAGAAGCCGACCGCGTCACCGCCGGAGCCGCCCGCGAAGCCGGCTTCACCGCTGTCCCAGCCGTTGCCGCCGTCACCGAACCACAACCCGCCATCGCCGCCATTGGCGTCTAGCGGCCCCGTGCCATCGGCGCCGTTGCCGATCAAGAACTGCCCGGACGCCGTGTTCAGGGCATTGTCGACCTGCTCGCCGAACGGGCTGTTGATCCAGCTCTCCACGCTGGCGTGCAGCGGGTCGTAGATGTACTGCTGGAAAAGCCCTGCCGCAGACAACGTTTCCGCGCCAGACGCGCTGGCGGCAAGCGCCTGATCGACTGCTTGGGAGCCGACTTCGGCAGAACTTGCACTCGAGATGAGGTCGCTGATCAGGTCGCCGAGACCGAAGTCGTCTGCCCGTGCGGTTGGTGGGCTGAACATCGCGACCCCGAACGCCGCAAAGACTGCACCGGCACCCACGGCGCGACTGCGCCGGTTTGTCCTGAAGATCAATTCGACCTCCGCACGCGTCGACCCCGATGTGAGCCAGCTCATAGTACCGAGCGGCTCTCACCCTATGTAAAGGCTTCTCTCAGATCTTTTTAAGTCGCCTGGGCCGCAGACCGTCGCAAGCTGTCGGCGAAGACGTCGAGATAGCGGCGCCGCTCGGCATCCCAACGCTCGGCCGGCGGCAGCGCATAGACGCCGTCGATGCCGGCCTTGGCCGCAGCGAACGCCGACCGGGGTCCGTCGACGAAGCGGCTCGCCCAGGCCGCAGCGGCGTCATACACGCCGTCGGGGGCCACCATCTCGTCGATCAGCCCCAGCTCCAGCGCCTCCTCAGCGTCGAAGAACCGGCCGGTGTAGACCAGCTCCTTCGCGCGACTGGCCCCGACCGTGCGGGCCAGCCGTGCCATGCCGTCGCCGCCAGGCACCAGGCCCGCCAGGATCTCCGTCGCACCGAACCGCACGTTGTCACCGCTCACCCGCCAGTCGGCGGCCAGCGCCATCCCCAAGCCGGCGCCCAGCGCGTACCCGGTGATCGCCGCGACCGTCGGCTTGGGGATCCCCGCGACGGCGTCGACGGCGGCGCGGTGCACGCGCACCCAGCTCTCGACCTCCGACGTCGTCAACGTCCGCAGCTGGGGAAGGTCGTCGCCCGCGGAGAAGATCTCGTGGCCGCCGAAGAGGACGACGGCGGCGATGTCCTCGCGGTTGCTGACCTCGGCGGCGGCCTGCTCGATCTCCCGATAGACCTGCCGCGTCATGGCGTTGGTCGGCGGCCGCGACAGCGCCAAAGTCCCCACGCCCGGATGTTGCACTCCCAGGCGGACGCTGACGAACTCGCTCAAATCCGCCACCCCAATCCGCCGGCTTTGCGGGCCCGGTGATACCGGTCGGAGTCGAAGAACTCGAAAATCCAGTTATCGCCGTCGATTTCGACGTTCGGTTGCACCGTGACGATCTGCCGCTCGACGGCCAACACGTCGGCAACCGAGCGCCCGATCAGCGAGTCCAGCTGCGTCCAGGTCGGCGGCAGCAAAAAGCAACGGCCAGCTTCGAATTCAGCGACGGCGGCCTGCGGCGTGGCCCACCGCGCAAGGTCGGACTCGGTGTTGTCGCCGTCGGCACGCTGCCCTTCCGGCAGCACTCCGACAAAGAAGTAGGTGTCATACCTGCGGGTGCGTTCGGCTTCGGGCGTCACCCAGTTGGCCCACGGCCGCAGCAGATCGGCCCGCAGGACCAGGTTTTCGCGGCGCAGGAAGTCGGCGAACGACAGCGTCCGGTCGGCCAACGCCTGACGGGATTCGCGGTAGACCGATGCGTCGCTGACGATGCCGTTCGGGTCGTCGGCCGGGCCGGCGAACAGCACGCCGCATTCCTCGAAGGTTTCGCGCGCGGCGGCGCACACCAGCGCCTCGGCCAACCCGGTGTCGGTGCCAAACCGCTCCGCCCACCACGACGGCGGCGGCCCGGCCCAGGCGATGTCGGCGTTGCGGTCGCGGTCGTCGACGCCGCCACCGGGGAATACGACTGTCCCGGCAGCGAATTCCATTCCTGCGTGCCGTCGCATCAAGAACACCGCGATACCGTTGGCGGTCTCCCGCAGCAGCATGACCGTCGCGGCCGGCCGCACCGGCAACGGGACAAGCGGTTCGTCAGTCATAAGCGCCTCCGATGGGCCGCGCGGCTACGAATGCGCCGGGCGAAGTAACGCCCGTCGATCACGTCGACTGCAATCGACTGGCCGAACGCCGCGGACAGATTGTCTCCGGTCAGCACGTCGGACAGCAAACCTGCCGCGACGACCTGTCCCCCGGACAACAGCATGCAGTGGCTGAAACCGGGCGGAATCTCCTCGACGTGATGGGTGACCAGGACCAGCGCCGGCGCGTCGGGATCGGCCGCCAGATCGGCCAACCGCGAAACCAGTTCCTCGCGCCCGCCCAGGTCGAGACCGGCCGCGGGTTCGTCGAGCAGCAGCAACTCAGGGTCGGTCATCAACGCCCGTGCGATCAGGATCCGCTTGCGCTCACCTTCCGACAGGGTTTCGTAGGTGCGGTCGGCCAGATGCTCGGCGCCCAGGCTTTCCAGCATGTCGATCGCCCGGTGGTAATCGACGTCCTCGTAGCGTTCCCGCCACCGGCCCAGCACCGCGTAGCCGGCCGAGACGACCAGGTCGCGCACCACCTCGTTGCCTGGAATCCGTTGCGCCAGCGCCGAGGAACTCAAACCCACCCGCGAGCGCAGCTCGGACATGTCGACCCGGCCAAGGCGCTCCCCCAACACGTAGGCGACCCCCGACGAGGGATGCTCGGCGGCCGCGGCGATACGCAGCAACGACGTCTTGCCGGCGCCGTTGGCCCCGATGATCACCCAGCGTTCGTCGAGCTCGACCGACCAGGTCACCGGCCCGACCAGGGTGTGGCCGTCGCGGCGCAGCGACACATCGGTGAAGTCGACCAACAGGTCGGGGTCGACTGTCTCGCTCCCGGTTTCGGCCACCCGCCCATCGTGCCGTACCGCGACGCCATGACGGCTGTCGGGTAGCGCGGTCGGTTCGGCTGCGTAGCGACCCGTCCCCCGCAAGCGCGAGGTACCCCCAGCGTCCGGCTTCGCCGCGCTTGCGATCGCTACCGGTCCGGTGGGATGTCGACTCGTCTGACCACCCCGTCGAGCGCGTCCGCGGCCTCGATCTCGCCGCGCGTCACGCCGAGCAGAAACAGCACCGTGTCGAGGTACGGGTGGCTCAGCGACGCATCGGCCACTTCCCGCAGCGCGGGTTTCGCGTTGAACGCCACACCCAAGCCGGCCGCGGCCAGCATGTCGATGTCGTTGGCTCCGTCGCCGACTGCGACGGTCTGCGCCATCGGCACCCCGACCTGATGGGCAAAGTCCCTCAGCGCCTTGGCTTTACCCGCGCGATCGACGATCTGGCCGACGACCCGCCCGGTGAGCTTGCCGTCGACGACCTCGAGCTCGTTGGCGGCGACGAAGTCGAGCATCAGCTCGTGCGCCAACGGTTCGATGACCTGCCGGAATCCGCCGGAGACCACACCCACGTGATAGCCCAGCCGGCGCAGCGTGCGGATTGTGGTCCGCGCACCGGGGGTCAGCTCCACGGCTTCGGCGACCTCGTCGAGCACTTCGGCGGGCAGGCCCGCCAGCGTGCCGACCCGCTGTTGCAGCGATTCGGCGAAGTCGAGTTCACCGCGCATCGCGGCATCAGTGATCGCGGCGACCGCGTCCAGCGCGCCCGCGCGGGCGGCGAGCATCTCGATGACTTCCTGCTGGATCAGCGTCGAGTCGACGTCGAACACGATGAGCCGTTTGGCGCGGCGCGCAATGCTGTAGTCCTCCAACGCCACGTCGACGCCGACGTCGGCGGCCACCCGGGTCAGCACCTCCTGCAGCTGCCCGCCGACCCCCAGCGGCACGGACACCCGCAGTTCCAGGCCGGTGACCGGATAGTCCGAGACGCCGCGGATGAGGTCGATGTTGACGCCGAGGGCGGCCACCTCATGGGCAACCCTGCCGAACGCTTCGGCAGTGATCGGCCTGCCCAGCACCATGATCGTGTGCGTCGAGGGGTCCCGGATGACCGGCAGATCGTCGCTGCGCTCGATGCTGACGTCCAGGCCGACGCTGTGGATCGCCGCCTCGACCTGGTCGCGTAACGCCGTGCCTTCGGCGACGTCCGGCGGCGCCGACACCAGCACGCCCAGCGTCAGACGATTCCGGATCACCACCTGCTCGACGTTGAGTAGCTCAACCTCGTGGCCCGAAAGTACTTCGAAGAGCGCCGACGTCACGCCTGGCTTGTCGTGACCGGTGACGGTGATCAACGCCGACACCTTGCGGGGTGTACTCACCCCAAATTGCCTCCGCTAGAGGCCATTACGTGCGAACGCTGACGTCGTCGGCTCGGGTGACGTCGCCGTCCACCGGGCCGTGAGCCCGGCCCACGTGAGCCTCGGCGCGCAGGCGTTCCACCATGTGCGGGTAGTGCAACTCGAACGCCGGACGCTCGGACCGGATCCGGGGCAGCTCGGTGAAGTTGTGCCGCGGCGGCGGGCAACTGGTCGCCCACTCCAGCGAGTTGCCGTATCCCCACGGGTCGTCGACCGTGACCACCTCGCCGTAGCGCCAGCTCTTGAAGACGTTCCAGACGAACGGAATCATCGACACGCCAAGGATGAACGCGCCGATCGTCGACACGACGTTGTAGGGCTGGAACCCGTCGGTGGGCAAGTAATCCGCGTAGCGACGCGGCATTCCGATGTCGCCCAGCCAGTGCTGAATCAGGAACGTCGTGTGGAAGCCGATGAACGTCAACCAGAAGTGCAGCTTGCCCAGCCGCTCGTCGAGCAGTCGGCCGGTCATCTTCGGGAACCAGAAGTAGGTGCCGGCGAAGGTGGCGAACACGATGGTGCCGAAGAGGACGTAGTGGAAGTGCGCGACCACGAAGTAGCTGTCGGTGACGTGGAAGTCCAGCGGCGGGCTGGCCAGCAGCACACCGGTCAGACCACCCAACAGGAACGTGATCATGAAGCCGATCGAGAACAGCATCGGCGTCTCGAACGTCAACTGCCCCTTCCACATCGTGCCCACCCAGTTGAAGAACTTGATCCCGGTCGGCACCGCGATCAGGTAGGTCATGAAGGAGAAGAACGGCAGCAGCACCGCGCCGGTGGCGAACATGTGGTGCGCCCACACCGCGACCGACAGTGCGGCGATCGACAGCGTCGCATAGACCAGCGTGGTGTAGCCGAAGATCGGCTTCCGGGAGAACACCGGGAAGATCTCGGTCACGATGCCGAAGAACGGCAGCGCGATGATGTACACCTCGGGGTGGCCGAAGAACCAGAACAGGTGCTGCCACAACAGAACTCCGCCGTTGGCCGAGTCGTAGATGTGAGCGCCCAGGTGGCGGTCGGCGGCCAGTCCGAACAGCGCAGCGGTCAGCAGCGGGAAGGCCAGCAGCACCAGGATGGACGTCACCAGGATGTTCCAGGTGAAGATCGGCATCCGGAACATCGTCATACCCGGCGCCCGCATACACACGACGGTGGTGATCATGTTGACCGCGCCCAGGATGGTGCCCAGACCGGCGACGATCAAGCCCATGATCCACAGGTCGCCACCGGCGCCCGGTGAGTGAATGGCGTCGGTCAGCGGCGTGTAGGCGGTCCAGCCGAAGTCGGCGGCGCCGCCGGGCGTGATGAAGCCGGCCATACCGATCGTCGCGCCGAACAAGAAAAGCCAGAACGAGAAGGCGTTGAGGCGCGGGAACGCCACGTCTGGCGCCCCGATCTGCAACGGCAGCACCAGGTTGGCGAAGCCGAACACGATCGGCGTCGCATAGAACAGCAGCATGATCGTGCCGTGCATGGTGAACAGCTGGTTGAACTGCTCGTTGGACAGGAACTGCAGTCCGGGCGCAGCCAATTCGGTGCGCATCAGCAGCGCGAGTAGCCCGCCGATGAAGAAGAAGATGAAGCAGGCGACCACATACATGATCCCGATCAGCTTGTGATCGGTGGTGGTGATCAGCCGGTAGATCAGGTTGCCTTTAGGGCCTGTTCGCGGCGGGTAGGGACGACTAGCCTCGAGTTCTCCCAGCGGGGGCGCTTCGGCAGTCAAGAGCTCCTCCAAACGTCGAGCAGGGCAACCGGGATCAGTGGCTTTTGAGTCTAGCGTTCGAGTGGGCGCCGCGACGGACAGGTCCTACAAACTGTCGTAATAACCCGGTGAACACTTTTGCCGGCTGCCGTCGGCGCTGGCAGGGTCGGCTTCAGCTGGCCAGATGTTAACGTCGGACCGTGCTGCTCAGGGGTATGCGACCCATGCTGGCCGCGGCCGCCGCGGCAGCAATTTCGGCCGCCGTATGCAGCGGCTGCACCTCCGGATCATCCGGCGGAAGCGGAGCGCCGTCGGCGTCGGTGATCACCAGTACGACCCAAATCGCTGGGGCGGGCGTGTTGGGCAACCAGCGTCGGCCAGACGAGTCGTGTGCACCGGAACCGGCCGGCGCGGATGCCGGGCCGGCGACGCGGACCGCCCACAACGCGACCGGGGTCGAGCCGGACACCGCTGAGGTTCCCGACGATCCGCAGCGCATCGTCGTGCTCTCCGGCGACCAGCTCGACGCCCTGTGCGCGCTGGGCCTGCAGTCGCGGATTGTCGGGGCCGCGCTGCCGGACGGGTCGTCGGATCAGCCGTCGTATCTGGGCACGGTCGTGCACAAGCTGCCGGGCGTCGGCACCCGCAGCAGCCCCGACGTGGCCGCGATCAAGGCCGCCAAGCCGGACCTGATCCTCGGCTCGCAGGCCCTGACGCCGAAGCTGTATTCGGCACTGGCCGCCATCGCACCGACGGTGTTCACCGGGTCGCCCGGCGCGGCCTGGCAGAACAACTTTCGCGGGGTCGGCGAGGCGACCGCGCGCGCCGACGCCGCGGGCGATGTGATCGACCACTTCACCACGAAGGCGCACGACGACGGCGCCGCGCACGATGCCGGCCATTACCAGGCATCCGTCGTGCAGTTCACCGAGAACGCCGTTCGGATCTACGGAACCGACAACTTCCCGGCCAGCGTGTTGACCACGATCGGCGTTGATCGCCCTGCGGCGCAACGGTTTACCGACAAGCCCTACATCGAGGTGGGTAGCACCGACGCCGACCTGGCGAACAACGCGGACTTCTCCAAGGCCGACGCGGACGTTGTGTACGTGTCGTTCGACTCGCCGGCCGCCAAAGACCGCGCGCCCACCATCTTCGACAGCGACTCGTGGCGCAGGCTGGCGGCCACCCGCGACAATCGGGTGTTCGTGGTCAACAACGAGGTATGGCAGACCGGTGAGGGCGTGATCGCCGCCCGCGGCATCATCGACGACCTTCGCTGGATCAACGCGCCGATCAACTAGCGGGCTGAAAGCACACCCGATCCGGCCGAATTCCTGAAATCACGATTAACTTCCGCTAAGAAGATGCGCAGACGCCGATCCCAGTGCGGGCGCACCGGTGAGAGCGAAGGAGCGTAGCGGTGAACGGATATAAGAAGGTCGCCGCAGTTGGTTTGTTCGTTGGCGTCGCCGGCGTCCTGAGCAATCCAGCCGCCCACGCCGACGACACTCTGCTCGGCCCGCTATCTGGGAGTGATACGGCGATCATCCTCGGTGGAACCACCGAGCCGACGCCGTCGACCGCGTTCGCGCAGGCCGCCGAGAATCTGTTTCTGCACCCGCTGGGTTTCGCCGATGGCGCAACCTCCTCGACGGTCTGCGACATGGTCGGGACCGACCCGTGCGCCGCACCTTTGCAGGTGCTGACGACGCCCGAACTGATTCAACAGGGCCCCAGTAGCCTCACGGCCGCAGACGACGTCGTTCTCGCCGTGGAGAACGAATTCACGGCGAATCCAGGCGCTTTCAGTGCCGAGAACCCGCTGACGATCTTCGGATACTCCCAAAGCGCCACCGCCGAGTCGATCGCCATGAGCCGGCTCGAAGCAGACGGCATCCCCAGCGCCGACCTGCACTTCGTGTTCATCGGTGACCCGTCGCTCCCAGATGGCGTATGGCCCAATCTGGTACCGGACCTGGAATCGTTATTCGGCACGAGTCTGACGAACACGCTTCTGACCGACCTGGGCTTTGACGGCGTCCTTGGCAACTTGACGCCGACCGACATATATCCGACGACCATCTACACGCTGGCCGGCGATGGGGTCGCCGAGTTCCAACAGGACTTCGAATCCGGAGGTCTGCTGGGAACGATCGAGGGCTTGTTCGTCCAGCATGTGGAGTACCTGGGGTTGACGCCGGACGAAATCGCTAACGCGACCACGACGACCAACGACTTGCTCACCTTCGTCGACATCCCCGACAACTTCAATGACGCTGACGCGTGGCTCAGTGCGGTATTCGAGCACGGGGCCGCCGGCAGCGGACTACTCGAGAGCGTATTTCAATCCCTGGAGCTGTATCTCACCAACTCGTTCTGACCTGCGTCGTGGGCGCACCGAGCAGCGCTGCGTCACAGCGGGCCCGCGGTGTGAGATCGAACGCACCGACGAGATTACATAGCCTGTCTATGCTAATCTTGATGGCGTTCAATAGAATTCGATACGAAACTAAACGCACTCAAGAGGATTGCTGATGAGCACTGTTTCCGCGTACGCCGCCTCGGATTCGACGGGGCATCTGAGCAAGACCACGATCACCCGCCGCGAGCCCGGCCCACACGACGTCGCCATCGACATCAAGTTCGCCGGCATCTGCCACTCCGACATCCACACCGTCAAGGCGGAGTGGGGTACACCCAAGTACCCGATCGTTCCCGGCCACGAAATCGCGGGCGTCGTCACCGCCGTCGGCTCCGACGTCACCAAACACAAGGTCGGCGACCACGTCGGCGTGGGCTGCATGGTGAACTCCTGCGGCGAGTGCAGCAGCTGTAAGGCGGGCCTCGAGCAGTACTGCAAGCCGGGCGCGAACTTTACTTACAACGCCATCGACAAAGACGGCACGGTGACCCAGGGCGGCTACAGCCAGGCGGTCGTCGTCAACGAGAACTTCGTTCTGCACATCCCCGAATCGTTGCCATTGGACGCCGCGGCCCCGCTGCTGTGCGCCGGCATCACGCTCTTTTCGCCGCTGCGGCACTGGAAGGCCGGACCGAAGACCCGACTGGCGATCATCGGCCTGGGCGGCCTCGGGCACATGGGCGTCAAGCTCGGCGCCGCGATGGGCGCCGAGGTGACGGTGCTGTCGCAGTCGCTGAAGAAGATGGAAGACGGGCTGCGCCTGGGCGCCAGCCATTACTACGCCACCGCCGACCGCGACACCTTCAAGAAGTTGCGCAACAGCTTCGACCTCATCCTGAACACCGTGTCGGCGAACCTGAACCTCGGCGACTACCTGAACCTGCTTGACGTCGACGGCAGTCTCGTCGAGCTGGGCATCCCCGAGCATCCAATGGAGGTGCCGGCCTTCCCGCTAGCGCTGGCGCGCCGCAGCCTGTCCGGGTCAAACATCGGCAGTATCGCCGAGACTCAGGAGATGCTGGACTTCTGCGCCGAGCACAACACGCTGCCCGAAATCGAAGTCATCCAGGCGGATTACGTCAACGAAGCCTACGAACGGGTGCTGGCCAGCGACGTGCGCTACCGCTTCGTGATCGACGTATCAACTCTGTGAGTTAGCCGTCGAGGCCGCCGTTGTGTCGGCATCCTCGCCGTGGTCGCTGATCCCGAGCAGCGGCCATCCGGCGGCGGCGAGCCTGGCGGCGACCCGTGCGATGTTCTCCGGACCGGCGTCGTAATGAGTCATGTCGGAGATGAAGTCCGCGATGACGTCCCGATCGACGCTGTCGTTCGACAACTCTTCCTCGTCGATCGAGTCGACGACTTCGGTGATCTCTTCGTCGCTCAGCAGTGGGCTGCTGCGCAGCAGCGCCAGCAGCGCGACCCGGTCCGGGCCCGGAACGCCTTCGGGGTAACCGACCTGCAGCCACTGGATCACTGAACGGAAGAAGTTAGCCGCCGAGGCCGCCGCTGAAGAAGGGGTTAACGCCACATCACCAGTGTCACGGCTGCGAGGTCAGCGATGCCACTTTCGCCACCCGCTATTTTCACAATTCACGCGGCGTTCACAGAACAAATGTCCGCGGCGGTAACTAGAGAACTTCCCGCAAAATGCGGAAGGCCCCGACGACGGCAGGCACCGCCGCCGGGGTGTCACACCTGCCTGGGACGCTCTCACCACCTGGAGGTG
>DATDLZ010000167.1:0-4633 GCA_036519055.1 Mycobacterium sp.
TCCAGTCGTGGTGAACGTCGGTGCCCAACGCGGCCAACGGTGCCGCCGCCACCAGGATGTTTTTCACCCATTGCCGCGGGCGCATCGCCTTGACCACGCCGACAATCAGGTTGGCCGGCGGTCCGGCTACCTTCTTGTCGACGTCGCCTACCTCTCTGCTCATCTTTACGCTCCACCTGTCTTCGGCCAATTGCCCGGCCAGCGACGGTCGACCCGGGCGGCTGCCCACTCGGCGGCCGCCGCGACGGCTGCGCCGACCGCCACGCCGGTGGCCACATCGCTGGGGTAATGCACGCCGAGCAGCACCCGGGAGAGCGCCATCGGCGGCACCAGCATGCCAGGCAGCGGCAAACCGGTGACCCTGCCCAGCAGGACGGCCGCCGCGGTGGTCGAAGTGGCGTGCGCCGACGGGAAACTCAGGCTGCTCGGGGTGCCGACGTTGACTGCGACCGCCGGATGATGCGGCCGTGGGCGACGCACCAGCCGTTTGATCACGACGGCCGCGGCATGCGCGGCGAACGCCCCCGCGCCGGCCACCAGCCAGCCGCGCCGCCGGGCCGGCTGCAGGGTCGCGCCGATCGCCGACACCGCCAGCCAGCCGAGGCTGTGCTCACCGAAATAAGACATGGCCCGTGCCACCGCCAGCGCGCCGGGGCGATCCGCCAACGCCGACTGCACGGCAACGAGTACGGCCACTTCGCCGCTCGGCGCCGCCGTTTCAGCCGTGATGTCGGCCATTGCCCGACACGTTGTTGTGGGCCGGCAACAGCACCGTCTCCCATTTCTCCTTGCTGGACAGCACCGGTAGTGCATCGCGGTAGGCGCGGCGCATCTCGTCGAAGCGGCGCAGCAGCTGCCGCTGGCGGCGCAATGACTGCCACAGCAGCGCGAACATCTTGTCCCGATCGCGCTGCCGGTAGACGGCACCGCGGCCGTCGGCCGTGGTGACGGTGGCGCCATCCAGGGTGGACAACCGGAACCACCGGGCGTCCTGGGTCGGCACGTTGAGCTGCGGGCGCTGATGATGGTCCGGCTCAGCCGCTTTGAGCTGGTGCAGCACTCCACGGATCAGCCGGTAGCCGATGGACAGCGGATTCACCGGCGGCTTCATCTCGTAGTTCCGCTGCGACGGCGCCGGCAGCTCGTCGGACGACGGCAACACCACCGCGTCCGGGTACTGCTTGCGCATCCGATGTACCTCTGGCAGAGCGGATTCCAGGATCGAGAAGATGTGCTCCGGGCCGGCGAGGAAGTCGTCGATCGCCTTGTTCTGGATGGCGACCGTCGAGTACTCAAGGCAGGACAGGTGTTTGAGCGTCGCCTTGAAGTGGCTGCCGACCAGCCCCCGCACGTCGCCGTCCCAGTGCATGGCCGCCACCACCAGCCGGTTGCGCAGGTGAAAGTAGGCCTGCCAGTCGATGGCGTCGTCTTTGTCGCTCCACGCCATGTGCCAGATCGCCGCACCCGGCAGCGTCGCTGTCGGATAGCCGTGCTCGGCGGCGCGCAGCCCGTAATCGGCGTCGTCCCATTTGATGAACAGCGGCAACGGCTGACCGAGCTCCTCGGCCACGTGGCGCGGGATCATGCAGGTCCACCAGCCGTTGTAGTCGACGTCGATGCGCCGGTGCAGCAGCTGGCTGCGAGGGTTGTTGTCGCTCAACGGGTATTCGGCGAAGTCGTGGTCGTATTCGGTGAACGGCGCCGCGGTCCACATGAAGTTCGCCCGGTCGACCATCTCGCCCATGATGTGCAGGTGCGACGGCTCCTGCAGGTTGAGCATCTGGCCGCCGACCAGCATCGGCGTCTTGGCGAAGCGGTGCATGGCCAAGATCCGCAGAACGGTGTCCGACTGCAGCTCAATGTCGTCGTCCATGAACAGGATCTGCTGGCAGTCGGTGTTTTTCAGCGCCTCGTACATCACCCGGCTGTATCCGCCGGAGCCGCCGAGGTTGGGCTGGTCGTGGATCGACAGCCGATCACCAAGCGCCTCAGCGGCAGCGGCGAAATCGGGGTGGTCGCGGACTTTGGACGTACCCTGATCGGGCACGATGACCGCGCCGATCACCTTGTCCACCAAGGGATCTGCGGTAAGTTCACGCAGCGCGTTGACGCAGTCGTTGGGCCGGTTGAAGGTCGGAATCCCGACCGCGACGTTCGCCACACCCGGCGCGGGTTGGTCGGAATACCAGCCGGCACTGCGTAATTCCACGTCGGTGTCAGTGGTGATGTCGAACCAGATCCATCCACCGTCCTCGAATGGATCGAGACCGATCTGGAATTCCAGGATCTCCGGCACGCTGCCCGTCGCGGCGAAATTGCGGCCGTCCACGAAGATCCTGGCTCCGGTGGCTTTGGTGCGGTAGACGTCGACGCGCCCCTTGCCGGTGAGCTCGCTTCGCAGCACCACCGACGTGCACGTCGTCCACCGACGCCAGTAGCTGGCCGGGAACGCGTTGAAGTAAGTGGCGAACGACACCTCGGACTCGGCAGCGATCTGCAGCGACGTGCGGTCCGTCGCATGCGCGCGCCGGGCATTGGTGGCCGACTCCTCGAGGTAAAGCTTGCGTACGTCGAGCGGCTCGCCCGGGCGCGGCAGGATGACGCGCGCCAGCAGACTCACCGCCTTACCGGATTGCTGGGTCGCGGCACGGTTTACATCGTCGACCGTGGTCTTACTCATCCCCGGGTGCTTCCTCTGCTGTCCTCGTCCAGCGGCGCGCCGTCACGCAGGTGCGGCGCCAGGACGTTGTCGTACATATTCAATGCGCTGGCGATCGCCATGTGCATGTCGAGATACTGGTAGGTACCCAGCCGTCCGCCGAAAAGTACTTTGGCCGAAGCGGTTTCGCTTGCGGCCCGGCTCCGGTACGCGGCCAGCACCGCGCGGTCGGACTCGGTATTGATCGGGTAGTACGGCTCGTCGTCCTGCTCGGCGAACCGGGAGTACTCCCGCATGATCACCGTCTTGTCGGCCGGGTAATCCCGCTCCGGGTGGAAATGGCGGAACTCGTGGATGCGGGTGTAGGGGACGTCGGCGTCGTTGTAGTTCATCACCGGGGTGCCCTGGAAGTCGCCGGTTGGCAACACGTCAAGCTCGAAATCCAAAGTGCGCCAGCCCAGGTGGCCGTCCGCATAGTCGAAGTAGCGGTCGAGCGGACCGGTGTAAACCACCGGAGCGTCCGGGCTGGCGGCGCGTAGTTCGTCGCGGACGTCGAACCAGTCGGTGTTCAGCCTGACCTCGATGCGGTCGTCGGCCGCCATGTTCTGCAGCCAGGCCGTGTAGCCGTCGACCGGCAGGCCCTCGTAGGCGTCGTTGAAGTAGCGGTTGTCGAAGGTGTAGCGCACCGGCAGGCGGGTGATGTTGGCCGCCGGCAGCTCCTTGGGGTCGGTCTGCCACTGCTTGGCGGTGTAGTGCTTCACGAACGCGTCGTACAACGGCCGGCCGATCAGCGAGATCGCCTTCTCCTCGAAGTTCTGCGCGTCGTCGCTCTTGATCTCGGCGGCCTGCTCGGCGATCAGCGACCTGGCCTCATCGGGCGTGAAGTAGCGGCCGAAGAACTGCGACACCAGACCCAGGCCCATCGGGAACTGGTAGGCCTGGCCGTCGTGCATGGCGAAGACCCGATGCTGGTAGCCGGTGAAGTCGGTGAACTGCCGCACGTAATCCCACACCCGTTTGTTGGAGGTGTGGAACAGGTGCGCGCCGTACTTGTGCACCTCGATACCGGTCTGCGGCTCGGCCTCCGAATAGGCGTTTCCGCCGATATGCGGACGCCTGTCGACGACGAGCACCCGCTTGCCGAGCTGAGTGGCCACGCGCTCGGCAATCGTCAGACCGAAAAATCCGGAGCCGACGACGAAGAGGTCGAAACGAGTGGTCATCGGTTGCCTAGGGTATCCGACTGCGAGACCACAGCCCGCTTGGCGGCGGCGTTGCGCGCGGGTCTTAATGGCGCCGCCTTCACTGCAAGCGCGAATACCGGCGTGTCGGGTCACGATAGAGCAGATTTTGATGACGAACGTCGCGATTGGCTCACGATTGGATCTCGTCACTCTAGTCACACCATTCACGTACGTACCATCGGTCATGTGCGCTGAGAACGACCTATCAGGCACCTTGCCCACGGGCATGACAGTGACCGCATTTCCAGATTGAGGAGACTTCCGTGCCGAACCGACGTCGACGCAGGCTCTCGACAGCCACGAGCGCGTTCGCCGCTCTGGCGGTCGCGAGTCCTTTTGCTTACATCGCTGTTTGCGACTTGACCGCCAAGCCCGCACCCGTGCACCACGAGTTCGTCCGGGCCGCGTCCATGACCGACCTGCCTGGCGAGCTGATGGGCGCGCTGACGCAGGGGTTGTCGCAGTTCGGCGTCAGCCTGCCGCCGATCCCGAGCCTGACCGGTGCCACCAGCCCCAGCAGCCTGGGCACTCCCGGCCTGGGCTCGCCCGACCTGGCCAGCCCCGGGCTGACCTCACCGGGCCTGACGTCGCCCGGCCTCACGTCTCCGGGTCTGACCTCGCCGGGCCTGACGTCACCGGGTCTGACCACTCCGGGCCTGACCCCCGGTGCGACCCCCGGGCTCACGACTCCGGGCCTGACCCCGGGCGCAACCCCGGGCCTGACCCCCGG
>DATDLZ010000168.1:0-22728 GCA_036519055.1 Mycobacterium sp.
CTTCCAATGACCGCTTCCAGTAATCGTCGAACGCGACGCGGTCCGGTGGCCACATCGCGTCGCGAACCTGAAGTGTGGTTCCCAGTCGTTTGCCGTCCTGATAGACCGCGTCCGCGGTCGCATCGTCGAGCGGGCCGTGCAAGAACTCGTGCTGATCGATGAAGTAGCGATACAGGCAGGCGGCCACCCACAGCTGCAGGTCCGGGTCGAAAGCGTTGTAGGCCACCGGGCTCGACGGCGCCGACCGTACCTGCCTATGAGCGGTGTCCACGGCAGCGCGGATCAGCGCGCGGTCCGACTCGGTGCCGATGGTCGCGACGGCCAAATACGTTCCGGTGGTTCGCGCCCGTTTGAACGGATGCTTGTACACGTTGCCGCTGTCGACTGGGCTTTCCAGCACGCCGTAGCCGACGCCAGGCAGCGACAGCTGCATGATCACGTTCGCGGCGGGCAGCAGCACAGCGGCGGGATTCAGCAGGTCAGCGACCCGGGTGGCGCGCCGCTTCCCTCTATTTCCGGTGGGCTGCGCCCGCGATGAAGGCCCCATCAGCCGAGTAGACCATGTGTGAGACGCTGCCGGAGTGTTTGGCGCCACGCGGCATACCCGGGTTGTCGGTGTGCTGGTCGGCTACCTGGCCGACCTGGTGTTCGCCGACCCGCGGGCGGGTCATCCGGTGGCTGGATTCGGCGCCGCGGCAACGACGGTGCAGCGGCTCACCTATCGCGATACCCGGCGCGGTGGCGCCGTACACGTCGCGATTCTGGTCGGCGCTGTGAGCCTGTTCGGCACAGCGCTGCAGCGTTACGCCCGCCGGTATGACCCGCTCGGGTCGGCTGTTGTCACCGCGGCGGCCACCTGGATCGCGCTCGGTGGAACGTCGCTGGCTCGCGTCGGATCAACGATGGGCGGGCTGCTGGCAAACAATGACCTTGACGGCGCCCGACGGCTGCTGCCGTCGCTGTGCGGCCGCGACCCGGCACTGCTCGACGCCGCGGGATTGACCCGCGCCACAGTCGAGTCGATCGCCGAGAACACTTCCGACGCGCAGGTCGCCCCGCTGCTGTGGGCCGTGGCGGGTGGGGTGCCCGGCGTCCTCGGGTACCGCGCGATCAACACGCTCGACGCGATGATCGGTCACCGCTCACCGCGCTATGCCCGATTCGGTTGGGCCGCAGCGAAGTTGGATGATGCGGCCAACTATGCCGCCGCGCGGGTGACCGCGACGCTGACGGTGGTGTGCGCGCCGATCGTCGGCGGCTCGCCGTCGGGCGCGGTGATCGCATGGCGTCGCGATGCCGGTCGTCATCCCAGCCCCAACGCCGGCGTGGTCGAAGCGGCATTCGCCGGGGCGCTGGGCGTGCAACTCGGCGGGCCTACCCAGTACAACTACGAGTTGCAGATCCGCCCGGCCCTCGGTGCAGGTCCACCGCCAACCGTCACGGATCTGCGCCGCGCCGTGCGGCTTTCGCGTGCGGTGCAAGCGGCCGCGGCGCTGGCGCTCGTCGGGCTCAGCGCCGCCGTCCGTAGCGGTCGGTGAGCTTGTCCTCGACGGTCGCTGGCTTCTGGGCGGTCTTCGCCGATGACGCTTGAGCTTTGTCGGCGCGGCGTGCCCGCACCTCGGCGTACACGAAGTAGCCCAGCAGGATCGGCGCGACGACGCCGAAGGTGATCCACTGGATGCCGTAGGACAAGAACGGACCCGCGTCCAGATGGGGCAGGGCGATGACGCCCAGCCCGCCAGGCTGATCGCCGACCAATTGCAGGTACGACCCGGCCAACGGAACTCCGGTCAGCGTGGCGATCTGACTCGTATTGATCGAATAAACCTGTCGCACACCATCACTGACGAACGACTCCTTATCCTGCACCGGACCCTCGGAGTCGCGCAGGCGTGCCGTGACGGTCACCGTCCCACGGGGCGGTTGCGCGATCGGCGGTACCCGCGAACCCGGTAGAGGCCGCACGTAGCCGCGGTCGACCAGGACGGTCGGGCCGCCGTCGACGACGAACGGCAGCAACACCTCCATCGCCGGGTCGCCCTCGGCCACCCGCAACCGGGCCACCAGTTGCTTGTCCGGCAGGTAGTGCCCGGTCGCCGTCACTCTGCGCCATTGTCCGTCGGGTGCCGACGAATCCTGATGCGGCAAAAGCGTTTTCAACGCTACCGGGGCGGTCGTCAGCGACCGTTGGATCTGGTCGTTCTCCCGCGACGTTCTAGTGTTCTTTCCCAGCTGCCACGGGGCGAGCACGCTGAAGCACAAGTAGGTGAATGCGATCACCACCACGGCCAGCGCAATCCAGCCCGGCCGCAGCAGGAAGGCCAGGCGGCGCATCAGCCGTGCCCGTCCCGTGCGAGCTGGTCGTCGACCCATGTGTGCAGTCCGGGCAGCGAAGCCTCGATCGCGGCGAACGCGGCTTCGAAGTCGTCGTGGTCGCCGTAGTAGGGGTCGTCGACGTCGAGAACGAAAGCGCCAGAACGGGGGTCGAAGGATCGCAGCATCCGGATCCGACCGGTATCGACGCCCAGCTGCTGAAGAAGCGGTACGTGGTTGCGGGCCAGCGCAATCACCAGGTCGGCGTTGAGATGGTCGATGTCGACCTGAGCGGCAATGTGGTCGGTGGGGTAGCCGTGCCCACGCAGCACGCGGTTGGCGCGCTCGTCAGCAGACTTGCCGATGTGCCAGCCGGCGGTTCCCGCGCTGGTTACCCGCACCGAGTCGTCCAGGCCGCGTTCGGTGATCTGGTGGGCGAACATCTTCTCCGCCATCGGCGACCGGCAGATGTTGCCGGTGCACACGAAGGTGATGTGCAGCTTGGAATCAGACACCCAACGCCCTCCGCAGCTCGGCGATCGTCGCGACGTGCACGGCGCCACTGGTCCCGCCGGTGTCGGCGAAGTCGCCCTGACCGTAACCCCAGCCCACGACGACCGCGTCGATGCCGTGGGCGGCCGCGCCTTCGACGTCGTGGCGGCGGTCGCCGACCATGAGTACCCGTTCGGGCAGCGGCTGCAGTTGCGCCAAAGCATGCGCGAGCACGTCGGCCTTGGCGGCGCGCGTGCCGTCGACGCTGGCTCCGGCGACGACCTCGAAGTGCTCGTTGAGGCCGAAATGGGCCAATATGCGTTGCGCGGTCGGCTCCGCTTTGGAGGTGGCCACCGCCAGTCGGACACCGGCGGCCCGCAGATCGGCGAGCAATGGCCCGATCCCATCGAAGAGGCTGTTGATCGCCCAACCGCGGGTGGTGTAGTCGGCGCGGTAGGCGGCGATCGCCGCCTCGGCGTGCTCGCCCAGCCCCATCGCCTCAAAGGTGTGGTGCATCGGCGGCCCGACGATCTGACTGGCGAGGTCACCCTCGGGCACAGCGGCACCGATCTCGCCGAGCGCGTGCCGGAAGCTGGACACGATGCCGTCCGCGGAGTCGGTGAGCGTGCCGTCGAGGTCGAAGATCACCAGCTGGGGGGCGGCCGGCGACGATGCGCTCCGCGAAGCGGCGGGAGGTGGGGGTACGCCCCCTAGCCGCTGTGCGGCTGGAGGTACCCCCACCCGCTTGCGGGGGAGAGCCGGCCAATGCGAATCAGCTGCCGAGACCGTGCCTGTCACGTACCTATTGTCCAGGATGGCGC
Organism: Mycobacterium sp.; assembly: GCA_036519055.1. Classification (GTDB taxonomy): domain Bacteria; phylum Actinomycetota; class Actinomycetes; order Mycobacteriales; family Mycobacteriaceae; genus Mycobacterium. The sequence continues at coordinate 3,627 of DATDLZ010000168.1, forward strand.
GGGGTGCCGGTGATCGTGTCCCGATACCGGACGTCGACGTGCGGTCGTTACTGTCTGAGATGTGGCGAGTCTGGATTCGAGCGCATCGATCTCGCTCCCGGGGGCGCGCTATCACGGCGATCAAGCCGCCGAACCCGGCATGCTCGATTTCGCCGTCAACATCCGCCACACGCAGCCACCGGCCTGGCTGCTGGAGCGACTGGCCGCACGGCTGCCCGACTTGGCGCGATACCCGAGCACCGACGACGAGCGTGCGGCGATCCGGGCGGTCGCCGGCCGGCACCGCCGCGCCGACGACGAGGTTGCGCTGTTGGCCGGAGCCGCCGAAGGATTCGCACTGCTGCCCGATCTGCGTCCGACACTGGCCGCGGTGATCGCACCGTCGTTCACCGAACCGGACGTGGCGCTGCGAGCAGCCGACGTCCCAGTGCATCACGCCCTTCTCGATCCGCCGTTCGGTCTGGCGGGCGTGCAGGTACCCGAGAAGGCCGACCTGGTCGTGGTCGGCAATCCGACCAACCCGACCGGCGTTGTGCACACGCGCGAACACATCCTGTCGTTGCGGCGGCCCGGCCGCATCGTTGTGGTGGACGAGGCGTTCGCCGATGCTGTTGCCGGCGAGCCGGAATCGTTGGCCGATCAGCCGCTGCCCGACGTCCTGGTGGTGCGCAGCCTCACCAAGACCTGGTCGCTGGCCGGCCTGCGGGTGGGCTACGCGCTGGGCGCTCCGGAGGTGCTGGCGCGGCTGACCGCTACCCGCCCGCACTGGCCGATGGGCACGCTGCAGTTGACCGCCGTCGCGGCGTGCTGTGCGCAGGAGGCGGTGGCCGAAGCCGCGGCGGGTGCTCGGCGGTTGGCGGCGATGCGCGCCGAGATGGTGTCCGGCCTGCGCTCGGCGGGTGTCGAGCCGGTCGACGGCCGCGCGCCGTTCGTCTTGTTCACCGTCGGTGACGCCGAGTTGACGCGGAAGCATCTGCACGCCAGAGGAATTGCGGTGCGACGATGCGATACGTTCGTCGGCCTGGACGGTCGCTACCTGCGTGCCGCGGTGCGACCGGAGTGGCCGCTGCTCGTCGAGGCGATCGCCGACATCGCCAAGAGCGGGGTGCTGCGATGACGGTTCGGTTGGGTGTGGTCATCGACGCGTTGGACGAGGCGTACCCGCCCGGGCTTGCTCAGTCGTGGGATTCCGTCGGTCTGGTCTGCGGCGACCCCGACGACGCGCTGAGCTCGGTGACGATCGCGGTCGACGCCACCGCCGCGGTGGTCGACGCGGTGCCCGACGGCGGCTTGCTGTTGGCCCACCATCCGTTGCTGTTGCGTGGGGTGGACACCGTGTCCGCCAGCACCGCCAAGGGTGCGTTGGTACACCGGATGATCCGCACCGGGCGTTCGCTGTTCACCGCGCACACCAACGCCGACTCGGCGTCACCCGGTGTGTCCGACGCGTTGGCGCACGCGCTGGGGTTGACCGTCGAGGCCGTTCTGGAGCCCGCGCCGGCGTCGCTGAACCTGGACAAGTGGGTGATTTTCGTCCCGCCCGAGAACGCGGATGCGCTGCGAGCGGCGATCTTCGCGGCCGGGGCCGGCCAGATCGGCGACTATTCGCACTGCAGTTGGAGCGTCACCGGCACCGGCCAATTCCTGCCGGAGGACGGCGCACAGCCGGCCATCGGCAGCGTCGGCGCCGTGGAACACGTGGTCGAGGACCGGGTCGAGGTTGTCGCGCCCGCGCGGGTGCGGGGTCGGGTGCTCGCGGCGATGCGCACCGCGCACCCGTATGAGGAGCCGGCGTTCGACATCGTCGCGCTGGCGCCGACGCCGGGCGATGTGGGGCTGGGCCGGATCGGCTCACTACCACAGCCAGAGCCGTTGAGCGCGTTCGTCTCCCGGGTGCGGGCAGGGTTGCCGCAAACGTCATGGGGAGTGCGCGCCGCCGGTGACCCGGACCGGCTGGTTTCGCGGGTTGCGGTGTGCGGCGGTGCGGGTGACTCGCTGCTGAGTGTCGTGGCGGCCGCCGATGTTCAGGCCTACGTGACGGCCGATCTGCGTCACCACCCGGCCGACGAGCACCGCCGTGCTTCGGAGGTGGCGCTGATCGATGTCGCGCATTGGGCCAGTGAATACCCATGGTGTGAGCAGGCTGCCGACGTGCTGCGGTCGACTTTTGGCACCGCATTGTCCGTGGATGTGTGTCCCATCCGCACCGATCCATGGAACGTCGTCAACGACGGCGGGGGAGAGTACACATGAAAGCCGAAGTCGCACAGCAGCGCTCGCTGCTCGAAGTTGCCGAGCTCGACGCCGAGCTGTCGAAGATGGACCACCGCGCCGGCCACCTGCCCATGCGCACCGACTGCGAGCGGATACGAGCCGAGCAGGTAGCCGCCAACGATCGGCTGGGAGCCCTGCAGATTGCGTTGGAGGACTTGAACACCCAGGTCTCGCGTTTCGAGTCGGAGATCGACGCGGTGCGCCAGCGCGAGGAGCGGGACCGGTCGCTACTGCAATCCGTGGCAGATGCCAAGCAATTGTCGGATTTGCAGCACGAATTGGGCACCCTGGAGCGCCGCCAATCCAGCCTGGAGGATTCGCTGTTGGAGGTGATGGAACGCCGCGAACAGCTGCAGACACAGCAGGCCGCGGAGCAGGCGACCGTCGACGCACTGCAGAATGATCTGGCCGCCGCTCAACAAGCCCTGGACACAACGCTGGCCGACATCGATCACCATCGGCGTGTTCACTCGTCGAGGCGCGACGAACTCACCGCTGAGCTGGCTCCGGATCTGGTGACGCTGTACGAACGACAGCGGGCCGGCGGCGGGCCCGGGGCGGGCCTGCTGCAAGGACGCCGATGCGGGGCATGCCGGATCGAGATCGACCGCGGCGAGCTGGCCCGGATCTCCGCGGCGGCCGACGACGAAGTGCTGCGGTGTCCCGAATGCGGGGCAATCTTGTTGCGGCTCAAAGGCGCAAGCCAGTGAAAGTCCTCGTCGAGGCCGACGGCGGATCCCGCGGCAACCCCGGACCGGCCGGCTACGGTTCGGTGGTCTGGTCCGCGGACCGCTCAATCGTGCTGGCCGAGAGTAAGCAGTCCATCGGCTGGGCCACCAACAACGTCGCCGAATATCGTGGCCTGATCGCGGGTTTGGAAGAGGCCGCGAAGCTGCACGCCGCCGAAGTCGCGGTGTCAATGGATTCCAAACTCGTCATCGAGCAGATGTCGGGGAGATGGAAGGTCAAACATCCCGACCTTGCCGAGCTTCACGCGCAGGCACGCGCGCTGGCGCAGGGGTTCGAGCGGGTCAGCTTCACCTGGATTCCGCGAGCGGAGAACTCGCACGCCGACCGGTTGGCCAACGAGGCGATGGACGCTGCAGCCGAACAGGCCGACGCACCGCCGCCGGCCGCGGTCAGTGAGAACCCCTCACCGCCGGGATGGACCGGCGCGCGCGGCACCGCCACCCGGTTGCTGTTGCTGCGCCACGGCCAGACCGAGCTGTCGGTGCAGCGGCGCTACTCCGGACGCGGCAACCCACCACTGACCAAGCTGGGCCGGCAACAGGCCGACGCCGCCGCCCGTTACCTGGGGGCGCGTGGCGGCATCGCCGCGGTGATCAGTTCACCGTTGCAGCGCTGCCACGACACCGCGACCGCGGCCGCAAAAAGGTTGGGCCTGGACGTCACCGTCGACGACGACCTGATCGAAACCGATTTCGGCGCATGGGAAGGACTCACGTTCACCGAGGCCGCCGAACACGATCCCGAACTGCATCGACGCTGGTTACGCGACACCAGCACAGAGCCGCCGGGCGGAGAAAGCTTCGACGCCGTGAACCAGCGGGTCTCCCGTGCGCGGGACCGGGTCGTCGCCGACCACGGCGGCAGCACCGTGCTGGTGGTGTCGCACGTGACGCCGATCAAAATGCTGCTGCGCGAGGCGCTTGATGCCGGGCCGGGGATTCTCTACCGGCTGCACCTCGACCTGGCGTCTTTGAGCATCGCCGAGTTCTACCCCGACGGCGCATCGTCGGTGCGACTGGTGAATCAGACCGGGTATCTGGGTTAGAGATTGCGAGCATCCGGGTAGTGAGCCAAACGTGGAGTGGTTAGCGTCGCACGCCCTGGCTATCGGATCCGCACTGCTCGCGGCGTTTTGGGCCGCGGTGGGCATCGTCGTCCGGCAGCGTGCCATCCAGGGGGCGGTAGACAACCCGGAGGACTCGGGCGCAATCGTGACGTCGTGGGTCCGTCAGCCGTCGTGGTGGGCGGGAACGCTGGCCGCAATCGGCGGATATGTCTTTCAGGCGCTCGCGTTGGCACACGGGTCGTTGCTGCTCGTGCAACCCCTGCTGGTGTCGTCGCTGCTGTTCGTGCTGCCGCTGGGCGCGCGGTTCTCCAATCAGCATGTGCGGGCGCGTGATTGGGGTTGGGCGTTACTGCTGACCGCGTCGCTCACCGTATTTGTTCTGGTGGGCCAGCCGCGCGAGGGCCACTATCGTCCACCGGTGCCCGCGTGGAGTGTGGCGCTGGGCGCCTCGGTGCCAGTGGTGATCGTCTGCGTCCTGGCGGCCCGGCGGACGGCCGGTCGAACCCGGGCCATGCTGTTGGCCACCGCCGTCGCCGTGCTGCTCGGGATGATCGCCGTGTTGACCAAAGTCAGCACCCGCCACCTTGCCGCGCACGGTTGGCATGGATTGTTGACGGTGCCGGCGCCGTATCTCCTGGTGGCACTTGCGGTCACGGTTACCGTGTTGCAACAGTCGGCATTTCACGCGGGCGCGTTGCAAGCGTCGGTGCCGGTCATGCTGGTCGGTGAGCCGATCGTGGCGGTGCTGTTGGGTGTGGTCGTGCTCGGTGAGCATCTGGTGGTCCGAGGTGCCGGGGGTGTGATTCTGGCGCTGGCCGTCGGCGCGATGACGGCGGCGACGATCGCGCTGGGGCGCGATTCGGCCTCTGCCATAACTGCAGTCGCCGACACGCCGGCAACGGTGGCGCGCGCAGCATCCGCCTGATCGCGACGCGCCGCGGCCGACACGTCCACTCATCCGGAAGTTGCGCGGCTAAACGGCATTCCGCGGGTAGTGTCCCGACCCGTAATTCTCCTTCTGTCAAGAAAGCGGCAAAGGATGTTGACAAGCATTCCGCACGGACGTACTGGCGTCGCTGTGCTGCGGTTGCCGGGGGTGTCGGATGTTCCTAGCCGCTACGTCCACCGCGCCCGCGAACAGTTCGGTCCGCACGCACACAGCGTGAATTCCGCGCTGATGTTCGTGCGTGACCATCTGATGGCCTGGTCGATGCGCGACAAGATCGCAATAGTCAGCACGGTGACCACCGTCTTCGCCGAGAACGCGCTGAGTCACACCCGCAGTGGCTTCGATATCCGCCTCGAGGGCACCACCGACGAGGTCGTCGTCGCGGTATCCGACGCAAGCCCAAACTTGGCGGTCCGGCGTGAACGCCCGCTCGGCGGCTGCCCGGGCGGCTTGGACATCGTGTCCGCGCTGTGCCATCGCTGGGGGAACGCGGCGACGTCGACGGGCAAAACAGTCTGGGCACGCATCGGCGCCGACGACACTTTCGGCGGAATCACCGGGCTGCTGCAATAAGTCGGTCAGGCAGCGTCGTGAAAGATCAGTCCCAGCGCGTAACGCTCGCCGGACCGCACCACGGACAGGCCGTGGCGCACCGCGGCGGCCGACCACCCGCGAGCCGATTGCACCGGCCGGTCGCGGGTGGTGAACAGGTAGCCGTGGCCCTGCGGCAATTGGGTTGCGGTACCGCGCGATTGGGCCCGGGCCCGTTGTTCGACGAGCATGAATTCCCCGCCGGTGTATTCCGTGCCGGAGTCGCTCAGGTTGATCACCACCTGAAGCGGGAAAACCAAGTCTCCGTACAGATCTCGATGTAACGCATTCCAATCGTCGGTCCCGTATTTGAGTATCAGGGCTGTCGACCGTGTCTGGCCGGCGGCATGGCAGATGTCCAGCCACTCGTCGAGGCTGTCCGGCCAGGGCGTCTCGCGGCCGAGCTTGGCCCACCAATCGCGGGCGATCGGCAACAGCCGCGGATACAGCGCCTGCTTGAGCTGCTCGATCGGCTCCGGGTAGGGGAAGTGGAGATAGCGATACTGCCCGGAGCCGTAGCGACGAGGCTTCATGTCGATGGTGGCGCGGAACAGGACGTCGTTGGCGTAGAGCTTGCGCAGCCGGCGGGCCTCGGTTGTCGTCAGCAGGCGTGGCAACAGCGCACCCCCGAAGTCGTTGACGTCGGCGGCGATCGCCTCCCAGTCGCCGGCGTCGACGCGTTTTGTCCAGTCGCTCGTCGGCATCCGCCGGGCCCTCCCTTCGCTCCTGACCTGTAGACGATAAGGATGCCTGCAATGTGAGATGAGCAATTGTCAAGACCTGTGGTTGGGGGCGGCATCGGGCTTCGATGCGGTCGGCCGGCGAAGCGGTCACGTCGAGCCCCCGTCCGCGACCTCACCATGTCCACAACCCTTTGAGCCTCGGCCGCAGTTATCCACAACCGCTGACCCTGCCAAATAGTTTGAGTCAGTAGGCTCTGGCATAATCGAATGTATGTTCGAAAAGTTGGCCGCAGTCGACCCGACCTGTGCGGAATCGACGCTGGTTGAGCTCATCGCCGAGTTGGAGCGCGTCAAATGTGCCGCGGCTGCGGGTCAGGCCCGAGCTGCGGCCGCGTTGGATGCCTCGCGCCGCGCGACGGAGGCGGCCGAGGGAATTCCGGCGGCGCGGCGCGGCCGCGGCGTGGCCAGCGAGATCGCGCTCGCCCGACTCGACTCGCCAGCTCGGGGCAACCGGCACCTCGGCTTTGCCAAAGCCTTGGTGAACGAAATGCCGTACACCCTAGCCGCTTTGGAGGCCGGGGTGTTGACGGAGTGGCGGGCCACCTTGATCGTGCGTGAGAGCGCATGCCTGGAGGTCGAGGACCGGCAGACGCTAGATGCCGAGATGTGCGCTGACCCGGACAGGTTGAACGGGATGGGCGATGCTCGGTTGGCTGCGGCGGCGAAGACAATCGCCTATCGGCTCGATCCACACGCCGTGGTCGATCGGGCCGCGAGGGCCGAGACCGAACGCACAGTGAGCATCCGACCCGCGCCGGACACGATGACGTATCTGACCGCACTATTGCCGGTCGCGCAGGGAGTTTCGGTGTACGCGGCGCTGCGGCGGGAGGCCGATATCTGCGTCGATGGGCGCTCGCGTGGCCAGGTGATGGCCGACACGCTGGTTGAGCGGGTTACCGGCCGGAGCGCAGCGACGGCGACGCCGATCGCGGTCAATCTGGTGTTGTCCGACGAAACCCTCATGGGCGGATCCAGTGCGCCTGCCGACGTCAACGGTTACGGTCCCATCCCAGCGGCTGTTGCGCGCGGGTTGATTTCAAGCGCAGTCGGCGACGAGCGGTCGCGGGCGACGCTGCGTCGGCTCTATGCCCATCCGACGTCCGGCGCCCTGATGACCATGGAGTCGAGAGCCCGGCTGTTTCCTCGCGGGTTGGCGACCTTCATCGAGTTCCGGGATCAGCGCTGCCGTACGCCCTACTGCGACGCGCCGATCCGGCATCGCGACCATGCCCGGCCGTGGGTGGCCGGCGGAGCGACGAGTGCGGACAACGGGCTCGGCCTATGCGAACGGTGTAACTACGTCAAAGAGACTGCCGGCTGGTTCGTCGAATCAAATGTCGATGAAAAATCAACTCACACAGCGGAATTCACTACTCCGACGGGTGCGCAATATCGGTCGGGAGCACCTCCGTTGCCGGGATCGACCGCCCGGATGGAGATCAGCGAAATGGAGATCGCCGTCGAGGTAACGTGTGCACGCTTGCACGCCGCCTAGATAGCCGGTGGCCTGCGTATTCGCCAACGAGTACGGTGTTAGCGCGGACGAGTTGGCCGGGCGGCCGCGGCTCGTGCTCATGTAGCAGCGAGTCGAGGAAAGTCCGGACTTCACAGAGCAGGGTGATTGCTAACGGCAATCCGAGGCGACTCGCGGGAAAGTGCCACAGAAAACAAACCGCCACCCTCGCGGTGGTAAGGGTGAAACGGTGCGGTAAGAGCGCACCAGCATTCCGGGTGACCGGAGTGGCTAGGCAAACCCCACCCGAAGCAAGGTCAAGAAGACCGCACTACGGTGCGGTCGCGCAGGTGTTTGAGGGCTGCTCGCCCGAGCCTGCGGGTAGGCCGCTCGAGGCACCCGGCGACGGTGTGTCCAGATGGATGGTCGCCGCCGCGTTACCTGGTAACGCGGAACAGAATCCGGCTTACAGGCCAACTCGCCCGCCTTAGGCTTCTGAACTGTCTCAACGTGCTGGCGTGGCCGAGACGTGACTGGACCGTCGTCGCACTCTCCCCGCGACGGATCAACAGGCTTGCGTAGTAGTGGCGTGAGGCGTGGAAACCAGTACCGGCCGGAATCCCAGCCGCCTTGACGGCAGTACGCGGCAGGTGGAAATGAAGTACCGGACTACTGCGGTGCCTGGCTGCGGTCACTAAGAAAATACGCACAGGGGGCTGAGAGACAGGAAGGCCCATGTTGCGTTCTCGTGGTCTCGGTCGGCTGGGCCTGCTGGCCGTTGAGTTGGGTATTGGGGCGGCGCTGGCCTCCACGCCCGGAGTCGCCTCGGGCGACTCGTCTACCGATTGGTTGTGGTCGATCGATCCACTGCTGGGTGGCTTGTCCGTCCCGGCGGCAGATCCGGCCCAGGCTTTGGATATGCAGATCTCAATCGGCGGGACCCTTTTGTTCCCCTACTTGGACAACACCGCGATCGCCATGGCGGGCCCGGGGGACATTGCGATCGCCATCGGCGACAACAGCTACGCCTCCGCTCAGAACGGTGCGTTCGACTTCGCATTCGCCGACGGCACCAACAGCTTCGCCGAGGCCGAAATCGGCAATTTCGACGTCGCCGTTGCCGACGGGGCCGACAGCGTCGCCAAAGCCGGTTTCTACGCTGAACCGATATCGGGATTGTTCTCTCCGACCAGTTTCGACGCCGCCTTGGTCTTCGGTGACGGCAGCACCGCCTTCGCCGGTTTCGAGGGAATCGACAACAGCGTTGGCTTTTTCGACCTCGCCGCCGCCTTGGGCGACAATCTGTTGGCGCAAGCTATCGTCGCTCCCTTCTTGGTCGACATCGTGCAGTAGCGGTGGGACGAAATGAACGCTCATCGGACAATGCCGACACTCGGCACGGCCGCGGGTCGCCTGCTCGTAGTCGGAGCAATCGTGGGTGCCGGCCTACTCGTGATCCCGTCAGTCGCACCGTCGCCGCGGACCGTTCACGTCCCCGCGATACAGCTTGTTGACACCGCAGATTCGGCGCTCGGGGACGGTACGGCTTTGGTTTTCGGCGGCACCGGTGTCCCGATACCGCCCCCCCAATTCGTGGATGCCGCCGACACGCTGTATCTGCAGCCGCTCGGCTTCACCGGCACCGCCCAACCCGCGTTCATACCCAATGAGTTTTACCCGACCACCGGTATCAAAAGCCTGGAGCTCGCCACGTCGCTGGGTCAGGACCAGCAGATCATGGTCTCCGATATTGAAGGCCAAATCGCTGCCGGAGGGGTGAGCCCCGAGAATCCCGTCGTGGTTTTCGCCTACTCGCAGGGTGCGGATGCCGCCTCGCTGAGCATGTCGGAGCTCGCCCAACAAGGCGTGCCCAGTGACGATGTGCACTTCGTGCTGACCGCCGATGTTCAAAACCCCAACGGCGGCTTTCTGAACACCTTCGATTTTCCAGCCGGTAACACCTCGGCCTTCACCGCTTTTGGGGCTCCCTTTTTGCCCCCGACACCATCCGACCTCTATCCGACCGACATCTACACGCTCGAATACGACGGTCTCGCCGACTTCCCCCACTACACGACCAACCTGTTGTCGGACCTCAACGCCATGCTGGGGTTCTTTTTAGCGCACTTTACGTATCAGGATCTCGCCCCCGACCAGATCAACAATGCGATTCTCTTGTCGGGATCTGAGGCGCTCACCGGGGAAGGACTGACCGACTACTACCTGATTCCGAACGACAACCTGCCGATCTTGGAGCCGCTGCTGTTGGCTCCGGGAATCGGACAGCCGCTCTATGACCTTCTGGAACCGGATACCCAGATTCTGGTGAACTTGGGCTACGGCAGCATCACCGAGGGCTGGAATCAGGGGCCGGCCAATGTGCCCACCACCTTCGGGCTGTACCCCGACATCGACCAGACGCAGCTGTCCGACGCACTGAGCAACGGCTGGCAGCAGGGAGTCACCAACGCCCTCAACGATCTTCAGCACCCGATCAGCTACCAAGACCAAGTCGCGCCGTTGCTGCCATTCGCAAACTCGTTCTACACCAATGGCGTTGCCCCCGAGAACCCGTCGTTTACCGACGTCATCGATGGTTTGCTCAGGTTGGTCGGCTTCCCGCTTTCCGACGTAACGCTGAGCTCGCCGCCAGCAGACATCATCAACGACATCAGCAGCACGCTCTCGAACGAATACTCCTCGACGCTCGCCTTTGCAGACGCAATCAACGTGTTGCTCACCAGTCTCCCCGCATACGACGCGAACGTCGTCACGGATCAGCTCGACGCCGGTAACCTCCTTGGCGCGATCCTTGATCCGATGTCCGCCAACACCGCCCTGGTTCCATACGACGTCCTACTCGGTGCCGCACAAGCCCTGTTCGCGACCCTGGGCACCGCGGTCAACCTCACGGAACTGTTCTCGTAAGTCTTCGGGCAGACGACAGGGCCGATACGACACCATCAGCGATCTCTCAGCTAGCTATTAGGCCATGATCGAATTATCTCCAGTCGTGCGACGCGCAGAGCTTTGCCGCGTTACTCTTTGCCGATGATCGCGGGCGAGAAGGCGCCTGACTTCACTCTGTATGACCACACCGGTCGGCCTCGGAAACTGTCCACGCTCCTTTCCGACGGCCCGGTTGTGCTGTTCTTCTTCCCATTAGCGTCCTCACCGATCTGTACCGCCCAGGCGTGTCATTTTCGGAACCTGAGCGACGAATTCGCCAGGGTGGGCGCCCAGCGGGTCGGCATCAGCACCGACACCGTCGACAGGCAGGCCCACTTCGCCCAACAGCGCTCGTTCGACTATCCGCTGCTCTCCGACGCGGACGGCGTGGTGTCCGAGTTGTTCGGGGTGCACCGAGGCAGACTCGCCAAGCTGCGTAGATCCGTCGGGACGCGTGAGGAGACCCGGCGTGGTCGGCACGCTCGGCGCCGCGGCCTGCTGGCCCGGCTGCTGCCGGTCAGACGGACCACATTCGTCATCGACACCGACCGCACCATCCTCAAAGTCGTCGCCAGCGAGGTGCGCGCATCGGTGCACGCTGACCAGACCTTGTGGTACTTGGCGAACCGCCAGGTGCCGCATAGTTCGCCACATGTGCAGTCGGAGGGCACGAGCGAGCCGATCGGCGACTGGTTCACAGAACCGGAAACCGCGGACGAGCCGAGCTTGGTGCGGCCCTTCACGCTGACGGAAGGCAGTACCGACTTCGGTGTCGAACTGGCACTCGAGGCTCCGGTCGAAGCGCTCAACACGACGGCGAAGCCGCCGCGCTGGCGGAGAAATGATGTGCGGGGCCAGATCCTGACGTCGTGCGTGAACAGCCCCTCGGTCGCAGAGATCGCCTCTCGTCTGTCTTTGCCGCTCGGTGCGACGCGGTTCCTGGTCGACGACCTGGCGACACAGGGTTATTTGCGGGTGCACGCTCCCCTCGGTGACTCGATGACCATCGACGAACGACGTGAACTGATAAGCAGGACCCTGCGTGGCCTACGAGCACTTTCGGCTCAGTCCGATAGCTTGCGCACTGCCCTATAGAGCTTGCTGAGCTTCGGCTCGAGTCGGCGGCGAGAGTCGAGCGCGAGCTCGGCTTCCCGCTGGTAGAGCAGCCCGTAGGTGAACGTGTCCTCGCCCGCGGCGTGCGCGGCCTGCGCTTGTTGCACCAGGTGCTCGCGGCTGACCACGCTGTCCTGATGATCACCGAGCAGTGACTGCAGTTTCTTCGCCCGCTTGGACACCTTCTTCGCGCCGGTCGCATCCGCGGTGTAACGAAGTCGCTTGGCACGCTTACGAATACGGTGAATCGCATCGTCACGGTCCGCCCCGCCGGCGGCCCGTCGCGCGGCCTTTGCCGCCTTGTAGACCTTCTTGCCCGCGGCGGCGACGGTCGTCGGCGCCGGCTCGCGACCGGCCGACGGCGCTTCGCCGACCAGTGCATCCAGGTCGTCGAGCAGCCGGAAGTAGCGCGGTAAGCGCAAGGCGGACAACGCATGCCGGAGTCCGGTCCGGTAGCGCTGTTCGGCGCCGTCGACTAGCCGCTCCCGAATGGGCCCACGGACCAGCTCCGGCGGCACATCGTCCAGAGCGCTGCGGTAGCGATCGGCCAGGACTTCGGCGTCGCGAGCCACCCCCAACACATTGCCCAGCTCGCGCAGTTCCTCGACGATGGGGGCATCGTCGGCCAGCCCGAAGGAATCCGGAGCGGCCTGTAGCAGGCTGCGGATCTTGCGGGCGGTCACCCGCATCTGATGCACCGCGTCGTCGGCCTCGGCCCGCACCGCGCGGTCCCACACCAGCAGCTCGCCGATCTGTTCGGCCAGCGCCCGATGCATCGGTTCGGCCGGTAAATCCTTTGGCGACGTGCCGAGCACCCGCGCCAGCTTGGAGCCGTGGCCGGCCGGACGCGCACCGGCGTCGAGCAGCCGGTCGCACACCTCGTCCATCAGCCCGGAGTTCGCGCCGGGGTCGACGAGTTCGAGCTCCCATTCACGCCACCGCTGCTCGTTGGTGGTGCCGTCGGCGCCTAGGCCCGCGGCGACGTGGTCGTCGCAGAACTCGGCGAGCACCGTGTCGTCGACACCGTGCAGCAGACGAACCCGACGAGTGGTGCTGATCCGCGCCACCGGGCTCACCGGGCGGTCCCGCACGATGGCCAGCACCACATCCAGCAATTCGGTGGGCACCGTGGTGCTGTCGGTGGTATCCAACGGCGCCCGCACTTCGGTGCGAGCATCGGGGCCCGCCGGCAGTTTCAGGTGCCAACCCGCGTCGAGGCCGCCGGTGCGACGGCGCAACGTGACGCGATTGAGCGCGAGATCGCGGGACGGTGTGTCGAAGTACACCGCGTCCAATGACTGCGTCTCGGCGTGCTCTACCCGGCCTACCTCCGCGATGCCGTCGAACGACGGCGGTTGGGTGGACTCGTCGGCATCGAACTTGCGCTCAACTTCGAGATAGCGCGCGGTGCTCGGGCCGTTGGCGGACATGCTCGAGAGCGTGCCACATACCGGTGGCCGCTAAACCAGGGCTTAGAAGCTGTGCTCGTCGTCGGGGAACGTGCCTGATGCGACCTCGTCCGCGTACTGCGTTGCCGCGCGGTGCAATTCGCCTCCGACGTCACCGAAGCGCTTGACGAACTTGGCCGTCTTGCCGCTGGTGAGACCGGCCATGTCCTGCCAGACCAGCACCTGGGCGTCGCAGTTGCGTCCTGCGCCGATCCCGACGGTCGGAATCGTCAGCTTGCCGGTGATCTGGGTGGCCAACTCGGCCGGCACCATTTCCATCACCACGGCGAACGCGCCGGCCTCGGCAACCGCGATCGCGTCGTGGATGGTCTGCTCGGCGCCGTCCCCGCGGCCCTGCACCCGGAAACCGCCGAGGGTGTTGACGCTCTGCGGGGTGAAGCCGATATGTGCCATTACCGGAATGCCGGCGGCGCTCAGGGCCGCGATCTGGGGGGCGACCCGCTCGCCACCCTCCAGCTTGACGGCGTGCGCGCCGGCTTCCTTCATGAAGCGGATCGCGGCGTCGAGCGCCGCGCCCGGTCCCGCCTCGTAGCTGCCGAACGGCAAGTCGGCGACCACCAGAGCGTGCGGTGCACCGCGTACGACGCCGCGCACTAGTGGGATCAACTCGTCGACCGACACGGGCACGGTGGTGTCGTAGCCGTAGACGACGTTGGCGGCCGAATCACCGACCAGCAGCACCGGAATGCCGGCGTCGTCGAAGACCCGGGCGGTGGAGTAGTCGTAGGCCGTGAGCATCGCCCACTTGTGGCCTTCGGCCTTCATTTTCTGCAGGTGGTGGACGCGCGTCTTGGTCCGCGGCGCAACTTGCGAAGAAGAATGGGCACCGTAAACAGTCTGTTCAGACATCATTGTCCCTAGCTTTGGTCGGGTCGATCCTCGTGGCCCAATCGGGTCCCCGGGTTCGTCTGACCTGAATAGTCTGCCATCTGCCGCCGCCCATGTGGATAGCGAGCCCAGTGGACTTCCTCACACCGTCACCATCGTGACGATTCGGGCGCCCCCCTGCGGCAGCGGACATACCATCGGCGCATGCAGCGACTCAGCGGACTCGACGCCAGCTTCCTCTACCTGGAAACCCCGGCACAGCCGTTGCATGTGTGCTCGATTCTGGAGCTCGACACCTCGACGACCCCGGGCGGCTACACCTTTGATCGGCTCCGCGACGAATTGGCCGTGCGAAGCAAAGCAATGCCGCAGTTCCGCGAGAAGCTGGCCGACACCCCGTTCAACCTCGATCATCCGGTGTGGGTGGACGACAACAACTTTGACGTGAATCGCCACCTGCACCGGATCGGTCTGCCCCCACCGGGAGGGCGCGCCGAGCTGGCCGAGATCTGCGGTCATATCGCGAGCTTGCCGCTGGACCGCACCCGGCCGTTGTGGGAGATGTGGGTCATCGAAGGCGTCGCGGGCACCGATGCGCAACAGGGCGGTCGCCTGGCCGTGATGACGAAGGTGCATCACGCCGGTGTGGACGGCGTGACCGGGGCCAACCTGATGTCTCAGCTGTGCAGCACCGAGGCAGACGCCCCCGCGCCAGATCCGGTCGAGGGCGTCGGCGGCGGCAGCGACTTCGAGATCGCACTGACGGGTGCGGTCAAATTCGCGGCCAGGCCGCTGCGCTTTGCCAATGCGCTGACCGACACCGCATCGTCAGTGGTCAAGACGGTGATGCGGGCACGCAGCGGCCAGACGATGGCGCCGCCGTTCGCGGCCCCGCGGACCGCCTTCAACGCGAGCGTCACCCCGCACCGCAACATCGCCTACGCGCAGTTGGACCTCGAAGACATCAAGAAGGTCAAGGATCACTTCGACGTCAAGGTCAACGACGTGGTGATGGCCCTGGTGTCCGGCGTGCTGCGCCAATTCCTGCTCGACCGTGGCGAACTGCCGGAATCGTCGCTGGTGGCGATGGTGCCGGTGTCCGTGCACGGAAAGTCGGATCGGCCTGGGCGCAATCAGGTTTCGGGCATGTTCTCCAGTCTGCAGACCCACATCGCCGATCCGGTGGAGCGGATAAAGGCCATCGCTGACGCGAATTCGGTTGCCAAACAACATAGTTCGGCGATCAAAGCCACGCTGCTGCAGGACTGGTCTCAGTTCGCCGCGCCCGCGGTGTTCGGTATGGCGATGCGCGCGTATGCCCGGACCAGTCTCACCAAGACCATGCCGGTGCACAACCTGGTGATATCCAACGTGCCGGGTCCGCAGGTGCCGCTGTACTTCCTGGGCAGTGAGGTCAAGGCCATGTATCCGCTCGGGCCGATCTTCCACGGCTCGGGCCTGAATATCACTGTGATGTCGCTGACCGGCAAACTCGACATCGGGATCATCGCCTGCCCGGAGCTGTTGCCCGACCTGTGGGAGCTGGCCGACGACTTCGCGGTCGGAATGGAAGAACTGCTGCTCGCGACACGTTAGACGGCCCAGCAGCCGGGGCCCCGCGCTGACGCATGGCAGCATGTTGGGCATGGGGAGCCCTCGCCGCGGCAAGATCGCGCGCACGATGCTGATCTGGACCGCGATGGCGGTTACCGCGGTTACCGTGGCCAGCTGTACTCAGGTCGTCAGGGGTCGCGCGGTACTTGCCGGCCCGAAGGTCGGCCAGCCGATCGAGTGGGGCTCGTGCCGCGTTGCGGGCGGCGGGGCGGTGAAGCTGCCTGGCGGTGCGCAATGCGGCAAGCTCGCCGTACCCGTCGACTACAAACACCCCGGCGGTGACGCCACCACGCTCGGACTGATCCGCTTCCCGGCGACCGGCGACAAGGTCGGCTCGCTGGTCATCAACCCCGGGGGTCCGGGGGAGTCCGGCATCGAGGCGGCACTGGGCGTCGTGCAGTCGTTGCCGCAGCAGGTCCGGGAACGCTTCGATCTGGTCGGGTTCGACCCACGCGGAGTGGCGGCCTCGCGACCGGCGATTTGGTGTAACTCCGACGCAGACAACGACAAGTTGCGCACCGAGACGCAAGCCGACTACAGCCCGGCAGGCGTCGCGCAGATCGAGGACGAGACCAAGGCGTACGTCGGCCGCTGTGTCGCCAAGATGGGCAAGAAATTCCTGGCGAACGTCGGAACCGACAATGTCGCCCGCGATCTGGACACCATCCGCGAGGCGCTGGGCGACAGCAAGCTGACATTCCTGGGCTACTCCTACGGCACCCGGATCGGCGCCGCGTACGCGGAGGCCTTTCCGAAGAATGTCCGGGCGATGATCCTGGACGGTGCCATCGACCCCAATGCGGACCCGGTCGAGTCAGACCTGAGGCAGGCCAAGGGTTTTCAGGATGCCTTCGACAACTATGCGAAGGACTGCGCCAAGTCGGCCACCTGTCCGCTGGGCACCGACCCGGCCAAAGCCGTTGACGTGTACCACCATCTGGTCTATGCGCTCGTCGACAAGAAGCACCCGAATGTCGGCAGGCCGGCACGCACCAAAGACCGGCGCGGCCTGAGCTACAGCGACGCCATCATCGGCACGATCATGGCCCTGTATTCACCGACGTTCTGGCACCACCTGACAACCGGGTTGACCGAACTGTCGCGCCACCGTGGCGATGTGTTGCTCGAGTTGGCCGACCTCTATATGCGTCGCGACAAAAAGGGGCACTACAGCAACTCCACCGACGCCCGAGTCGCGGTCAACTGTGTGGACCAGCCGCCGGTGAAGGATCGAGCGAAGGTCATCGACGAGGACCGCCGCTCGCGTGAGGTCGCGCCGTTCATGAACTACGGGAAGTTCACCGGCGACGCCCCGCTGGGCACATGCGCGTTCTGGCCGGTGCCGCCGACCAGCAAGCCGCACACCATCTCGGCGCACGGGCTGGCGCCGACGCTGGTGGTGTCCACCACACACGACCCCGCGACGCCGTACCAAGCCGGTGTCGATCTGGCCAATGAGCTGCACGGCGGATTGCTCACATTCGACGGCACACAGCACACAGTGGTGTTCCAGGGCAACAGCTGCATCGACGACTATGCGTCGGCGTACATCGTCAGCGGTACTGTGCCGTCCAAGGGGGCTAAGTGTTAGCGCCGCCGTGGGTTCGCTTCGCGAGCGAAACGTAGAGACCGCGCGGTAAATAACGAGATCAAGGTGTGACCAATGGGATCACGGCCTGTGGCCGACGCATGCCACGATTGACTGCCATGTGGCGCATGAGACGGCTGAGCTCTGCGCTGCTTTCATTTGGGTTGTCGATGGCGACCGCTATTGCCTTGACGCCGTTGACCGGCGCAACGCCGGGATACGACGCGGGCCCCACGCCGAGCTCGGGGGCGCCCCAGCCGTCGTCTGCGCCACCATTGAGCTGGGGGAGCTGCGGCCAGGTCATCAGCAGCCCCCGCGACGTTCCGAGCGCGCAATGCGGGACCGTCGCGGTTCCTGTCGACTACGCAAACCCGGGTGGCGCGCAGGTGCACCTCGCGGTGATCCGCATTCCGGCAACGGGCCCGCGGATCGGAGCGTTGCTGGTCAATCCGGGCGGTCCCGGGGCGTCGGCGGTCGACATGGTCGCCTCGATGGGCGCGGATCTGGCGGACTCTGAGGTCAGTAAGCGATTCGATCTGGTCGGGTTCGATCCCCGTGGCGTCGGCCACTCCACGCCGGGGGTGCGCTGCCAAACTGACGCCGAGTTCGACGCCTATCGGCGCGAACCGATGGTCGACTACAGCCCGCAGGGTGTGGCGCACATCGAGCAGGTGTACCGGCAGATAGCTCAGCGCTGTCAGGCCCGGAATGGTTCGGCGTTCCTGGAGAACGTCGGGACCGCTTCGGCCGCACGAGACATGGATTCGGTGCGCCAAGCCCTGGGCGACGACCAGATCAACTACCTCGGCTACAGCTACGGCACCGAGTTGGGGACCGCGTACGTCGAGCGCTTCGGTGACCACGTGCGGTCGATGGTGCTCGACGGCGCTATCGACCCGAGCATCGGCCCGATCGACGAGCTCGTCAACCAGGAAGCCGGGTTCCAGACCGCGTTCAACGACTACGCCGCGGACTGCGCCCGCTCCACGGACTGCCCGCTGGGCACCGACCCGGCCCAATGGGTCGTCCGCTACCACCAGTTGATCGACCCGCTGGTGACCAAACCCGCGGCGACCTCGGAGGGGCGCGCGCTCGGTTACGCCGACGCCACGACGGGCACCATCAACGCGCTGTACACCCCGCAGTTCTGGAAATTCCTCACCAGCGGCCTGCTCGGTCTGCGACGCGGCACCGATCCCGGTGACCTGCTGACGCTGGCCGACGAGTACTACGGCCGCGATGCCAAGGGGCACTACAACAGTTCGCAGGACGCGTTCAACGCGATCCGTTGCGTCGATGCGCCGGAGCCGACCGATCCGGCGGTGTGGGCCGACGCCGATCGGCGGATACGTCAGGTCGCGCCGTTCACGTCCTACGGGCAGTTCACCGGCCATGCGCCGCGCGACCTGTGCGCGCTGTGGCCGGTGCCCGCGACGTCATCGCCGCATCCGGCCGCGCCGGTGGCCCCCGGCAAAGTCGTCGTCGTGTCCACCACTCACGACCCGGCCACCCCGTATCAAGCCGGGGTCGACCTGGCCCATCAACTCGGCGCTGACCTGATCACCTTCGACGGCACCCAACACACGGTGACGTTCAACGGAAATGACTGCGTAGACGGCGCGGTGGTGCGTTACTTGGTCGACGGCGCCGCGCCGGGAAACTTAAGGTGTTAAGCCGCGCCGGTAACACAAACTTAACGGTGAATGCCTACT
>DATDLZ010000169.1:0-9899 GCA_036519055.1 Mycobacterium sp.
CATGCTGCACGGCGGCGGGCCCGGCGCCTCCGGCGTCTCCAACTACTCCCGCAACATCGACTCTCTCGCAGACCATTTCCGGGTGATCGTGCCCGACATGCCCGGTTATGGCCGCTCGGCCAAAGGCGTCGACCAGTCCGATCCATTCGGCTACCTCGCCGACATGATCCACGGCCTGCTCGACGAACTCGGCCTCGGCACAGCGTGTGTGGTCGGCAACTCCTACGGCGGTGCGGCCGCGCTGCGGTTGGCGCTGGACACACCCCAGCGTGTGGGCAAGCTTGTCCTGATGGGTCCCGGTGGGATCGGGACTACCCGAGGTGTGCCCACCACCGGACTCAAGAGCTTGTTGGCGTACTACGGCGGCGACGGACCCAGCCGCGACAAGCTGGAAACGTTCATCCGCAATTACCTTGTCTACGAGGGTGCTTGCGTGCCTGACAGCCTGATCGACACCCGGTACGCGGCCTCGGTCGATCCCGAGGTGGTGGCCGACCCGCCGCTGCGTCGTCCGTCCGGACCGACAGCGCTGCGCACGCTGTGGCGGATGGACCTCACCCGAGACAAGCGCCTCAAGCATCTGCAGACACCGACATTGGTGTTGTGGGGTCGCGATGACAAAGTCAATCGGCCGTCCGGTGGGCCGATGCTGGCCAACCTGATGCCCAACGCCGAGCTGGTCATGACCTCTCGCACCGGCCATTGGCTGCAGTGGGAACGGGCCGAGCTGTTCAATCGAATGGCCATCGACTTTCTCAGTGCACCATCAGTTTTCGACCGATGAACATCTTTGGCAGCATCCACCTGGGCTACGTCGTCGTCGAGACCGAGAGGTTTACCGACTGGCGGCGCTTCGGTCACGACGCCATCGGTATGCATGTCGACGCTACCGGGCCCGACGTGCTGCGATTTCGACTCGACGACAACCAATGCCGGTTTCTGTTGCGGCGCGGGCCCGCCGAGGACGTCACCGCCCTCGGTTGGCAGGTCGACGACCATCGCACGTTCGACGAAATCCTCGCCCGAGTTACTCGCCATGATGTGCCGGTTGTCGAGGGAACCGCGGATGAGGCCCGGCTGCGCGGCGTTGAGCGTCTGGTGCGGTTCCCCGGCCCTAACGGCCTGACGCAAGAGTTGTTCACCCGGCCCCGCACCGGCGACGTGCCGCTGGACATGGCGGTCCGCGGCGGCTTCGTCACCGGCGAAGCCGGAATCGGCCATGTCGCTGTCACGTCCACGAGGCCGCATCAGATGCGCGGGTATTACGACACCGTGTTCGACGCTCGGCTCACCGACTTCATCGACGAAACCATCAGTGGTCTCAAGTTCAAGATCCGCTTCCTGCGGGTCAACCAGCGGCACCACTCCATCGCGATCGCCGCGGTCAATCGGCTGCCGATCAACCCGATCCGCACGCGTGTTCAGCACGTCAACATTCAAGTCGCCGACCTCGACGACATGACCGCGTCCTATCAGCGGGTGAAAGACCTCGGGTTCCAGCTGGCGCTGGAGGTCGGGCAACACACCAACGACCGCGAACTGTCCTTCTACGCCGTCACACCGTCAGGATTCGAATGGGAAGTCGGGTGGAATCCCATCGTCGTCGACGAGAAGACCTGGCAACCAACGACGTATCAGGGCATCAGCATCTGGGGACACACCCGGCAGGGGCAGACCATCGTCGAGAAACTGGCGCAGTTCAAGACCGCGGCCCAATCACTGCTGCACGGGGAAGCCACCGTCCCCACGCTGGCTCATGCGGCTATACCGGACGACTAACAGGAGGCGACCGTGCTACGCATCGACACCCACCACCACTTGATCCCCCCTGAGTACCGAAAAGCGTTGCACAAGGCCGGGCTTAGCGCGGCCGGCGGACGAGAGCTACCCGAGTGGAGCCCCGAGGCATCGTTGCAGGCGATGACAGACCTCGACGTCGGCACCGCGATCTTGTCGGTGTCCACCCCTGGCACAGCGTTTTTGCCGAACCCGGCGGACGCGGCCGCGCTCGCGCGCGACCTCAACGACTACACCGCCGAACTGGCCGCAGCACATCCCGACCGGTTCGGGTTCTTTGCGACCGTGCCCATGCCGCACATCGTCGAGTCCGTCGCGGAAGTAGTGCGCTCACTCGATGAGCTGCATGCCGACGGTGTTGTGCTCCTCGCGAACAACGCCGGCACGTATCTGGGTGAGGACGGCCAGGAATCGCTGTTCGCCGCCCTCAACGAACGATCAGCGGTGGTGTTCATTCACCCAGCCGAACTGCCGGGTCCCACGGTGCCCGGCATCCCACCGTTCGCAGCGGACTTCCTGCTCGACACCACTCGCTCCGCATACTTACTGGTGTGCAATGGAATTCGAAGCAACTACCCCAACATCCGCTTCATCCTGAGCCACGCCGGCGGGTTCGTGCCCTATGCCAGTCACCGAATGGCCGTCGCGATCACCGCCGACACCGGTCGCAGCCCTGCCGATGTACTCGATGACTTCGCGAGCTTCTACTTCGACACCGCGCTGTCCTCAAGCGCGGCCGCGTTGCCGACCCTGCTGGCCTTCGCCAAACCCGGCCACATCACGTTCGGATCCGACTTCCCGTTCGCCCCGACAGTCGCCGGAAAAATTTTCGCGGCCGGGCTGGAGATTTATCCCCGCATCGATACGGCTGCCCGCGAGGCTATCGAGCGCACTAACGCTCTCGCGCTGTTCCCACGGCTCGGCGCCGCGCCGCAGCCCATTTCGCAATCACCGTCGCAACGGGTCCGCCACGTCGTCAGCCGATCCGTGATGCGCGGCGTCGCTCGGATCACGAGCACGCGGTAGCTGCGACCCAACCGAAAAGGGACCGAGCGGGAACGGCTCCGTTCCACGAGGCTAACGTCATGCCATAGCGACGTTCAGCCTGACGACGGAGGTGGCATGCGCGCAGCACAGTTGACTCGACTCGAGGGTCCGGACGGCATCGAGGTCAGTGAGATCGATGAGCCGACCGGCGACGGCGTGGTCGTCGAGGTGCACGCGGCGGGCGCGGCCTTCCCCGATGCGCTGCTGACCCGAGGCCTCTATCAGTACCGGCCGGATCCGCCGTTCGTGTTGGGCGCCGAGATCGCCGGTGTGGTCCGATCGGCGCCGCAGGATGCCAATGTCAAGCCTGGCGACCGGGTTGTCGGCCTGACGATGCTGACCGGCGGGATGGCCGAAGTCGCGGTGCTGGCGCCCGACCGGGTGTTCAAACTGCCGGACAACGTGAGCTTCACGGCGGGCGCGGGATTGCTGTTCAACGACCTGACCATGTACTTCGCCCTGACCGTCCGCGGTCGGCTGCAGTCAGGCGACACGGTGTTGGTGCACGGTGCGGCCGGTGGGATCGGTACGTCGACGCTTCGATTGGCGTCGGTATTGGGCGCATCACGCGTCATCGCGGTCGTCAGCACCGAGGACAAGGCAGATATCGCGCGGGCGGCAGGCGCCACCGACGTCGTACTGGCTGACGGGTTCAAAGACGCCGCAAAGGAATTGACGAACGGCCGCGGTGTCGACATGGTGGTCGATCCCGTCGGCGGCGACCGGTTCACCGATTCGCTGCGCTCGCTGGCACCGGGCGGCCGCCTGCTGGTGATCGGCTTCACCGGCGGAGAGATCCCGACGGTGAAGGTCAACCGGCTGCTGCTGAACAACATTGACGTCGTCGGCGTCGGCTGGGGCGCCTGGGCCGGCACGCACCCCGACGCGCTGACCGAGCAATGGGCCGACCTCGAGAAGCTGCTCGCCTCGGGCCAGCTGCCTCCGCCCGAGCCGGTGGTCTACCCGCTGGAGGAAGCCGCTGCCGCGATCGCCTCGCTGGAGAATCGCACCGCGAAAGGAAAAGTCGTCCTGCGCGTGCGGGATTGAACAATCACCGAGCCGCGGCCAGGTCGGACAGATGCTTGAGCGAATTCTCCAGGTGCGTGGGGTCGAACGGCGGGAACGGAATGTGCTCACGGAGTTCGGGCGGTACCGCCGACCAGTCGTAGGTAAGCGTGACGTGAGATGCAGAGGATCCCGCGTCGTCTATGTCGTAACGCCAAAACCAGCCGCCGAATGACAGCGTCCCGTCACCTTCGGCGTCCTGGCCCGGTTGCCAGGCAATCGCGTGGGGGCGGTCGAACACGACCACCTTGTTGGCCATCTCGTAGTTCTTGGCGGGGTGGTTGTCGTGATACATCGCGATCCGGAAGATCTGGCCGTCACCCGTCAACGTCTTGCCGTCGAGGGAATCTCTCACCCAGCCGGTCCCGTCGATGGCGGCATGAGTCGTGGGGTCTGCCAGTACGCCGAATACTGCTTCGGCCGCTGCGGGGATCGTGATCGTGGCGGTGATGGTGTCGTTGGTCATGCCCTACAGACTGCGCCTGGCCGCAGAAGTCATCACGAATACCGCAAATTGCCCTTGTGCCGCGTAAGAAGAAAAAGTAATGTCACTTTCGGTTTCTGCCGTCCCGGATGCCGTCGCAACCCTGGAGCCCGCCATGGAATCCTTCATTCACCTGCGTAAAGGCAAGACACCGCGTCGCCTGCACGCTGACCTCGAGGGCCTCAAAGACGACGAACTGGGTCGCGGCGGGTTCACCGGCCGCACCGCGAACATGTACCGCCGCCACGACCCCACCGCCTACCGGTCAGAGGGTCCCTTGCGTCCCCTTGACGTACTGTCCAGCGAACTCAAGCCCAGCGACGCAACCGACGCCGACGGCGGGCCGCTGTTGATGTTCACCAACCCGGACTGCCGGATCTCGTTGTCCCGACGCCACGAGGCGATGCCGTACTTCGTCCGCCACGTCGACGGCGATCTGCTGTGCTTCGTGCACCAAGGGACCGGCCTGCTGGAGACCGAGTTCGGGCCGCTGCGTTACCGCGACGGTGACTGGGTGTATCTGCCGAAGGCATGCACCTGGCGTCAGGTCCCCGAAGCCGAAACGACGTTGCTGATGATCGAGGCCAGCGAGGAGTTCCGTGTTCCGCCGCCGGGTTCGCTGGGCCGGCACTTCCCGTTCGACCCCTCGCAGGCGGTCATCCCCGAACCCGAGCCGATCGACGACGACGGCCGCGACGACTACCAGGTGCGGCTGATCCATGAGGGCGGCCCGACAACGTTGTTCTATCAACACAATCCGCTCGACGTCGAAGGCTGGCGCGGCGACAACTTCGCCTTCACCTTCAACATCGACGACTACAACGTGGTGACCTCCGACAGCGTCCATCTCCCCCCGACTGTGCACCTGTTCATGCAGGCCACCGGGGTGTACGTGATGAATTTCCTGCCCAAGCCCGCCGAAGGCGTCCCGGGTACCGAGCGCACACCGTGGTATCACCGCAACGTCGACTTCGACGAGATCGCGTTCTTCCATGGCGGTTCGCTCTACGGCATTCCCATGCCACCCGGCTTGATTTCCCATGCGCCACAAGGAGTTCACCATGGCGCGCCAGAGAGGGCGCGCGAGCGTGCCCGCCGCAAATTCGACGAGCACTCCCGCGTCGACTGGCAGGTGATCGCGGTCGACACCCGTCGGCGACTAACCCCGTCAGCCGAGGTGCTGGCAAATGACCTAGGACAGCATTGATGACGCAAGCCGTGAAGCACGACTACGACCGGATCCCCTATCTCGTTGCCTTCCAGAATAATTCCGGGGTTCGCGACGTCTACGGCGGCCTCGCCGAAATCGTCGTGCTGGAAAGCTATCTGCTCAAGCCCAAGGACAACCCGTCGGACACCGTGCTGATGTTCATGCACCCGATCGGCGGTGGCGCGTACCTGCCGATGATCAACGCGTTGGCGCGGGCCGGTCACCATGTCGTCTACTGCAACAGCCGGTTTCGCGGCACCGATTCGGCGCTGCTGATGGAGAAGGTGATCGAGGATCTCGGCGCCGCCATCAAGGATGCCAAGGAACGGCTCGGCTATCAGAAGGTGGTGCTGGCCGGCTGGAGCGGCGGCGGTTCGCTGTCGGTGTTGTACCAGCAGCAGGCTCAGCACGCGACCATCACGTCGAGCCCGTCAGGTGACGGGCCCGACCTCACCCAGCTCGATCTGCCCGCCGCCGACGGAATCATGCTGCTGGCCGCACACATCAGCCGGCACGGCACGCTGACCGAGTGGATGGACGGGTCCATCCTGGACGAATCCGATCCGACCAAGCGGGATCCGGAGCTGGACCTGTACAACCCAGACAATCCGAACCAGCCGCCCTACAGCGAGGAGTTCCTATCCCGCTACCGGCAAGCCCAGATCGACCGCAACCGCCGTATCACCGCCTGGGTCAAAGACAAGCTGGCCGAACTGAAAGCCGCCGGCCGTCCCGACGACGAGTTCGGCTTCGTCGTGCACGGCACCATGGCCGACCCGCGGTGGCTCGATCCGGCCGTCGATCCCAACGAACGGGTTCCGGGAACGTGCTATCTGGGCGATCCTGAAGTGGTGAACATGGGCCCGGTCGGACTCGCCCGGTTCTGCACGCTGCGCAGCTGGCTCTCGCAATGGAGCTACGACGACGCGCACGGCGACGGGGTGGAGTGCGGGCGTGATATCGCGGTGCCCGCGCTGGTGATCGGCAACCTCGCCGACGACGCGTGCACACCCAGCCACACCCGACGCCTGTTCGAGGCAATCGGCCATCCCGATAAGGAGATACACGAAATCCACGGCGCCACACACTATTACGCCGGTCCGGATCAGCGCGACAAATTGCGCGAAGCCGTCACCGTCGTCTCCGATTGGCTGGAGCGGCACAAGTTCGTAGGGACTGCATGACCGCCGGCGACGATGCGGAACGCAGCGATGCTGTGGGGGCACCTCCCGCTTGCGGGGGAGAGCGGCGCATAGGAGCAGCCCCCGCCGGTCCGCTGGACGGTATCCGGGTGCTCGAGTTGGGCACCCTGATCGCCGGGCCGTTCGCCGGCCGACTGCTCGGCGATATGGGCGCCGATGTCATCAAGGTCGAGCCGCCGGGAGCGCCGGACCCGTTGCGCACCTGGGGACAGGCCGAAGTCGACGGGCATCACGTGTTCTGGACGGTGCACGCACGCAACAAGCGGGCCATCACCTTGGACCTGCGTCGGCCACGGGGGCGCGAGTTGTTCCTCGATCTCATCGAGAAATCCGACATCGTGGTGGAGAACTTCCGTCCGGGCACTCTGGAGAAGTGGGACCTGGGTTACGACGTTCTCAGCCAACGCAATTCAGGGATCATCCTGGTTCGGGTGTCGGGCTACGGGCAGACCGGTCCAGACGCGCACAAGGCCGGATACGCCTCGGTGGCCGAGGCGGCCAGCGGTCTGCGGCACCTGAATGGCTTCCCGGGCGGACCACCCCCGCGGCTGGCGTTGTCGCTGGGCGACAGCCTGGCCGGGATGTTCGGCGCCCAGGGAGCGCTGGCCGCTCTGTACCGGCGCAGCGTCACCGGGCACGGCCAAGTGGTCGACGTGGCGCTCAACGAATCATGCCTGGCAGTACAGGAATCCACGATCCCGGATTACGACGTCGGCGGAGTGGTGCGAGGCCCGTCCGGCACCCGTCTGGAGGGCATCGCACCCTCGAACATCTACCGCAGCTCCGACGGCTCGTGGGTAGTGATCGCCGCCAACCAGAACACCGTGTTCGCCCGGCTGTGCCGAGCGATGGGGCACGCGGAGCTGGCCACCGACGAGCGGTTCGCCACCCACGTCGCGCGTGGACGCAACCAAGACGAGCTCGACCAGATCATCGGCGATTGGGCAGCCGAACGCGAACCCAACGACATCATCGAAACCCTCAGCGCCGCAGGCGTGATCTCTGGTCCGATTAACACCGTTGCCGACGTGGTCAACGATCCTCAGCTGCGGGCGCGCGGCATGCTCGTCGAGCATCACGACGAACGGCTCGGGCGACCGGTGCTGGGGCCCGGAATCACGCCGCTGCTGTCCGAATCGCCGGGCAGCGTTCGCAATGCCGGCTCGGCGCGACCGGGACAGCACAACGACGACGTCTACATCGGCCTGCTCGGTAAGAGCGTCGAGGAACTCGAGGAGCTGCGTGCCGAGGAGGTGCTATGACCGCACATGTTGACATCCGCGAGGTCTCGCTGCGCGACGGGTTGCAGATCGAGAAGCCAATCCCGTTGTCGGCCAAGCTGGAACTGCTGGCAGCCGTCGCCGCCACCGGGGTGCGCGAGGTGGAGGCCACCGCATTCGTGTCCCCATCGAAGGTGCCGTCGATGGCTGATGCGGCCGAGCTCGCAGCCGAACTGCACCACTACCCCGACATCGAATTCTCGGCGCTGGTCGCCAGCCCCAACGGCGCCAGGCGGGCTGTCGCTGCCGGGCTGCGTTCGATCGAATACGTGGTAGCGGCCAGCGACGCGTTCAGCAAAGCCAACGTCGGACGCGCCAGTGCTCAGGCCACCGATCAGATTGGCGAGATCATCGCCATCGCCCACGACAGCGATGTCACGGTCGAGGTCATCGTCGCCACGGCGTGGGATTGCCCCTTCGACGGGCCCACGCCGCCGCAGCGGGTTCTCGACATCGCCGCAGCCGCACGCGATCGCGGCGTCGACCGGTTCTGCATCGCCGACACGATCGGCACGACCACGCCGGGACGGGTGCGCTCGCTGATCGCACAATTGCGCCCGGTTCTCGGTGAGCTGCCACTGGGCGGGCATTTCCACAACACCCGCGGCGCCGGGCTGGCCAGCGCATACGCGGCGGTCGAGTCAGGAGTCACCCGATTGGACGCCTCGGTCGGCGGGCTTGGCGGTTGTCCGTTCGCACCCGGCGCCACCGGCAACATCGCCACCGAGGATCTGGTGTACCTGCTGCGCGACAGCGACATCGACGTCGACATCGACCTGCCCGCCGCCATTGCTGCGGCCGGCGTCGCGAAGTCGGTTGTCGGCCACGACTTGCCCGGTGCCCTACTGCGTGCCGGTGACCGGATACAGCCCTGATGCCGGCCGCCGGAACATCAGAGGCGGCGCTGACCGCAAAAGGCCGCCAGACCCGGACGGCCATCGAGCAGGCCGCCCGAAAACTGTTCGCCGAGCGCGGCTTCCACGGCACCACACTGGCCGACATCACCTCTGCGGCAGGTAAATCCGCAGCGGTGTTCTACCGGTACTTTGACGACAAAGAGGATCTGCTGGCCGCACTTGCCGAATCTTTTCTGCAGGACGTCTTGACGCCGTCCGGGCTGAGCCTTCACCTGCCGGACTCCCCGGAGGACGATGCGTTCTTCACTTCGGTGGTCACCGGCTACTGGAACATGTTCAAGCAGAACATCGGCATCATGATCGCGATCGCACAACTGGCCGCCACACAGCAACGGTTCGCCGCCGTTCAGAACGAATTTCGGCGATTCGGCATGGACATCGTCGCCGCCTCGGTGCGACATGTTCAGCAGCACGGCTACGCGTCTGACCTCAATCCCGAGCACATCGCGGCCGCCATCGCCCTGCTGTTCGAGAACTTCACCACCGTGTTCGTCGGTCGCTCCGCCCTTGGCATAGAGATCAGCGACGAGGACGCCATCGCGACCCTCGCGACGGTGTGGAAGAAAACCCTGTACGGCACCTAAGGAGAAATCACCGTGGATTTCACGTTGCCCGAACACCTTCCGGGGCTGCTCGCCGATATGGATGCGTTCATCGAGCGCGAGATCGCGCCCTTGCAGGCCGAGAACATGCAGTACTTCGACCAACGCCGAGAACATGCCCGCACTGACTGGGACAACGACGGCATCCCCACTCGAGAATGGGAGGACCTGCTCTCGGAGATGCGACGACGGGCAGACAAAGCCGGCTGGCTGCGCTCCGGGCTACCGGCGTCGCTGGGCGGCCGGGACGGCACCAATCTCGACATGGCGGTGATCCGGGAGCATCTGGCGCACA
>DATDLZ010000170.1:0-4009 GCA_036519055.1 Mycobacterium sp.
ATGTATGAGCCGCATGAGGCGCGTGAAGATACGGTCGTTTTTCCGGCGTTGCGACAATTGGTGCCCGCCAAGGAGTTTCGTGACATGGCCGACATGTTCGAGGACGAGGAGCACCGGCGGTTCGGGCAGGCTGGGTTTGAAGGGGTCGTCGATAAAGTCGCCGATATCGAAAAGAGCCTCGGTATCTACGATTTGAGCCAGTTCACCCCGACCTAGTACGCGGTGCGCACCGGTCAGGAGCCGGGCGAGTTGACGAACCAGACGTTGTCTTCCCGCAGGTTACGGCTGCGCCAGCCGTCGTCGGTGCGGACCAATTCGTGGTAGTAGTAGCCGCCGCAGTAACTGAGCTCGGTCATCCCCGGCAGCTGCATGGGGTTGTAGAACATCGCGCACACCTGGGCGGTGTCGCCGTCGATCTGGCTTTCGATGTTGGTGATGTAGTGCATCGACATCGGAATCGTTGTGAATCCCTGCGCCAGCCAATCGGCGACCTGTTCGCGGCTGCCGGCGATGGCGCCCGCCGACGAGTAGTCGATGTGCGCATCGTCGGTGAACACGGATCGATACACATCCCAGTCCTTGGTGTCGACGGCGCGGGCGTATCTAGTGAGCAGCGCCCTGATTTCCAGTTCGTCGCTGATTCGTTGTAGGTCCATCCGAGATGCTCCTATACAGATTCGTCGTCACGTGCACCGTGCGCCGTCCGATCGAGTCGATCCGCTTGCGGGTCAGGTCCTGCAGCGGATGGACGGCCACAATCATCGTCACCCGGCCGTGGTGGTCGAACACCGGCGCGGCGATGGTGGCCACCGGCTGTGCCCGGCGTGGGGCGTCGTCGGAGAGGAAACCGATGGTGGTGAATTCGGCCAGCAGCTGATCGGTGATCTCGCGTACGTGAGCGGGCAGGCCGTCGCTGGGTAGCGTGCCCACGACTTGGGCGGCCCGGGTCAGCGCCGGAGTCGTGCAATCCACGTCGAATCCGCGGTCGCGGGTGTGGGCCAGTACCGCCTCGAGGCGAGCCGCCAGCGCGGAATTTGTTGCGGCGCCGCGCTGAATCCACGCCCGCTGTTCTTCGTCAGTGTCCCAGGCGGCGAATGCGACTCCGAAGGGCGGGGCGTAACGGATCCGTTCGCCCGGCGCGCCGCTGGACCGCCGACCGGCATCCTCAAACGCAGTGATCACCAGTGAATCGCCGACTCGCTCGACAACCGATGTGGCATAACCGAATTCCCCGGCAAGGTTCAGCGCAGTGATTCGCGCGCTGTGTGCCAGTGGCCGGGCGGTCTCGACCCGCGTCGCCACCACTGCCAGCGCCGGCCCCAACGAAAACGTCTTGTCGATCGGATCGCGATTGACCCAGCCGCGATCACACAATGTGGTCAGGATCGCGTGCGCGGTCGCCTGGGTCAGCCCGAGTTCGCGCGCCACATCGGAGAACCGGAGCCGGTCTTCGTTGGGCGCGGCGAGCAGCTCGATCACATCGAGCACGCGTGTGGTAGGTGGCGACGACGGAATGGCTTGACTTCCTTTCGCGGCGCTTCGTAGTCTGACTTCAGATTATCGAGATGCTATCTCGAATAGTCGAGAACAGCCAAGCCCGAAGGAGTGCGCGGATGCGTGCGGTGGTGTTGCGTGACGGTCGGCTCGACGTCCGAGAGGTCGCCGACCCGGTGCCCGGTCCGGGAGAGGTGTTGCTGCGAACGTTGAGCACCGCGATCTGCGCGTCGGACGTGCATTTCATGGATCACCCGGAGATGGGGATCAACGATCCGACCGGCCGTTCGCTCTATGACGCCGATCGCGACATCGTGCTCGGGCACGAATTCGTCGGCGAGGTCATCGGGTACGGGCCGGACTGCACCGAACAATTTCCGGCCGGCACCCGCGTCACCTCCATTCCCATTCGGGTAGTCAACGGCGGCGCGGACGGCGTGCGGATCATCGGTCAACACCCGGAGGCGCAGGGCAGCTTCGGTGAATTGGTGGTGGTCGCAGAGACATTGGCCAAACCCGTCGACGGCGACGTATCAAGCGATGCCGCGGCCCTGACCGACGCGTTCGCCGTCGGTGAGTTCTATGTCCGCTCCGCGCGGATGGAAGCCGGCGAGATACCGGTGGTCATCGGTGCCGGCGCGATCGGGCTGTCGGCCGTCGCCGCACTAGCCGGCCGCGGCATCGAGCCGATCATCGTCTCGGACTACAACTCCGAGCGCCGCGAACTCGCGTGCGCAAGCTTCGGAGCGCACATCGCCGTCGACCCTGCCGAACAGTCGCCGTTCGACGTGTGGCGTCAGGTGCGCGTCGAACGTGGAATGTGGGGTCCGATGGTCGTCTTCGAATGCGTGGGCGCGGCAGGGCTGATCCAGAAGATCGTCGACTCCGTTGATATGGGAACCCGGATCTATTGCGCCGGCGGGTGGTACACCGGCGACTCGCTGAACATCACCGACGCGACCCGTCAGGGGGTCACCATCCAGTTCGGCGGCGGCCCGCACCCGCAGGACTGGTACGGCACGCTCGACGCGATCGCCGCCGGTCGACTGGATCCGCTGCCGAGTGTCGGAGCGGTCGTCGGTCTCGATGAGGTGCCCGACGCCCTCGCCTCGGCCCGAACGTCCACCGGCCCAGCGCGAATCATCGTCCACCCGAACGGAGACGTGAAGTGAGCAAGCCAAATGACCGTCAGGACCGGGACGAAATCGTCGATGTCTTGGTGCGTTATGCGACCGGGATCGATCGCCGGGACTGGCCGTTGTTCCGCACGGTCTTCACCGACGATTGCGAACTGGACTACGGCGAGGTCGGTTCCTGGAAGGGCGTCGACGCGATCACGGAGTTCATGCAGCAGGCGCATTCGATGGCCGGCCACACCATGCACCGGTTGACCAATCAGGTGATCACGGTGGCCGGTGACAAAGCCCAGTCGCGGACCTACGTCGACGCGCTGATCATGGTGGGCGACACCAACTCCGGTGTGAACGCCGCCGGCTTCTACGACGACGAGCTGGTCCGTGGCGACGACGGCTGGCGGGTGGCCCGTCGCCGATTCATCCAGGTGCGGGTGGCCGCGGTGGGGGATCCGGCATGACATTCGCATCCAAGTACGGTCCGTGGGCGCTGGTGGCCGGCGCATCCGACGGTGTGGGCGCCGCGTTCGCCGAGGGGATTGCCGAGCGCGGAGTGAACGTCGTGTTGGTGGCGCGGCGCCAGGCCGTGTTGGACGAGGTGGCCGGCGCGATAGCCGCCCGCACCGGTGTCGAAACCCGCACGCTGGCGGTCGATCTCGCCGAGCACGACGCGGCGGCGCAGGTGGCGAAAGCGACCACCGATCTGGACATCGGCTTTGTGGTGTACTGCGCCGGAGCCGACCCGAACTTCGAGCCGTTTCTGGCCAACTCGATCGAGACCGCCGAAGCGATGGTGCAGCGCAATTGCATCGTGCCGATGCAGTTGTGCCATCACTTCGCCCCGCCGATGGTGCAGCGGGGCAGCGGCGGCATCGTGTTGTTCGGCTCGGGTGCCGGGCTCGCCGGCGGACCGAACATGGTGGCCTACGGCGCCACCAAGGCGTTCGACATGGTGTTCACCGAAGCACTGTGGAGCGAGCTGCACGACAAAGGGGTCGATGTGCTCGGCCTCATCCTCGGCAAGACCAACACACCGGCGCTGCGGCGACTCGAGCACAGTCGCGGACACCTGAGCTCTGCGGACACGGCACCGCCGGATGCCGACAGCGTCGATCAGGTGATCGCCGAGGCGTTCGAAAACCTCAGCAACGGACCGACTTTGATGGTCGGCGAGATGATGCGCGCTGCCGTGCCGATGCTGGCGTCGCTGTCCCGCAACGAGGCCGTCAAGCTCATGACGCAAGCCCAGGCCGCCGCGATGGGCAGCGACTGACACGCGTCAGTTGCCAACCTGTTTGATGAACACGCTGACCCGGTTGATCAGTCCGTCGGGATTCTGTTCAACTTCTAACGCACTGTGCGGCAAGGGTTTTCGTGGACTT
>DATDLZ010000171.1:0-11349 GCA_036519055.1 Mycobacterium sp.
TTCGCCCTCGCCCTTGTCCAGCAGGTCCTGCTTGGCCCGAACCAGGCCCTCCAGCACCGGGTCGACGGCCTCCAGGTGCGACGGGTTCGCGGTCAGCGATACCTGAATGTCGTTGTCGCCGAACATCTGTAGGTATACGCCGGTCGCGCCGAGGTGGTATTTCACGTCACCGGAGCCGTGCGCCTGGGCGGGGTTGAGGTTGCCTTCGAACTCGCTGAAGATCTGCGAATAAGGCTTGCCGACGATGTTGGCCAGCACGTTGAGCCGGCCGCGGTGCGGCATGGCGATGACCACTTCGTCGAGCCCATGCTCGGCGCACTGGTCGATCGCCGCGTCCATCAGCGGGATGGTGCTCTCGGCGCCCTCCAGCGAGAACCGCTTCTGTCCGACGTACTTCGTCTGCAGGAAGGTCTCGAACGCTTCCGCGGCGTTGAGCTTGCTCAGGATGTATTTCTGTTGCGCTACAGTCGGTTTGACATGTTTGGTCTCGACGCGCTCTTCCAGCCATTCCTGCTGTTCGGGGTCGAGGATATGGGTGTACTCGACGCCGATGTGACGGCAATAGGCGTCGCGTAACAGACCCAGGATGTCGCGCAGCTTCTTGTACTCAGAACCGGCGAAGCCGTTGACTTTGAACACCCGGTCGAGGTCCCACAGGGTCAGCCCGTGGGTGAGCACTTCGAGATCGGGGTGGCTGCGGAACCTGAGTTTGTCCAACCGAAGTGGATCGATGTCGGCCATCAGATGGCCGCGGTTGCGGTACGCCGCGATCAACTCCATCACGCGGGCGTTCTTGTCGACGATCGAGTCGGGGTTGTCGGTGCTCCACCGAATCGGCAAGTAGGGCACACCCATTTCCCGGAACAGGTCGTCCCAGAAATCGTCGGCGAGGATGAGTTGGTGAATGGTGCGCAGGAAGTCGCCCGATTCCGCACCCTGGATGATGCGGTGGTCGTAGGTCGAGGTCAGGGTGATCAGCTTGCCGATACCCAGTTCGGCGATGCGTTCCGGGCTGGCGCCCTGGAGTTCGGCCGGGTACTCCATCGCGCCGACGCCGACGATCGTTCCCTGGCCTGCCATCAGCCGCGGCACCGAGTGGACGGTGCCGATGGTGCCGGGGTTGGTCAGCGAAATCGTCACGCCGGCAAAGTCTTCGGCGGCAAGCTTGCCGTCGCGGGCTCGCCGGACGATGTCCTCGTAGGCCGCGACGAACTGCGCGAAGCTCATGGTTTCGCAACGCTTGATAGCCGCGACGACCAATGTCCGCTTGCCGTCCTTGCCCTGCAAGTCGATGGCGAGACCGAGGTTGATGTGAGCGGGCGTGACCGAGGTGGGCTTGCCGTCGACCTCGGCGTAGTGCCGGTTCATGTTCGGGAAGGCCTTGAGTGCCTGCACCAGCGCGTAGCCCAAGATGTGGGTGAACGAAACCTTGCCGCCGCGAGTGCGTTTGAGCTGATTGTTGATCACCACGCGGTTGTCGATCATCAGCTTGGCGGGGATCGCGCGCACGCTGGTCGCGGTCGGAAGGTCCAGCGACATCGACATGTTCTTCACGACCGCGGCGGCCGCACCCCGCAACACCTGGACCTCGTCTCCGTCGCCGGGTGGCGGGCCGGCCGGTTTGGCAGCGGGCGCCGGTGCGCTTGCCGCACCGTTGCCGGACGCGGATGGTGCCGTGGGTGCTGCAGGCGGCGGGGGAGTGGGAGTGGGAGCGGGCACGGGAGGCGGCGGGGCCGGAGCCGGTGTGGCCGGCTTCACGGCGGCCGGAGCGTCGACCGGCGGCTCGGGGTTGTAGTCGACCAAAAAGTCATGCCAGCTCGCATCGACCGAGGAGGGGTCTTCGCGGAACTTGCGGTACATCTCCTCGACCAGCCATTCGTTCTGCCCGAATGGTGAACTCGTACTGCTCACAGCAGCTGCTCGCCTCGATTCCTCTGTCCGGAAGCGCTATGCCGCGCTTGCCACTGGATGCACACGGTGTCGGCACGTCTCACCTGCAGCGGCTCCGACCGGCCGCCTCATAAAGGCTAACCCTTCGGCGGCGATCCGCCACGTGAGTTCTGCCCGGCTTCTCGCGCTCAACCGGCGTCGGAAACCGTCGGCAGCAGGTGCAGGTTGACCGGCCACCGAGCGGGTGGCTTACCGAACGCATTGCGGGCGTTACGCACGATCTTCTTGCCTGCCACCCGGTTGCCGACGGCGCCGATGACGGCGCCGATCCCGACCGGTAGGAGCTTGCCGAACAGCAGCGCGCTACGCCGCAGCGTGAACCGCCGGATAGCCCGCTTGAGCAACCGCGAGTTCAACTGCGACAAGGCCGGCATCGGCAGCGATGCCATTCCCTCCGACAGCCACGCCCCGCTGGTGCGGCCCCCGCCGATCAGTTCGGACATCGCTTGCTTGCTGTCGTCGCCGACCAACACCGAGAGCACCAGGGCGCGTCGCCGCTCCCGGTCTTCGGTTAAAACGCCATACACCGACGCGATCGCCAGTGCATAGAACGCGGTGGCCTCCAGGAACACCGCCGTCTCACCGGCGGCTGCGGACAGCGCGGCCAGTGTGCCGAGCCCGGGCAGTACTGCGGTCGACCCCACCGCTGCGCCGCTGGCCGTCACGGCGGTCACGTATCGCTTCTCCAGCTTCGCGACGATTGTGGCGGGGCCGGCGTCAGGATCCGCGCGGCGCAGCCTGTCCACGTACGCGGCCGCAAGGGGTCCCTGAATGCGGGAACTGCGCTCGATGATGCTGGCTAGTGCCCGCGCCGACCTCTTGGGCTTCCCCTCGGGGGTGGCGGGCAGCGAGTCGGCCGATGATCGGGTCCGTCGGGCGCTCATGAATGCCTCCGGGTCTTCTTGCCCGGCTCGTGTGCGGGCAGTGACGTGCTTTCAGGCTAGCGCCGGTGCCGGCAAAGGTGGGGGCAGGCGTCGCAGCGAATAGTCCATTAGGAATAATCCGGCACAGACACGTGCGATGACGATGCGGGGTCACGCCCAGCCCAACGACGAGCCGGGGCGGCCCGCCAAGCTAGACGGATAGTCGATGGCCTACCAGCTCACCTCATTGGGTATCTCAGTGCTGGCGCTGCTACGAGGGCGCCCGATGCACGGCTACGAGATGTTTCAGACCCTGGTCGAACGGCACGCGGACCGCATCGTCAAGGTGCGGCCGGGCTCGCTGTATCACGTCGTCGACCGGCTGACGGAGGAGAAACTGATCCGCCGGGCGGCGACTTCGCGGGACGGTAAGCGGCCGGAGCGGGCCATCTACGAGATCACCGACGCCGGCGCTGAGGCGCTCGCCGATCGGGTGGGCCAGCTGATCGCCGTACCGGCTTATGAGTTTCCGCAGTTCGCGGCCGCACTCGCCCAGATCGATACGCTGGGTGGAGAAGCCGCGGCGGACGCAGTTGACGACCGTGTCGGGGCGCTGGAGGCGCGGGCCGCCGAGATCATGGCGCTTCGCGATGCCAGCGTCACACCCGCCGGATATCTGCTGGCATTCGAGTACTTGCTGGCGACGACGCAGGCCGAGCTGTCCTGGTTGCAAAGCTTTGCCGACTCGATGCGATCCGGCGGTCCGCAGGGGCGGCTGAGAGTGTCCGGCAATACGGTGCGAAGCCAGGACGAGGTAGGGATATGACCACGGCGGCTGCTCGTGGGCGACCCGGTGGCGGCCGCCCGAGGGGCGCGGCGGCAAAGCGCGCCGACAACGTGAACCCTTGGAACGCGTTGTGGGCGACGATGGTCGGCTTTTTCATGATTTTGCTCGACTCGACGATCGTCGCAGTCGCCAATCCCAGCATCATGGTGAAGCTCGGTACCAGCTACGACACCGTCATCTGGGTGACCAGCGCCTACCTTCTCGCGTACGCGGTTCCGCTGCTGGTGTCCGGTCGACTCGGCGACCGGTTCGGTCCGAAGAACCTCTACGTGATCGGCCTGGCGGTCTTCACCGCCGCGTCGCTGTGGTGCGGCCTGTCCGGCACCATCGGGATGCTCATCACCGCCCGAGTGGTGCAGGGGCTCGGCGCCGCAGTGATGAGTCCTCAGACGCTGTCGTTGATCACCCGCATCTTCCCGCCGGATCGCCGCGGGGTGGCGATGAGCGTCTGGGGCGCCACCGCGGGCGTGGCCACGCTGGTCGGACCGCTGGCCGGCGGGGTGCTGGTCGACGCGCTGGGCTGGGCCTGGATCTTCTTTGTCAACGTGCCGATCGGACTGATCGGTTTGGGGCTGGCGGTGTGGCTGATCCCCGATCTGCCCACCCAACGCCACCGCTTCGACCTGGTCGGTGTGGGGTTGTCCGGCGTGGGGATGTTCTTGATCGTCTTCTCCCTGCAGGAAGGGCAGTCCAACCATTGGGCGCCGTGGATCTGGGCGGTGCTGGTGGCGGGCATCGGCTTCATGACGGCATTCGTCTACTGGCAGTCGGTCAGCACTCAAGAGCCGCTGATTCCGCTCGATATCTTCCGCGACCGCGATTTCAGCATGTCCAATGTCGCGGCAGTGGTCATCGCGTTCGCCGCCACCGCGATGATCTTGCCGCTGATGTTCTATGCGCAAGCGGTGTGCGGACTGTCGCCGACCCGCTCGGCGCTGCTGACCGCACCGATGGCGATCACCAGCGGTGTGCTCGCACCGTTCGTCGGCAGGATGGTCGACCGGGCCCATCCGCAGCCCGTTGTCGGATTCGGTTTCTCCGCGCTGGCGATCGGCCTCACCTGGCTCTCGATCGTGATGACGCCGTCCACCGCGATCTGGGAACTGATTCTGCCGTTCTTTGTCTTGGGTATAGCGATGGCGTTCATCTGGGCGCCGCTGACCGCTACCGCGACCCGAAACCTGGCGCCGCAGTTCGCCGGCGCCGGTTCTGGCGTGTTCAACGCGACCCGTCAGGTCGGTGCCGTGTTGGGCAGTGCCGGCATGGCCTCGTTCATGACTTCGCGCATCACCTCGGAATTGCCGCTGATGCCCGACGGCGCCTCGGGTCCGCCGGGCGGTGGCGGCATGGCCTTGCAGATGCCGGCGTTCTTGCGCGAGCCGTTCGCCGCCGCGATGTCGCAGTCGATGCTGCTTCCGGCGTTCATCGCGCTGTTCGGGATCGGGGCGGCGCTTTTCCTGGTCGGCGGATCGGCGACGGCCGGGGCGCCGACAGCTGGCGAGGCGGGATCCGACAGCCCGGACGCGCCGGCCCGGCGGGTGCGGGTAAGGCCCAGTGCCGCAGACGGTTTCGCCAATGACTTCGACGGGTTCCGCGACGGCTTCGACGATGACGACGACTACGTCGAGTACACCCTGTCGCCGGCGCCCACCGCACCGCCGTCACGCGCGATGGCCCGACCGGCCCGCGGGCAGGTCCACGAGCCCCGCACCGAACCGCTGACCGTCCGGATCGAGCATCGGCGACCGGCGCCGGCGGAGAATTGGCACAGCTCACCGGTCGAATCGTGGCGCAGTCTGCTCGACGAGACTGACTCGGAACCAGAGGACGAGCCAATCGGATTCGCCCACAACGGCTTCCATGCCGACGATGAGCAACGTTTCCGGCCGGTTGAGGAATTCTCTCCGCGGGACCAACGCCGCCTCGACTATGACGAACCGTTCTTCGATGACATCGACACCTACGGTGGGTCAACCGACCATGCACCGCGCACACGCGGTGCCGCCCCCCGCGACGAACTCCGCAACGGCCATCACCGCCCGCCTCCCAGCAGACACCGTCGGTCCGATCCCGACGACGACGGGTACCCCGGCCCGTAGCAGCGCCCCGCGCGAATGTGGCTCGGCGGCACGCCCTTACGCCGGAGCGCCCGAGGCGGTCAGGGCCAGGAAAGCGCCGAGGTCCACGAGACCCGACGGCGCGGCGGGCAGGTAATCGGTCAACGTCTCGGCACGCACGATCACTGCCGCATACTGCGCGCGGCTGATCGCGACGTTCAACCGATTGCGGTTGAGCAGGAACGGGATTCCGCGCGGTATGTCCTCGACGGACGAGGCTGTCATCGAGACGATGGCCACCGGCGCCTCGGTGCCCTGAAACTTGTCGACGGTCCCGACCCGGACATCCCCGAGCCCCGCGGCGGCCAGGTGTTGCCGCAGCAGCAGCACCTGCGCGTTGTAGGGGGCCAACACCAGCACGTCCGCGGCCGTCAACGGCCGGGTGCCGCCTTCAGTCGTCCATGCCAAGCCGACCAGGGCCCTGATCTGGGCAACGATGGCGGTGGCTTCTTCCGGGCTCTCAGTTGCGTTGCCGTCGTGGGGGACACGAACGACATGCACTCCGGGCGAATACCCTTCGAGTTGACGCGCTGCGGTGACATCCTCGTTGGACTGCAACCGGCCCTCGTAGGCCAAGACCGATACCGGTGCACACACCGCCGGATGCATGCGATGCGTGCAGTCGAGGAAGTAGCCGCGTTCGGCGGGCAGGGTGCGGTGATCTTCGACCAGCCAGCCCAGCGCGGATCCGTCGACCGGCTCGGGATGTGTTCCCTGGCTGACCTGTGGCAGCTGTTGCGGGTCGCCGAGCAGAAGGAGGCTGGCGGCTGCTGAGGCGACGGCGATGGTGTTGGCCAGACAGAACTGTCCGGCTTCGTCGATCACCAGCAGGTCCAGACTTCCCGGCGGAACCCGGTTCGGGTTGGCGAAGTCCCAGGCGGTACCGCCGATCACGCATCCTGTTGTGCCGGTGATGAATCCGGCATATTCCTTCTCGTCGATCTGTTGCCACCCGACGTCTTGACGGTCGGATCGCTTCTTGGCCACGCGCAGCGGATCCAGACCGGCGGCGATCGTGCGGCCGAGCAAGTTCTCGACCACGGCATGCGACTGCGCGACGACGCCGATTCGCCAGCCGTGCTCGGCGACCAGCCCGGTGATGACGCGCGCGGCCGTATGGGTCTTGCCGGTTCCGGGTGGTCCGTGCACCGCCACGTAAGACGAATCCAGGTCGAGCAGGGCGGCGGTGATGTTGTCGGCAGCGTCGCCGTCTCGGGGAAGGTCAGTGCCGCTGCGGGTCCGGGGCCGGCGGCGCAGCAGGATGTCGAACACTGCGGCGCGGGGGAGTTGCGGCAGCCCAGCACCAACCTGGGCCGCCGTGGTCTCGATCGCCTCCCGCAGCGGCTTGGTTCCGATCGGCGCCCCGGGCGTCAGCGCGAACGGAAGCTCGTCGAAAGTGCTGCCGTCTGCGGGGGTTCGTTCGAGAAGCACCACCTCGGTCGGCACACTCGGATCATTGACCGCGATGACCTTGGCCCGGCCGGCTGCGCGTCGATC
This sequence comes from Mycobacterium sp., assembly GCA_036519055.1. Taxonomy (GTDB): domain Bacteria; phylum Actinomycetota; class Actinomycetes; order Mycobacteriales; family Mycobacteriaceae; genus Mycobacterium. Next base: position 7,275 of record DATDLZ010000171.1, read on the forward strand.
GGGATTATCTGTCAACCCGGATGGGGCGGGCGGCTCGTAGAGCGCATAGACATCGGCGTCGGAGCTGATCGCGCCGCGCGCCAATTCGCCGGTCAGCTGCAGCCGGCGTTGCAGCTTCTGCGCGCGTGGCGGCTTATGCCAATCGATCGCGATGTCTGCCTCGCTGACGATGAAGACGTCGGTCTCGTCGGCCCATTCGTCGACGGGGTAGTTCAGTCGGTCGAAATGCGCCCACCAGAACGGCTTGTCCTCGCGGCGGTGATAGCCACGTGCGGCCGACACCAGGGCAACCGCGGTCTGCTCGGGAGTGCGGTCGGCGGCGGCCGCAACCCCGGTGAACTCCTCCAGCGCCACGGCGAGTGGATCAGCCGGCTCGATATCGCCGCCGTCGGTGACCGGCTGGGCGCCGATCGGGGTGACCCCGCTCTCGAATGCCCGCAGCAGCAGCCAATCTCGCAGTTCGCGGGTGGACGTGCAGTCGTAGTGGTTGTAGTCCTCGATCTCCTTGAGTACCGTCGCCGCCTCGTCAACCTCGCCGTTGCCACACAGTTCGCTGTAGCGCGCGTACTGGGTGATCGAGTCGGCTGCCGTGGTGACGTCGCCGGAACGCAGCTGTGAACCCATGTACAGCGGTTCCAGGGCCTTCAGGCTGAGCGATTCGCTACCGGTCCGAATGCTTTTGCGCACAATCGGATATAGGTCGACCAGCGTCCCGCTGCGCAGCAAGTCGTCGACGTCGTCTTCCCCGACGCCGTGGCGACCGGCCAGACGCAGCAGCGCCGTCTTCTCGTAGGCGGCGTAGTGGTAGACGTGCATATTGGGAAACCGCTTGCGCCGCTTGGCCACCAGCGCCAAGAAGTCGATCAGTGCCTTGCGCTCATCGGGGCGGTCATGCGCCCACAGCGGATGGAACGCGCTCGACTTGCCGCCTTCGAGAACCCCGAACAAATACTCCAGGCCCCAGTCGACGCCGTCGGCCGTCCAGAGCGGGTCACCCTCGAAGTCAAAGAACAGATCGCCCTCGTCGGGGTTGGGGAGCAATGCCAATGGTTGTGGATCGGCGACCTCGAATTGCGGTGTGCCGGCGTCGCGTTGGCGAACCTGCAAGTTGGCCTGCGCGACCAGTTTGGCCAAGGAACGGGCCGAGACGTTGTCGACCGGTCCGGTGTGGTTGGCCAGCTCGTCCAGTGTGGTAATGCCCGCATTGAGCAGCTTGGCGCGCTGCGTAACCCGCATGCCGGCGACCAGCAACAGGTCGTCGGCCGCACGCACCTGCTCCTCGCAGACCGGGCACCGGAAGCATGCCCGGACGTTTTCGTCTTCCCAGCGCACCGGTACGCCGCCGGCGTAGTGGTTGTCGAGCAGCTTTTGCAATCGCGCGCGCTGCTCGCGGTAGACCGGAATCAGCTCATCGACGCGGTAATTGACCGCGGTGCCGTTGCCGAGCACCAGTTCGGCCTCCTGGGCCACCGGGATGCCGGCGTGGCTCAACGTATCGGCGTAGGCCGCGATCTGAAGCAGCGCGGTGACCTTCGCCGAGCGGGCCAGCTTGGTGTCAGAAACCTGATATGGGCCGTCGCGACGCACCAGGAAGTCGGCGAACCCGACAAAGCGGCCGTCGAACATCGCGGCCTGGTAGATCACCGGAGCACCGCGGTCGATGGCCCGGCGGGTCTGCGCCGCGGCCGCGGTGATGTTCTCAATGGTGAAAGGGAAGGGACGGCCGATGACGGCGACGTCGCTGTGTTCGTCGCGCAATTGGTCGAGTCGGCGTTGTTCGTGCTCGTCACCGAGAGATGCGGTGCGCTCCAGCAATTCGTCCGTGACACTGACGCGTTGACCCCAGCCGAGTTTCGCGTCGAATTCCCGCAGCAGGGCGTATTCACAGCGCGCGGCGGATGCGAGATCCGAAGCGCTGTAGATGACGCTGTCGCCTGCCATGAACACAGCAGCCACTGTATGCGGCTATGCCGACATCAGGCTCCGGCGTTGGCGATCAGCTCCACCCCGTTGCCGTTCCAGCGGAACTTCACCACGCTGGGCAACCCGATCCCGCCGGAGTAGCTCAGCGCCACCGTGTCGCCGGTGCACTGCGAGTTGTCGAGGCCGTTGAAGCCGTAGGTGTCGGGAACGCCTTGGGGCGGAATGAGCTTGCCGAGATGAAACAGCACCGCTCTGGTGTTGGGGCTCTCGGCGTTCGTGTTGGCCTTGACGATCACCGCGGACAGCTGCGCGCACTGGTTGAAGTTGCCGGCCAGCGGTTCGGGGTTCCACGGCTGCTGGCTGCGTGGGTCGTTCGGCAGCTCGGACACCCCGCGCGCGATCGCGGGGTCGGCCAAATTGACCGCGCACGGGTCGACCGGCCCGGGGCTGGTCGGTGCGGCGGTTGGAACCAGCGGTGGTGCGGCCGAGTGGGAGGCAGCGGTCGGATGGGTAGTGGGCTGCGGCGTCTTGGCGACGGTCGAATCCCCTGATCCGCACCCGCTCAGTGTCGCGGTGAGCAGTGCGGCAGCGGCCAGCCCGGTCCCCAGGCCAACGCCGCCCATACTGCACTGTCGTGTCCACACAACGCCGCACCGTACCTTGACCAGCTCTATCGACGCGGCAGGCGTGGCCGAGCGGCAGTTGACCACTAAACTTCGTTTGGAAATGAACTCCCCGAACGATGACACCGTGACCTTCGCCGACCTGCAGATTCACCCTTCGGTGCTGCAGGCGCTCAACGATGTCGGCTACGAGTCGCCGTCAGCGATCCAGGCGGCGACCATTCCCGCCCTGATGGCGGGGTCGGATGTGGTGGGGTTGGCGCAGACCGGGACCGGTAAGACGGCCGCGTTCGCGGTGCCGATCCTGTCGAAGATCGACACCAGCAGCAAGGCCACTCAGGCGCTGGTGCTGGCGCCGACCCGGGAGTTGGCGCTGCAGGTGGCCGAGGCGTTCAGCCGGTACGGCACCCACCTGCCGCAGATCAACGTGCTGCCGATCTACGGCGGAGCGTCCTATACGACACAGCTGACCGGTCTGAAGCGCGGCGCGCAGGTGGTGGTCGGCACCCCGGGCCGGGTGATCGACCACATCGAGCGCGGGACGCTGGATCTGTCCCATGTCGATTACCTGGTGCTCGACGAGGCCGACGAAATGCTGACGATGGGCTTCGCCGAGGAGGTCGAGCGGATCCTGGCGGAGACCCCGGAGTACAAGCAGGTGGCGCTGTTCTCCGCCACGATGCCGCCGGCGATCCGCAAGCTCAGCAACAAGTATCTGCACGACCCGATCGAGGTCAAGGTCGACGCGAAAACCGCGACCGCCGATAACATTTCGCAGCGCTACATCCAGGTTGCCGGTCCGCGCAAGATGGACGCACTGACCCGGATCCTCGAAGTCGAGCCGTTCGAGGCGATGATCGTCTTCGTCCGGACCAAACAGGCCACCGAGGAGGTAGCCGAAAAGCTGCGCGCCCGAGGGTTTTCCGCGGCAGCCATCAACGGAGACATCCCGCAGGCCGTGCGTGAACGAACCATCGCCGCCCTCAAGAGGGGCGGCGGCACCGGACTCGACCTCCTGGTCGCCACCGACGTCGCCGCCCGCGGGCTGGACGTCGAGCGGATCTCACACGTGCTCAACTACGACATCCCGCACGACAACGAGTCCTACGTGCACCGGATCGGGCGAACCGGCCGAGCTGGACGATCGGGCTCGGCGCTGCTTTTCGTCTCGCCGCGTGAACGCCATCTGCTCAAGTCGATCGAGAAGGCGACCCGGCAGAAGCTCATCGAAGCCCAACTGCCCAGCGTCGACGACGTCAACGCGCAGCGGGTGGCGAAGTTCGCCGATTCGATCACCGACAACCTCGGCGCACCCGGTCTCGAGTTGTTCCGGCGTCTGGTGACGGATTACGAACGCGAGCACGACGTGCCGATGGCCGACATCGCCGCGGCTCTGGCGGCGCAATTGCGTGACGGCGAAGCTTTCCTGTTGGCACCCGAGCCACCGCCCGAGCGCCGGACCCGGGAATACCAGGACCGGCCCGCCAAACCTGCCCGCGGCAAAGGCGATGGCCCCAGAGAGGGGCTCG
>DATDLZ010000172.1:0-4124 GCA_036519055.1 Mycobacterium sp.
GCTCTCCCGCGGCGACCCTCGCTAACTGCTCGATTTGTTTTGCCGCGTCACGCGAGCCAAGAAAGAACTCATGCTTGCGCTGCAGATCTTCATCAGACTCGATGTGCCTGAGTTCTGGGGCGAACTCTTCGAGCTCGGCTCGACGCTGCGGGACGATCATGCAGATCGGCTCGTCGACCTCGAATCGCACCGGCATCAGTTTGCGGGTGAGTTTCCAGCTCATGCTGAAACTCGCACTTGCCCAGTCGCTTTCGACTATGCCCTCTAACGGGCACACGGCATCCTTCGGATAGTTTGCGGGTCCGCGGACCAACAGGTTGTAGCCCGGCGGAGTGCGAAACAGCAGCGGCAATTTCCAGGTCAGAATGCCGTTACCGAAATGACTGAGGGGCAGGTACTGACCGGTATCACGCTTATCGGGTGTGATCTTCACGTCCACGTCATTTGCCTGACCCATCCACGTAGCGGTGAATGCGGATGGATTCCGCAGCTCCCAGCCGCTTTGGTTAGCGATGAGCATCGGCAAACACCGAGTAGGCCACCCCTCACGCGTCTCTGACATCCACGTCCGGCTAACCGGTGCCGGGGTAATCTGTGGCGCGTCATCACGGGTGATGAACCCGATCAGTGGACGGGCCGGCCCATTCGATTTGTTACTCATTCGATCCTCGATTAGCTGGGGAGACAGGGTTGCCACAGATGTTGGAATCACTTCTCCCAAAACATGGCGCAAGTCATGGTTCGGCACCTTCGGCCCGTTGGTAATTCAACGAAGACTAGTACTTACCGCTGGGCCGTGGGCGGTTGTAATCATCGTTTCAGCGCCGTTGCGACGTCACCCGGGCGCAGCGAAAGGCCGATCACCGTGTCCTGGTCCGCTTCGCGTTGGCGTTGACCCGCTGGATTGCCGTGGCGACTTCGCCGGCGAACCCCCGTCGCGGATTTACAATCCTCTGCAGCAAAATCTTGTCCGCAGCGACAGTCGAATGTGCCGCCGCGACATCAGCTGCCGCAGCGCGGTATTCGGCGTAGGCGCTGACAACCCCGTTGAGAACTCCTGGAACATCTTGGCGGAAGGCGGCGCTAGTTCCACACCGTCCGGACCGACCATTCGGCGTGGGGGACACCTTGCACCTCACCGGACCGGTCGACGACCACCGTCATCAGCTGCACGGCGATTCCGCTCAGCCGGCCATGCTTTGCATCGACGGTGGGGATGGTGACCGCCAGGCGGTCGCCCGGCCGGTAGAACGTCGTCGCGGGAATGGCGGAGTCCTCGTACACCCGCAATAACCACCAGGGCGCCCGACCGATCGACGGCGGCACCGAAAGCTGCACGGGGTCACGTGAATTCACCGGGAGCTCGCCCTCGGTCTCCGGGATTTCGCAGTCGGTCAGGTTGAGCACGTTGCAATAGCGGTAGGGGCCCACCCGGGTCAGATGTCCGTGTGAGTACGCGCTGATCTCCGGGTGCTGCGGACCGTGTTCACGCGTGAGCGCCCACGTGCCCACTCCTGCGGCGATCGATGCCAGCACCACGATCGCGAGCAGCACGGCGACCGCGGGCCTACCCGTGGACTTCACTGTCGCGGCACCGCCGCGGTGGTCTGCTCGCTGCGCTCACCTTCCTGCTCGACCATCACCGGCCGGTTGCCGCCGAGGCCCGGGATCAGCGAATCGCCGTGGAAACTGACCACGGTCTGCGCCAAGCCCAGGATCAGCACCGACTCGACGACGCTGAAGCCGACCCACAGGTCGGTGTAGAGCAGCACACCCAATGCGCCGCCGAGCACCCACGCCAGTTGCAGCGTCGACTCCGAACGCCCGAACCCCGACGCGCGGGATTCCTCGGGCAGGTCGTCCTGCAACGACGCGTCCAAGGCCGCCTTGGCGATCGCGCTCGAACCCGACGTGACCAGGGTGGCGATCGCTGCCATCAGCAGGTTGCCTGCCACCGCCGCGGCCAGCGCGATACCCGTCACCGCCAGCGTGCAGCGCACCACCAGAACGGCGGGCCGTCCCAGCCGCAGCCGCGCGCTGGCGAAGTTGCCGGCGAAGTTGCCGACGGCGGCGGCTGCGCCGATCAAGCCCAGCATGCCCAGCTGCACCCAACCGCTGGCCTGATGTGCCTTGGCGACGAACGCCGGATACAGGAACAGGAACCCGACCATCACCTTGATCGTGCAGTTGCCCCAGAGCGCGGTGATGATGTTGCGGCCCAACGGTTGTCGAAGTGCGCCACTTGCCCGGCGTACCTCATCGGGCCAGTTGCGGCGGCGCGGGCCCTGGCGGTAGCTCAAGGTGGCGGGGACTTCGCCCGTGGTCACCTCGACCCAGCGCGGAATCCGCATAGACAGCCACGCGCCGGCCACGGTGACGGCGATGACGACGAACAACGCCCCGGGCAACTGGAACAAACGGTCGCAGCCGTACTCGATTCCGCCGGCGATGCCGCCACCCACGATCGTGCCGCCCAGCAGACCGAACATGGTCAACCGGGAATTCACCCGGACCAGGTCGATCGACGGCGGCATCACCCGCGGTGTCACCGCGCTGCGCAGCACGCTGAACGATTTCGACAGCACCATCATGGCCAGCGCGCAGGGGTACAGCACCCAGGACGGGAAGCCACCGGTGGCGGCGTCGTAGCTGTCGATCAGCACCACCGCCAGAACGGTGCGCAGCGCGAACGACGCTGCCAATGCGACGCGGCGTCCGTGCTGCAACCGGTCGAGTGCGGGACCGATCAGCGGTGCGATCACCGCGAACGGCGCGATGGTGATCAGCAGATAGAGCGCGACCTTGTCTTTGCTTTCCCCGGTGGCCGCGGCGAAGAACAGCGTGTTGGCCAGCGCGACCGCCATCGCGGCGTCGGTCGCGAAGTTGGCCACCACCGGCCAGGTCAGCGCCGTCAGCCCGGATTTGTCAGCGCCGTCGGCGGTAGCGGCCCGATGCACCATCGAGTACATCCGCGAACCCATCTCGCGGCTGCGCTGGGCGGCGGCACGCGTGACGGTGACGCGCTCACCACTGGAACCGCCGCGAGGCGGCTCACTACGAGGCTCGGTGCCCGGCTCGCGATTCAGCGGCGGCAGGTACCGATTGGAGCTGGGCATCGGCGGCGGGCGTTGCGACCGGCGGTGATCGGGCTCGTCGGCGGGGTAGTTGGCCATGCCGGGATGCTCGGCCGTCGGGCCGGTCCGACCACGCCGGCCGGGAGCCGAACCCGGGTGCTCACGGCGCCGTCCAGACATACATCGATTCTCACCCATGGTGGCTGTGGTCGTGCGCAGGCGACCGGTGTGGCCATGTGTCGCAACTGTGCGGCACAATCAGAGGCCCATGGAAACAACGGACGACGCGACCGGATCGACCGCGCAGGCGGCTACGGCGACCACGACGGAGTGGTCGCCCGAATTGGCGACCGTCCTGACTGGTGCTGCCGAGCTGGCGCGGACGGCGATCATCGAGCACAGCGGCGACGACACGGTAGGTGACTACCTCGGCGTCGGCTACGAAGATCCCGCCAGCGCCACCCACCGATTCCTCGCCCACCTGCCCGGCTATCAGGGCTGGCAATGGGCGGTCGTGGTGGCCAGTTACCCGGGTGCCGACCATGCGACGGTCAGCGAGGTGGTGCTGGTACCCGGGCCCGAGTCGTTGCTGGCCCCGCAGTGGGTGCCCTGGGACGAGCGGGTCCAGCCCGGCGACCTGAGCCCCGGCGACCTGTTGGCGCCGCTGGCGGACGACCTGCGGCTGGTGCCCGGTTACATGTCCTCCGGCGACCCGCAGGTCGACGAGACCGCCGCCGAGATCGGGCTGGGACGACGCACGGTGATGAGTGCCTGGGGCCGCGCCGAGGCGGCGGAGCGCTGGCACGACGGCGACCACGGCCCCCGCGCGCAGATGGCACAGTCCACCAAGCGCGTCTGCCGCGATTGCGGGTTCCTCCTGCCGCTCGCCGGTTCGCTGGGGGCGATGTTCGGGGTGTGTGGCAACGAGATGTCGGCCGACGGATCCATCGTGGACTTCGAATACGGCTGCGGCGCGCATTCCGACACTCCCGCTCCCGCGGGCAGCGGCTCGCCGATGTACGACCCCTACGACGACGGCGTGCTCGACGT
>DATDLZ010000173.1:0-16118 GCA_036519055.1 Mycobacterium sp.
TGTTGAGTTATTGGCTCAGCGGTATACCGGACGTCGAGGTATTGCACGCGCGCGCCTAGCAATCACTCTGTTCGATGCTGGGGCGCAGTCTCCCAAGGAGACGTGGTTCCGTCTGGTTCTCGTCGATGCTGGGCTACCGCGGCCGCAAACGCAGATCCCGGTGCGTGATGAATTCGGCACAGTGATCGCATATCTCGATTTGGGTTGGGAACATCTTAGAGTTGCTGTGGAGTATGACGGTGACCAGCACCGCAGCGATCGTTCCCAATATAATTGGGATATAAGACGATTGGAGATACTTCACCGACTTGGCTGGATTGTAATTCGTGTCGTAGCAGGGGATCGGCCTGCCGGCATTGTTCGACGGGTCAAAGCTGCATTAGCTGGTCGTGCGTGAAGACAGCTTCACGCACGACGCCAACCGTCAAACTAGTTTCACGTTCGGCGCCGGTGAACCGCAGCGTCACACTCGGCGCACAAGGCCCTAAGCCGGGACGAGCTCCACCCCAGTCAGCACGACGGCGTTCTCGCGAGCCGGCGCGGTGACGGTGGCCAGCAGCCGCCCGTCCTCTTTCCAGACGGCGGCCTTCAGCGTCTCGCCCGGGTACGCCACGCCGGTGAACCGTGCGCCATAGGAGCCGACAGCGCCTGCATCGCCGTCGAGCACCGCGTCGGTAAGTGCCTTGCAGGTCATCCCATAGGTACACAAGCCATGCAGGATCGGCCGTGGAAACCCTGCGGCAGAGGCGAATTCGGGATCGGAGTGCAGCGGATTACGATCGCCGCAGAGCCGGTAGAGCAGCGCCTGCTGCGGCAGCACCGGGATGTCGAGCTCGAGATCCGGCGCCCGGTCCGGTGCGGCCGTCGACGTGGACGACCCACGGTCGCCACCGAACCCGCCTTCGCCGCGAGCGAAGATCGAACGCCGCTGCGTCCACAGCAGCGTCCCGTCCGGTGCGGTCACACGGGTCTCGGACCAGATCACCGCGGCCTTGCCCTTGTCCCAGATGTCGGTGAAGCGGGTGACTGCCTTCGCCGAACCCGACGGCGGTAGCGGCGCTGGCGCGGTAACCTGCTCGCTGGCATGCAGAACCTTGCTCAGCTCGATGTCGATGCCGGGAAACTGCACGGTTGGCGGCTTGGTGGCGTGAAAGGTTGCTGCCACGTTGCCGAACGTCGGCAGCACCTGCGGGGTGTCGTCGATGAGGTAGCGCAACTCGCGGGCGTCCATCGGATCGGCGCCGGCACCCAATCCGAGGTGATAGAGCTGGACATCGCTGCTGCTCCAAGCGAATTCGATCGGATCCAGCTCTGCGGCCAGTGCGACGTCGGGATCGATTGGCATGTCAGCGTTCTCCGGCGATGTGGAGTGCGGCCAGATAACCGAAGGTCATGGCGGGGCCGATGGTGCCGCCCGGCCCGGGGTAGGTATGCCCCATCACCGGCGCGCTCACATTGCCCGCCGCGTATAAGCCGTCGATCACACTGCCGTCGTCGCGCAGTGCGCGGCCGTGCACGTCGGTGCGAATGCCGCCCTTGGTGCCCAGGTCGCCCGGAACCATCTTGGCGGCGTAGTACGGCGGATGGCTGATCTCGCCGAGGTTCGGGTTCGGCTTGTTCGTCGGATCGCCGTAGTACCTGTCGTATGCGCTCTCGCCGCGGTGATAGTCGGTATCGACACCCGAGCGCGCGAAGCCGTTGAAACGCTGGACCGTCGCGTTGAACTCGTCGGCCGGCAGGCCGGCTTTGGCGGCCAGTTCGTCGAGCGTATCCGCCTGAACGATCACACCGGACTCCGTCCACTTACGCGGAATGCGTTGTCCTGGCTGCAATCCAGCGAAAATGTAGCGGTCGCGGTACTGCTGGTCAAACACCAGCCAGGCCGGGATGTTCTCCCCCGGGCCCGGCCCCTGGCCGTACTCGCCGCCATACATGTGGTGGCACGCTTCGACGTACGGCATGGATTCGTTCATGAATCGCTGGCCCGACATGTTGACGATGATCGAGCCGGGAGAGTTGCGCTCCGACAACGCGAACCACGGGGCGCCGACCAGTGGGACGGTCGGCCCCCACCAGGCGTCCTCCATGATATCGAGTGCGGCGCCGAGCTTTTCGGCGGCGAGAATTCCGTCGCCGGTATTGGCCTTCGCGCCGACCGTCCACTCGGTGGTGATCGGCGCACGCTGGTACTTGACCCGCATCTGCTCGTTGTGCTCGAACCCGCCACTGCCGAGAATCACTGCCTTTCGGGCTCGAATGAGTTGTGGCTCAGCGGCTTCTGACTGTTCGGTGTCGCGAACGTAGACGCCGCGGACTGCCCCGTCCTCGACGTAGAGGTCGGTCAGCGCGGTGTTGAGCTGCACCGGGACACCGGCCTTTTGGAGACCGATCCGGAGCGGCGCGATGAGCGCGCGTCCCATGCCGACCAGGTTCTGACCGGTCGCCTTCGCCCACATCGTGCGTGCACCGACCTTGAGGCTGCGCAGCACGCCGCGCGGATGACGCTTGAGCTGGTTCAATCGCACGTAGTCCTGTTGCATCACAACGACGTTGAGCGGGACCTTGCCGTACGGCGGTTCCAGCCCGGGCAGATCGGCACCGAGCTTCCTCGCGTTGAACGGCTTCGGCTCGACGGAACGGCCACCGGCCCGACCACCCGGGGCTTCGGGGTAATAGTCGGCGTATTGCGGCACCCAGCACATCTTCAACGGCGAGTGCTTCAGCACGAACGACAGCATCTCTGGGCCACGCTCGAGGTAGGTGTCGATCCGCTGGGCTTCGACGACGTCGCCGATGATCCCATGCAGATACGTGCGGGCCGCTTGCGCCGTGTCCTTGATGCCGTCGCGCTGCAGGATTTCGTTGTTGGGAATCCACACACCGCCGCCTGAGCGTGCGGTGGAGCCGCCGTAATGCGCGGCCTTCTCGATGACTATTGTCGAGAGACCCCGGTGGGCGGCAGCAAGGGCAGCCACCATGCCGGCGCCGCCGCTCCCGACCACGACGACGTCGAACTCCTGAGCTGTCATGTAGAACACGTTATAGAATTGCCGGGGCCGGGCGCTACTGCCCCGGTCAAACGAGTGAGGGGACTTCGGCGAAATGATCTCGGTAGCCGCCCGTGATGAGTTGGCCGCCGACCTCGCGCAGGCCGAGCGGAGCCGCCGACCGATCACGCCGCTGACGGCCGGGCATCCCGAGATCGACGTCGTCGACGCCTACGAGATCCAGCTGATCAATATCCGGCAGCGGGTCGCCGAGGGCGCCCGGGTGGTCGGCCACAAAGTGGGCCTGTCGTCGCTGGCGATGCAGCAGATGATGGGTGTCGACGAGCCGGACTACGGGCACCTGCTCGACGAGATGCAGGTCTTCGAGGACACCCCGGTGAAGTCGAGCAGGTACCTCTACCCGCGGGTGGAAGTCGAGGTTGGCTTCATCCTGGCCCACGACCTGCCAGGCGCGAACTGCACCGAAGACGATGTGCTGGCCGCGACCGAAGCGTTCGTACCATCCATCGAGCTGATCGACACCAGGATCACCGACTGGAAGATCGCACTCTGCGACACCATCGCCGACAACGCGTCGTCTGCGGGTTTCGTGCTGGGCGCGGCGCGGGTCGCGCCGGCCGACATCGACATCAAGTCCATCGACGCAGTGCTGACCAACAACGGCGAGGTGGTGGCCGAGGGCCGCAGCGACGCCGTGCTGGGTAATCCGGTGACCGCAGTGGCGTGGCTGGCCCGCAAAGTGGAAAGCTTTGGGGTGCGGCTGCGGGCCGGCGACATCGTGTTGCCCGGTTCGTGCACCCGAGCTATCGACGCGCCTCCCGGCAGCAATTTCGTCGCCGATTTCGACGGGCTCGGGTCCGTCCGGTTGTCTTTCGAGTAAAGGAGCTTTCATGCCCTCAAAGGCAAGCGTTGCCATCGTCGGGTCGGGCAATATCAGCACCGATCTGCTTTACAAGCTGCTGCGCTCGGAGTGGCTGGAACCGCGCTGGATGGTGGGCATCGACCCGGAGAGCGAAGGTTTGGCTCGGGCTCGCAAGCTGGGGCTGGAGACCACCCACGAAGGTGTCGATTGGCTCCTGGCGCAGTCCGAGAAGCCCGACATGGTTTTCGAGGCGACCAGCGCCTACGTCCACCGGGACGCGGCGCCGAAGTATGAAGCCGCCGGCATCCGGGCCATTGACCTGACTCCGGCCGCGGTCGGCCCGGCGGTAATCCCGCCGGCGAACCTGCGTGAGCACCTCGACGCGCCGAACGTCAACATGATCACCTGTGGGGGACAGGCGACCATCCCCATCGTCTACGCGGTGTCGCGCGTCGTTGACGTGCCGTATGCGGAGATCGTGGCATCGGTCGCTTCAGTTTCCGCGGGTCCCGGGACCCGCGCGAACATCGACGAGTTCACCAAGACCACGTCGCGTGGTGTTCAGACCATCGGCGGTGCCAAGCGCGGCAAGGCGATCATCATCCTGAACCCGGCCGACCCGCCAATGATCATGCGCGACACCATCTTCTGCGCGATCCCCGAAGACGCTGACCGGGACGCGATCACCCAGTCGATCCGCGACGTCGTCGCCGAGGTGCAGACCTACGTGCCGGGCTACCGGCTGCTCAACGAACCGCAGTTCGACGAACCGTCGATGCACTCCGGCGGCCAAGCCCTGGTCACCACATTCGTCGAGGTCGAAGGCGCTGGCGACTACCTGCCGCCGTACGCAGGCAACCTCGACATCATGACCGCCGCGGCCACCAAGGTCGGCGAAGAGATCGCCAAGGAATCCCTGTCCGCGACGGCGGGAGGAGCACAAGCGTGACTACCGACATCTTCTTCAACCCGATCTGGGACGTCCGGATAACCGACACGTCCCTGCGGGACGGCTCGCACCACAAGCGCCACCAGTTCACCAAGGACGAGGTCGGCGCGATCGTGGCCGCCCTGGACGCTGCGGGCGTGCCGGTCATCGAGGTCACCCATGGCGACGGGCTGGGTGGCTCGAGCTTCAACTACGGGTTCTCCAAGACACCCGAGCAGGAGCTGATCAAGCTGGCGGCCGAGACCGCCAAAGAGGCCAAGATCGCCTTCCTGATGCTGCCCGGGGTGGGCACCAAGGAGGACATCAAGGAGGCCCAGAACAACGGCGGGTCGATCTGCCGGATCGCCACCCACGGCACCGAGGCCGACGTGTCGATCCAGCACTTCGGCCTGGCCCGCGAGCTGGGCCTGGAAACCGTCGGCTTCCTGATGATGGCCCACACGATTCCGCCGGAGAAACTGGCCGCACAGGCCCGCATCATGGCCGACGCCGGATGCCAGTGCGTCTACGTGGTCGACTCGGCCGGAGCACTGGTCCTCGACGGCGTCGCAGACCGGGTATCGGCACTGGTCGCCGAACTCGGTGACGACGCCCAGGTGGGCTTTCACGGCCACGAGAACCTCGGGCTGGGGGTGGCCAACTCGGTGGAGGCCGTGCGGGCCGGCGCCAAGCAGATCGACGGCAGTGTGCGCAGGTTCGGTGCCGGCGCGGGCAACGCGCCCGTCGAGGCGCTGATCGGCGTCTTCGACAAAATCGGTGTCAAGACCGGCGTCGACTTCTTCGACATCGCCGACGCCGCCGAGGATGTGGTGCGCCCTGCCATGCCGGCCGAATGCCTACTCGACCGCAACGCCCTGATCATGGGGTACTCCGGGGTCTACTCCAGCTTCCTCAAGCACGCCGTTCGCCAGGCTGAGCGCTACGACGTCCCGGCCCACCAGTTGCTGCACCGGGCCGGCCAGCGCAAACTCATCGGCGGGCAGGAAGACCAGCTCATCGACATCGCGCTGGAGATCAAACGCGAACAACAAAACGGCGCCGCGACCTCGCGTTAGTCTGAGCATTTGCACAGCTTGCGCATAGCCGCCGCGAGTAGCCTCGCGCCCATGAGTACGACATTCAGGAGCATTCTCGCCGGGGGACTGCTGACGGCCGCGGCGGCTACATTGATTGCGTTGCCGGTGGCCAACGCCGACCCGTGCGACCAAACCGTGGGTCAGTCCATCAACTCGTACCTGCAACGGCATCCCGACCTCCACAGCCAGCTGCAGGCCAGGTCTCAGGCAGAGGGTGGCGGCCCCGACGTCATCGGCTACTTGAATCGGCATCCAGATGTGCGACAGCACCTGATCGACCTCTCCCAGCAGTGCACGGATTAGTGAATCGGCGTCGTCGCTGAACTTCGCGGCAACACGCGGAGATGTTCGCCCATTGACGAAAACTAGAACACGTTCTAGCGTCGAGTCGTGTTTTCCCAGCCGCTAACCGATGCCATTGCCGAGGCCGAAGAACTCGTCGCCGCCGCACCACATATCGAGACCGAAGCCGACCTGCTCGAGGGGCTGCAATACCTCGCCGGTTGCGTGGCGGCCTGCGAGCACATGGTGTTCGACTACGACCGCGATCACCCGATGTTGCTCTCGGGCACCGGCCCGTTCACCAAGATGGGCCTGGACAACCCAGATACCCTCTACTTCGGCTGCCGGGTGCAACCAAACCACGATTACACGGTCACCGGGGTTCGCGGCAGCACAACGGATCTCAGTTTCCAGCTGCTCGGCGGCGAATACACCGAAGACAACGTGCCCGCCAGCCAGGCGGCGTTCGACGACCGCGAGCTTGAGATCGCCGCCGACGGCAGCTTCCAATGGCACGTCCGGCCCACCAGCCTCGGTCAGTTGGTGATCCGAGAGGTCTACGGCGACTGGGCGGCGCGGCGGGGGACGCTGTCCATCACGCGATCGGACACCGCCGGCACCGCGCCGCCTCCGCTGACCCGCGCAGCCATCGAAAAGCGTTACGCGACAACGGGAAAGCAACTCGTCAACCGCATCAAGACCTGGCTGCAATTTCCACAATGGTTCTATCTGGACATTCCGGTCAACACCATGGTCTCACCGCGCCTGACGCCCGGCGGTTTAGCGACGCAGTATTCGTCGGTCGGACATTTCGACCTGCGGCCCGATCAGGCCCTGATCATCACGCTGCCGGTGACCGATGCGCCGTACCTCGGGTTCCAGCTGGGCAGCCTGTGGTACATCTCGCTGGACTACATCAACCATCAGACGTCGCTGAACAACACTCAGGCGCAAGCGGACCCGGACGGCAAGATCCGCATCGTGGTCGCCGATCAGAATCCCGGCGTCACCAATTGGGTCGAAACGCTGGGGCACCGCCGCGGTTTCCTGCAGTTCCGCTGGCAGCGGGTGTCGCGCCAACTCACCGAGGCCGACGGCCCGAGCGTCGAGTTGGTGGACGTCGATGCACTACCGGCTTCCTTGCCGCACTTTGACCACAATAAGATCTCTGACGACGACTGGCGTACACGAATCGCGTTGCGCCAACAGCAAATTGCAGCCAGGATGTTGGGGTAGCCATGACCGGAATGCTCGAGAAAAAGGTAATCGTGATCAGCGGCGTCGGCCCGGGCCTTGGCACCACGCTGGCGCATCGGTGTGCGCGCGACGGCGCCGAGTTGGTGCTGGCGGCGCGAACTGTCGAACGCTTGGAAGATCTCGCCGCAAAGCTCAATGACGCCGGGCACAACACGTTGGCTGTGCGCGCGGACATCACCGATGATGACGACGTTGCTGCCCTCGTCGAGTCCGTCACCGCACACTTCGGCAAAGTTGATGTGTTGATCAACAACGCATTCCGGGTGCCATCGATGAAACCGTTGGCCGGCACCAGTTTCCAGCATATCCGCGACGCAATCGAACTCAGTGCGCTCGGTGCGTTGCGTCTGATCCAGGCCTTCACGCCGGCGCTGGAACAGTCGAATGGTTCGATCGTCAATGTCAACTCGATGGTGTTGCGGCACTCGCAGGCCAAATACGGCGCGTACAAGATGGCCAAGTCGGCCCTGCTGTCGATGTCGCAGTCGTTGGCCACCGAACTCGGCGAGAAGGGTATCCGCGTCAATTCCGTTGCACCCGGTTATATCTGGGGCGAGACGCTGCAAGCCTACTTCGAGCACCAAGCGGGCAAGTACGGCACCACCGCAGACCAGATCTACCAGGCCACCGCGGCGAACTCCGACCTCAAGCGGCTGCCCACCGAGGACGAAGTGGCGTCGGCGATCATGTTCATGGCCAGTGACCTGTCTAGCGGCATCAGCGGGCAGACGCTCGACGTCAACTGCGGCGAGTACCACACCTGATGGCCGAACGCACCGACATTGCGACCATCGACGAGTTGCACGCCTCGGCCACCAAGCTGACCGGGCTCGACGACTTCGGCGTCGACAACGACAACTACCGCGAAGCGCTGGGTGTGCTGCTGGACTCCTACCGGCAGGAGGCCGGTCTTACGGTGTTGGGCAGCAAGATGAATCGGTTCTTCTTGCGCGGCGCCCTGGTAGCCCGGCTGTTGTCGGAATCCGCGTGGAAGCAGTATCCGCAACACGCTGAGGTCGCCGTCAGGCGGCCCATCTTCGTCACCGGGCTGGTGCGCACCGGCACCACGGCGCTGCATCGGCTGCTCGGCGCCGACCCGGCCGCGCAGGGTCTGCACATGTGGCTGGCCGAATTCCCGCAGCCGCGTCCGCCGCGCGACACCTGGGAATCCCATCCGCTGTATCGCCAGCTCGACGCCCAGTTCACCCAGCATCACGAGGACAACCCCGGCTACACCGGCCTGCATTTCATGGCCGCCTACGAGCTCGAGGAATGCTGGCAGCTGCTGCGTCAGTCGCTGCATTCGGTGTCCTACGAGACACTGGCGCATCTGCCGAGTTACTCAAAGTGGTTGGCGCAACAGGATTGGACGCCGGCGTATCAGCGGCATCGCAAGAATCTTCAGTTGATCGGGCTCAACGATGCCGACAAGCGGTGGGTGCTGAAGAACCCGAGCCACCTGTTCGCACTCGACGCGTTGATGAAGACGTATCCCGACGCCCTCGTGATCCAGACGCATCGACCGGTCGACACGATCATGGCCTCGATGTGCTCGCTGGCGCAGCACACCACCGACGGCTGGTCGACGAAGTTCGTCGGCGCCCAAATCGGTGCTGATGCAATGGAGACCTGGTCACGCGGTCTGGAACAGTTCAACAGCGCACGTGCGAAATACAACCCGGTCCAGTTCTACGATGTCGACTACCGAGAACTGATCGCTGATCCGATCGGCACGGTGGCCGACATCTACCGCAAATTCGATATCCCGCTCACCGACGAGGCCCGGCAGGCCATGGAAGACAGCCACGCCGAAAGCCAAACCGGCGCAAGGGCTCCGAAGCATAGGTATTCGCTGGCCGACTACGGGCTGACCGCCGAAGCCGTCAAGGAGCGCTTCGCCGGTCTGTAACTGTCACGGCCTCTCATATGCCGCCTTATCGACAATGCGACTGCCACCGCAACCGCGATGCTGACAGCAGCGGCCGGCCCAGCTCGCAGCGCCACGATCAGAGCGACAGCCGAAGTAGCCGTTCTGCCGTGTTCGCGACCTGGGTGTACGACCGCTTTCGTTACGAGTAGTAGTGGCGAGATTCGTGCCCGCCGCCGTCGTAGCTGGTGCGGCTCTTGGTGCGCGGACATGTCTGCGTCAGTGTCCTGATCTGCTAGCACGCAGCCGGTGACGCCATTAGCGTTCACCGCATGATCACCTATCTCGCCGACCTGGCTCCGCAAAGCACGGTTTACCCCTTATTGGCGCTGGCGCTGTTTGCGCTGATCGTCACCGCGGTGATTGTGCTTGTCGTGGTGCTGATCCGGCGCCGGCGTCGCTCTGGGCCACCACCCCCGCGGCCGCCCGGGCCGCCGGGGCCCCCGCCTAGGTGAACAGCATGCCAATGAGCAGCGACGAGGCGTTGGCGCCCACACTGAGTAGCGCGAGCACGGCGAGGTCGCGCCGGACCGCGACGGCTAGCAGCGCCGCCTCAGCCGCCACGACAACGAATTCGGCCAGCAATGTGTGCGGCAGCGTCGGGTGCGGGGCAAGCACCCACCACAACAGCGGATGGGTGCACGCATTGACCCCGATGCCCAGGAGCAGCCCAGCCCACCACCGCACGCCAACGAGGCACACGAGGCCGGTGACATACCAGGGCAATTCGATCACGAGGGTCAGGGCGAACGCGGCCAGCTGGGACACCGTATGACTGTACGAGTGATCGTGCTCTTTGTTTTGACCGCCGCAGCGGCGCTGGCCGTCGCGATGCAGGCGCCGCTGGCCACCACCGTGCTCGGGCTGATGGCGTTCGGTGTGCTGCACAACGTGCTGGAATTGCGCTATGTCGCCGGGCGGTTCGCGCCCGTGCTGTCCGGGCAACTGCTGGTGGTGCTGATCGCGTTGATCACCGCGATCGTGCTGTGCCGGGTCGCCGGAATGGTCGTGGGCCAGCCAGCTCGGCTAGCTGAGATCCTTATGGGATACGCCGTTCTCGGCGCGGCCTGCACAGCCGCCCTGCGGGGGCCGCTGCGGGTGATCGCCTTGGCCGTGCTGGCGGGCGCGGCGGCCGTTTCGCTGAGCTGGCCGGCTTACCATTTCGTGATCTTGGCCCATCTGCACAATGTGGTGCCGCTGTTCTTTTTGTGGGAATGGGCCCGACGCCTGCCCAGCGTTTCGGTTCGGCGCTGGTTTCGGGCCGTACAGATCGGCTGGGTGCTGGTGATCCCGGCGCTGCTGCTTACCGGTGTTTTCGACGGATACTTCGGCGGCGTGAGCTCGTCGGTGGCCGAATTTGCCGGTGATCCACGGCCGATCGTGGCGGCTAGCGCCCCGCCGGCAGCCGTGGTCACCGAGATGGGCGTGCGGCTGCTGGTGGTGTTCGCGTTCCTGCAGACGATGCACTACTTCGTGTGGGTGGCGTTCCTGCCGCGGTACGCGCCGGATGCCGCGCGCGCATTCGAAGCCCGGGCGCCCTGGCTCACCGGCCGGCGCGCGTGGGCACTGGGTGCTGGTCTGGGCGCCGCGCTGGCCACCCTGTTGGCCATCGACTACGCCTCCGGCAAAGCGGTTTATGCCGCATGCGCCAGCTACCACGCGTATCTGGAATTCCCAGTCTTGATAGCCCTGCTGCTCGGGCTTGGAGGGTTATCGGTTGCATCGGGTGTTCCGGAAAGTGACCCCTCGCTTCATCAACCACTGACCCCCGACGAACTTACGAGCGAGACCACTTAGCCGTCACCGGCTGGCGGGGCGGTGGATACCGCTTCCAAACACCCTTCGGCAACCGCGTGTTCGATGCTGTCGCCCAATTTCGGGCAGGATCGAGTCCGCGCGCTGGGCTCCCCGCTCGCGCGTAGCTCGGCGAAATAGGCGCAGGTCTGCGATGCTTCGGTATTCCATTGCACCGCAGTGTGTCCCGGCCCCAGCCGCTTGACGTTCACCGTCGCGTGGCAGAACCGGCAGTCGATCGGCTGCAGGCCTGATGTCAGATAACGGGTGCGGTCGGCCTGAGTAGCCGCGGAAACCGCCGCGGCGCGCTCCGGATCATCGGCGAAAGCCGGTGCCTTGGACCAGGATCCGCCACGTCTACCGTTTGCGGCCGGAGCCGGCTCGTCATGGCTTTCGTGATCGCCATGGAGCATCAGCATCGACCGAGCTAACCGATCGACGTCGGGCGGCTGGTCGCGCGGGCTCATGTGGCCGGCTGCTCCGCCTTCTCGTCGGCCTGCTTCTGCAGGTTTTCCTCGACCTCGACGTGCCACTTCTCGTTGGCGATGGTGGTGTCCACCTCGATCTCGAAGCGGTCGGTCATGTCCGGCGTGACATCGGCGGCGTCGACGTAGAACTGCTGATACCAGCGACGCATCTGGTACACCGCGCCGTCTTCCTCGACGAGCAGCGGGTTGTCGATGCGAGTCTTGTGCCGCCAGATTTCGACGTCCTGCAGGAAGCCCTTGCTGACACCCTCGGTGAAGACCTTGGCCAGCTTGTTCGTCATCTTCTCGTCCATGCCCTTGGGCTTTTCGACGATGACGCCCCACTGCAGCATGAACGAGTCCTGGGTCACCGGGTAGTGGCAGTTGATCAGGATCGACTCGGCCTTGTAGTCGCCGTATTTGTTGTGCAGCCAGTTGATCATGAACGACGGGCCGAAGTAGGACGCCTCCGAATCCAGGTGCGCTTCACCGTAAGAGGTGCCCAGATCATTGATGTCAGGACGGCCGACGTTGTGCAGATACTGCGAGGCGATGTGACCTTCGAAAACGTTCTTGAAGTACGTTGGCAGACCGAAGTGGATGTAGAAGAAGTGGGCCATGTCGGTGACGTTGTCGATGATGTCGCGGCAGTTGGAGCCCTCGATCAGGATCGAGTTCCAACGCCATTCGGTCCACTCGTCGCTGGCCGCCTCGGGAATCTCCGGGATCTGCACCTCGGGCTGCGGCGGATTGCCCTCGACGTCATGCCAGACGAACAGCAGGCCGCCACGCACGTCGGTCGTCCAGGACCGGGTGCGGGCCAGTCGAGGAGTCCGCTTGGCGTAGGGCACCAACTTGCATTTGCCGTCACCGCCCCAACGCCAGTCGTGGAACGGGCAGGCGATTTCGTCACCCTTGACGGTGCCCTGCGACAGGTTGCCGCCCATGTGCCGGCAGTAGCCGTCCAGCACGTGGACGTCGCCGTGCGAGTCGGCGAACACCACCAGGTGCGTGCCGAATGCCTCGACGCCGTGGGGCTCACCGTCCAGGAAATCCTTGACCGGGCCAAGGCAGTGCCAGCCGCGGGCATACCGGTCGGGCAGGGTGCCGGCGTCGATCTCGCGAACACCGGCAGTCTCGGTCGCCATGACGCCTCCAGGTTTCTTGGCTTCTAACTAGAACACGTTACAGTTTTTCCCCGGGATAGCGCAATGACGCGGACATTTACGGCCCGGCAAGCGGCGCATCGCTGCCGGTTACCCGGCCTGCGGTATATCTGAACGATGCCTCTGTTTGCCTTCGAAGGCCGATCGCCGCGGGTCGATCCCACCGCTTTCGTCGCCCCGACCGCCACCCTGATCGGCGATGTGACGGTCGAGGCCGGCGCGTCGGTGTGGTTCAACACCGTGCTGCGCGCCGACTACGGACCGGTGATCGTCCGCGAGGGCGCCAACGTGCAGGACGGGTCGGTCCTGCACTCACCGCCCGGCATCCCGGTCGACATCGGTCCCGGAGCCACCGTGGCGCACATGTGCATCATCCACGGCGCCCATATCGGCGCCGAGGCACTGATCGCCAACCACGCCACCGTCCTCGACGGCGTGGTGATCGGCGCGCGCAGCCTGATCGCGGCGGGCGCATTGGTGACCGGCGGCACCAAGATCCCCGACGAGGTACTGGTGGTCGGAGCCCCGGCCACCATCAGAGGCCCGATCGCGGGGACCGGCGCCGAGATGTGGGTGAAGGTGAATCCGAAGGCATACCAAGATCTGGCCCAGCGTTATCTGGCTGGGCTGGAACCGATTTAGGCTGATCGCATCCAGTCCGGCGTCACCGCGAGCCCGTTGTGGTGACGGTATTCGGCGATGGCTTTGAGGTTTTTCATCTCCAGCAGATGACCCGCACCGAACATGTCCCAGAAGTCTCCCACCCACACCGGCCGCTCCGGCGGGCTGGCGTCTGGATACGGGTTGCGGTCGTAGAAGGGGTGATGACAGTTCGTCCACAGCACCACCGAGCCCGGCTTGTCCAGCACGGCTTGCGCGTCGATGATGCGCATCAGGTAAATCATCCATAGATGCTTGCCCTGGTCCCACGCGCAGTGATAGTCGACGGTACGGCCGTGCTCACTAGCCTCTGTGCGGACGTAGATTTCGGTCTCAGACCCCAACCGGTCGTAGGCCTGCCATAGCCCCGGCTCATCGGTTTCGGTGAACCCGCGCAGGCTGTAGGTCCACTCTTCCAGGCAACGGGTATCGGCCATGTACGAGAACAGTTCGTCCGGCGGGCAGTCGATGTAGTCGTTGACCGTGCAGTATTGCCCGAACACTTCGTCATGCGGGTACACCGAATGCATCATTTCCATGATCATCGGGGTGGCCTTCTCCCGCGGGCTGGTCTCGATTCGAGTTATCCCATCGATCGGCTGGGTGCTGCCGGTGTGGGCGACGATATCTTCAAGCGCGGGCAGCGGCATCGGATCGGTCTCCTTCATAAGCGAACGACGATGAGTCCACGGGGTTCAGCTTAGGCGATAAGGAAAGCGGGCTCCTGTCAAAAGCGTTGCAATTTATGGCAGATTACCCATCACGACGCAAATTCCGCACGGTTGAACCGATTGGGGTTCAGACTCGTTGTATTGGTACCAGTGCCTTTGCGACGCGGTCGCAGGGAAGTGGCAGTCGGTCGCGTACAAATCGTCGCGGCCGACTCGGTGCTGCGCTCTTGCGGGAGGACCATGAAAGCACGACTCGATACCCGTGATGCGGCAAGTCACTCGCTGACAATCGACCTTCGCGACGTTGTTCGCGAGTACCGGGTCGGCGGTCAGAACGTGCGTGCACTCGATGAGATAAGCCTGCAATTCGAGGGCGGCACGTTTGTGTCGATAGTGGGGCCGTCGGGCGCGGGCAAGAGCACGTTGCTGCATCTGCTCGGTGCCCTGGACTCGCCCGATTCCGGGTCAATCACATTCGACGGCGAAGAGATCGGCCACCTCAGCGACGAACAACAGTCAAAATTCCGCCACCATCGCGTCGGGTTCGTCTTTCAGTTCTTCAACCTGCTGCCGACCCTGTCGGCATGGGAGAACGTGGCGGTCCCGAGACTGCTTGACGGCGTCCGGCTGGGCAAGGTCAAGTCGGATGCGGTTCGGCTGCTGGACCGGGTTGGGCTCGGCAACCGGACCCAGCATCGGCCAGCCGAACTGTCGGGCGGTCAAATGCAGCGGGTGGCGGTGGCCCGGGCGTTGATGATGGATCCGGCGCTGATCCTCGCCGACGAGCCGACCGGTAATCTCGACTCCGCCACCGGTGCTTCAATTTTGACGCTTCTTGGCGAGGTGGCGCGGGAAGACGGCGACACCCGGCTCGTGGTGATGGTGACCCACAACTCCGACGCTGCGGCGGCGACAGATCGGGTCATCACCCTCCAAGACGGACGTGTCGGCTCCGACGAGCTCTCAGTGGTGCCGGGATGAGACCGGGCTCGGCGATCGCTGCGTCGGCAAGCCGGTTACGTGTGTTCAGCCTGCGTGAACTCGTCGTGCATCGTCGGCGTACGACGGCGTCGATCGCTGTAATGGCAGTTTCCGCAATGTATCTCGTCGCTGTCATCGGTATCTTCGGTTCGATCACCGGATCGGTGAACCGGCTGGCCGATGGGATCGCCGGCGTCGCAGCACTCGAGGTATCGGGAATCACCGACGCCGGGTTTCCGGACACGATCACGGCCGATGTCGGCAGGGTTCCCGGCGTCGCGACCGCGGCACCGATGATTCGGACTTCTACGTCCACGGCATCGGGTCCGGTTCTTTTGTTCGGCGCGGACGCGAGCAGTGCCACGTTGGGCGGTGCCTTGAAAGACGCCGTGCAGAAACCGTTGAAAACTCTGTCCGAGAACCCCAACGGTGTCCAGGTCGGACCGCGGGTCGGTCATGCCAAAGGGCAGACATTCCAGCTGGGCTCCGCTTCGGTCACGGTCACGGAAGTACTCAGCGGCAAGCAGCTGGCAGACCTCAACGGCGGACACTACGTCCTTGCTCCACTTGCTCTGGCGCAGAACATAACTGGGCGAAAGGGCCAGCTCGACTCGATACTCATCACGACAAAGCCCGGCGCCGATCTCAGAGCAGTGCGGGCGGGGGTTACCGCCGCCGTCAAGGATCGGGCGATCGTCGCGACTCCGAGCATGCGGGCAGTCCGGGCCGGTGACGGCGTCAAGCTGATGAACTACATGGCATTGATGGGTGCCGGGGTGGCGTTGGTGGTTGGCGCGTTCCTGGTGTACACCACGATGACGATGGCCATCACCCAGCGTCGGCCGGTGATTTCGATGCTACGGGCGATCGGCGGCCGACGCACCACGATCGTTCGTGACCTACTCGCTGAGGCTGTCATTCTCGGGCTGATCGGCGGAGCGATCGGTTCGGCTATCGGAATAGTGATGGGCCGTGCGGCGATTGGTCGATTGCCGCCGGCGATAACCCAAGGCTTGGA
>DATDLZ010000174.1:0-8023 GCA_036519055.1 Mycobacterium sp.
GGATCGCCAGGGCGTGGGCGATCGCCGCGGTGTGCACCCTGGTGGTGCTGGTGCTGATTGCGCGCTATACGACGTGGGGCCGGCAGTTCTGGCGCATCACCGGCGCCTACTTCACCGGCCCGCACAGCGTGAAGGTGTGGCTGTGGCTGGCGGCACTGCTGCTGTCGGTGATCGTCGGGGTGCGCCTCAACGTGTTGTTCAGCTATCAGGGCAACGACATGATGTCGGCGGCGCAGGCCGCGTTCACCGGCATCGGCGCAGGCGACGAAGCGGTCAAAGAGTCTGGCAAGCACGGCTTTTATACCTCGCTGGGCATCTTCTCGATCCTGGCCACCGTGCACGTCGCCCGCGTCATGCTCGACCTGTTCATGATGCAGCGGTTCATGCTGGCCTGGCGGGTCTGGCTCACCGACCGGCTGACCGGTGACTGGTTGACCGGCCAGGCGTATTACCGCGGGCGCTTCATCGACGAGCGGATCGACAACCCTGACCAGCGCATCCAGTCCGATATCGACATCTTCACCGCCGGAGTCGGGTCGCTGCCCAACACCCCGAACAACACCACCGGAAGCACGCTGCTGTTCGGCGCGATCGACGCCGTCGTCTCGGTGATCTCGTTCACCGCGATCCTGTGGCACCTGTCCGGGAACTTGACGCTGTTCGGCGTCACCATGCCCAGGGCGATGTTCTGGATCGGTTTCGCGTACGTCCTCCTCGCGTCCATCGTCGCATTCTGGATCGGGCGCCCGATCATCTGGCTGAGCTTCAACAACGAGAAGTACAACGCCGCGTTCCGTTACGCCCTGGTGCGGTTGCGGGATGCCGCGGAATCGGTGGCCTTCTACCGCGGCGAAGCCGCGGAGCGGTTGCAGCTGCATCGGCGATTCCAACCGGTGGTGTCGAACTACAAGCGCTACATCAACCGCATGATCCGCTTCTTCGGCTGGAACTTTTCAATCAGCCAGATCATCGTCCTGCCGCCGTGGCTGATCCAGGCGCCCCGGCTGTTCGCCGGGCAGATCAAGTTCGGCGACGTCACGCAGACCGCGACGGCGTTCGGCAACATCCAGAACGGACTGTCGTTCTTCCGTAACGCCTATGACAGCTTCGCCGGCTGGCGCGCGTCGATCATCCGCTTGCACGGGCTGGTGACGGCCAACGAGGAGGGTCGCGCGCTGCCGTCGCTGACCGTCACGCCCAGCAGGGACTGCCTGGTCGAACTCGACGACGTCGAGGTGCGTACGCCGGCCGGCGAGCAGTTGATCCGGCCGCTGGATCTGCGCCTGAACCTTGGCGACACGTTGATCATCACCGGCAAGTCGGGCGTCGGTAAGACCACGCTGCTGCGCAGCCTGGCCCAGCTGTGGCCGTACACCACAGGCACCTTGCGCTGCCCCGGCGGCGCCAACGAGACGATGTTCCTGTCGCAGATGCCGTATGTACCGCTCGGTGACCTGCGCGCGGCGGTGTCCTACCCCAAGGAACCCGGCGAGATTCCCGACGAGGAACTGCACCGTGTGCTGACCAAGGTGGCGCTGCCGCAGTGCTCAAAGCGTCTCTCCGAAGTGGCCGACTGGGCCAAGGTGCTCTCGCCCGGCGAGCAGCAGCGCATCGCGTTCGCGCGCATCCTCTTGACCAAACCCAAGGTGGCATTCCTCGACGAGGCGACATCCGCGCTCGACGAGGGCTTGGAGTTCATGCTGTACGACATGGTGCGCACCGAGCTCCCGGACACCGTCCTGGTCAGTGTCACCCACCGCAGCACTGTCGGCCAGCATCACGAGGAGCATTTGGAACTGCTCGGCGACGGTGAGTGGCGGCTGAGCAGGGTGGAAGGCGGCGAACTCGCCCGCGTCTAATCCCGTCTAACCGCTGATCAGTCTGCGCGGCAAGCACTTTCAGCGCCTCGAAGGTCGGCGTTCAGGCCGGTCCGCGATAACCGCCGCAGTCCCTCCTGGATAGCAGTAGCTTCATCGCATGTCCTGATCGCAACCCCGCGGTGGGTGCGGCTGAACCGGGCCGCGGTGGACCACCGTCGGTTCTGGGACGCGATGGACCGCCTCGGCGAGGGGCAGCTGCGCGAGATCGAGACCCGGCTTTCCCGCCGCATGGTCACCGAGTTCGGGCTCGACCCGACCGGGCTGGCACTGGACATGACCAAACTTCGCCACCTTCATCGACACCCAAGCGAAGCTAGTGCCCACCCGCAGTCAGCTCGCGGATACGCTCGGGGGTGGTGGCCTGTCGATATAGCTCTAATCGCTCTTTATTCCGGGCAGTAGCAGCCTTGTCTTCTGCGGTTAGATGCGACCCACCCAAACCTGGTTTATGCCAAAGGTGCCAGGCCGGGCCATCGACCCACCGGGTGGGGCCTGCGCACACCTCGAAGGCGATCTTCATCGCCACGTCGTCGTACCAGGCCCCCTCGAAGACCTCATCCCACTGGCCGATCGCGTCCAGCGTCTCGCGACTGACGACGTTGATGGCGCCGATGCTCTCACCGTTGTCCATGGTGGATTCCGGGATGCAGTCGCCGGGCTCGATGTCGTGCGCGCGGACCAGGCCGGAGTCTTCGGGTGTGAGGTAGCGGTACTGGATGAACGGCACCACCAGACCCGGGGCCGCTGCCGCCATCGCGACGGCCTGCCGTATCTGGCTGTAGGGCACCAGCATGTCGGCCTCTGCGAACACGACCACATCCGCATCTACGAACCAGGCGCCGCGGTTGTAGGCCTGCGACCTGTTGAACTGTGCGTCTCCCACCCGCCCGTCGTCGCTGAGCCAGACAGGCACATCGCAGCCGTCCCAATGCTCGATGACGCACCTCAGATTGGCCGGGCGCAGTGGGTCATTACCGCGGTCTCTGAAAGGGATGACGATGGCGACGTTCATGCGTCGAGATACTGCTGTCCGATTGCGGCGTAACGCTTCCGCCACAGTGACAACTGGGCATCGGTCAGATGAGCGTGCTGTGGGCCAAATGAAAGATGAGCGGTCAGAAACCCTTGAAAAATCAAGCGCGGCAGCATGTTCACCATGCCCTCATCGCCGATCTTGATTCTGGGGGTGAAGCTGCGGCCCGCGATATCCCCCGGCGATGGTGTCCCGACGCGGCGCGCGATTTTGCGGACCATACGCCAGTCATAGCCAATCGTGTTGATTGACAACCAGTCGCGGGTCTTGATGAGTTTAACTGGTTGGCCGACCATTTCGCGCCAGTGCTTGAACATGTAGGTGTGGCTCATCACGGCGTACTCACCGCTAAGGTGAACATCCAACAACGGCAAGGAAAGGGCTTCGAAGCCGCTCCACAACCCCGGCTCGGTGGGCGTGCATGCCCCGTTGTTGACGACTTTCGCGGTCACCACTGACGCGCGATTGCCGTTCACGGCGTCAACGAACTCCCCGAACCGGCCCGTTTCAATGAATACGACATCATCATCCACCTTCACGAATAGGTGATCCCGGTACTTGGGGTTGTGAGCGTAGTGACGATATACGGCATTGAACCCCAACCACGGGGCGATGCCAAAATAGTCATTCAAGACGGTGATGCGTTCACCCTCGATGGCTCGGAGGTAATGATTGTCGTCGTCATTACGCGACAGATTCCACACGTGATATTGGACATTGGGATGCTCAGTAATGATGCGCCTGACTAGCGGGAGCTGGAGTTCCATGTTCTGCTTGCGGCCGGCGAACACGAACAGAATGACGTTCATCTACGTAATCCGAACTGCCCATTGCTGGAAACCGTGACCGGTGACAGTCCAGCCGATGCCGGTGCGGTCAGCGAACACACGCCAGGCGCGCTGCTCATGCACATCGGGCCCGGCGCCGTGGAATCCGTGCCACCATCTCGGCGATATCGATGCTGTAGTCCCTGAACCCGATCACGGCCTGGAGCCGACTCGCCGCGACGATGCCGGTGTTCACATCGAGCCTGGTGTCCGAGTCGACAAGGGTCTCACAACTTTTCACCATGAACGTCTCGAAGAACGCAATGGGCGTGAGCGCGGTGGCCACACCCTCGACGAAGTCGACGGCGTTCTCCCGAGCCCGCCGTTCCAGGATGTCGCGGTAGGTGGCCTTGGCGACCTGGCATCGGCCTCCCACCGACGGGTCGAACCCTCAATGTCGGTGAACAAAAACGTCACCACCCGCGAAGGAGCAGCCGCCCGGTCAGCGGACACCCCCGCAGAATCTCACAACAGACACGCTCCTACCTGGCACTTCGCCGGAATCCGACCCAGGCGTGTCACCAAAACACACTCAACGGCAACGCGCAACGTCCCACGCCAGCAGCATGTCGTCGTCGAGCACGTATACCGACCGGTCGACGAGCCGGATCCCGTCGGCCACGGTGGTGATCCCGAGTGTGCCCACTGCCTCGGTGCCGGCTCCGATTATCGTCGGTGCGATCCCGACCACCAGGCGATCGACGAGGCCGGCACCGAGCATCGACGTGATCACCCGGGCGCCGCCCTCGACGAGGAGCGTCAGCGTGCCAGCCGCCCGCAGTCGGGCCAGGGCGGCAGGAAGGTCGACGCCGCGGGGGCTGGACGGGACGACGTGGACGCGCACCCCGCGCTCGTGCAGGGCGGTCCGGCGGCCGGCCGACGCGCGCCGCGTCGTGATCACTGTGGTGGCCGCGTCCGGGCCGAGGATCTGCGCCGTGGGCGGCAGCCGAAGCGTCGAGTCGAGCACGACCCGCAGGGGCGACGCTCCAGCGACGAGGCGGACGGTCAGGAGCGGGTCGTCCGTCATCACGGTGCCCACGCCGACGAGTACGGCATCGCACGCGGCCCGCAGCGCGTGCGAGATGCGGCGCTCGGCCTCGCCGCTGATCCATTTGGCATCGCCCGTGGACGTGGCGATGCGTCCGTCGAGCGTTTGAGCGAACTTGAGCACGACGTAGGGCCGGTCCTCAGCGGCCCGTACCTCACCGAGCAGAGCGCTCGCGTCGACGGCCGGCAGGGGACCGGATTCCCAGGGCGTCACCGCCAACCCGGTCGGCCCCACATGGTCCATCCTGCGCTCTTTGGTGCGGAGGTAGCCGAGGTTGCGGGCGTGCGGCGCGGTCGGCAGCGGCTCAACCGCCACCACGTCGATTCCCGCCCGCCGCACGCCATCGACCTTCCTCGGGTTGTTCGTCAGCAGCCGCACGGACCGCAGGTCGAGCGCCGACAACACGGCGGCCGCGTTGTCGTAGGTGCGCCCGTCGACCGGCAGGCCGAGGCGGAGGTTCGCGTCGAGCGTGTCATGGCCCTTGTCCTGCTCGACGTACGTCCGCAGCTTGTTGATCAAGCCGACGCCCCGGCCCTCGTGGCCGGTGGCGTACACGAGCACGCCGCAGTCCTCGGCCGCGATCCGGCGCATGGCCAGCCGCAGCTGCACGCCGCAGTCGCACCGCAGCGAGCCGAGCGCGTCACCGGTGAGGCACTCGGAGTGGAGGCGGACGAGGACACCGTCCTTGTGCTCCACGTTGCCGCGCACCATGGCCAGGTAGACGTGGTCGGTCGGGCTCTCGAAGGCCCGCACGTCGAATACACCCCACGGCGTGGGCATGGGGACACGCGCCACCTCAGTGAGCATGCAGCACTCGCGCGACGTGCCGTTTCGCCTGCTCACCAGCGGCCATAATCAGGAGATGATGCCTTCGTCCGCCGCCGCTGTCGAGTTCGCAGGCCCGCGTCAGGTCCGAGTCGCCGCCGTCGCGCTGCCCGAGCCGGGGCCGGATGAGGTTGTTGTCACCACGCACTTCTCGGGAATCCGCCGCGGGAGGGAACTGCTCGCGTACCGCAGCGAGATCGATCCGGGGTGCCGCTCGACGATCGCATCGAGTCGCTCGACGGGACGTTCACCTACCCGTTCCGATACGGCTATGCCTGTGTCGGGGAGGCCGACGGCCAGCCGGTGTTCGCGTTCCACCCACATCAGAACCAGTTCGTCGCCCGGCGTGACGGGTGCGACCGGGTGCGCCGAGTGGCCGCCGAGGTGGCCCACGGCGCGCAGAACGTGGATCCGCAACCCGTCGTGCTCCTCGACACGCGCCTCCCGCCCGAACGTGACGAGCTCGCAGCGCACGCCGTCGACCAGGGCCAGGGCGCGCGCCAACTCGAGCGGGTAGCGTTCACCTCCACCGAACAGTCCGTCGTGGCCGAAGGCTGTCGGGGCGACGTGGAGGACCCGCATGCTCGTCTCCCTTCTGACCCTCGGATGTCCCGAGCAGCTCAGCGGCGGCTACCTCTACCACTGCCGCCTTGCCGAACTGGCGGGTGACCACGACGCCGAGGTCGAGTTCGTGCCCGTGCGGCTGTGGCCCGACCCCTTCACCCTGGCCCACGGCGACGTCCTGCTGGTCGACAGCATCGCGGCCTGGCTCGTCCGACGCACTGGGCCGCCTCCCCCACGACCGGGTCACGCTCCGCCTCGCCGGCCGGGACGACGTCGAGCCGGCCTACACCGAGCGGGTCCGGGGCCGCCTCGCCGTCCTTGTAGACCGGGTCGTGCACCACGGCGTGCTCGACCGGACGGCAGCGCCCGCCTCTACGCCGGCGCTGACGTCTTCGTGCTGCCCAGCTGGCGAGAACGTACGGCACGGTCTACGGCGAGGCCCTGGCCGCTGGCCTGCCGGTCGTCGGGTGGCGGGCTGGCAACCTGCCTCACCTCGTCAGCGACGGAGTCGAGGGAGTGGTCCTCGACCCGGGCGATATCCCGGCCCTCGCCGCCGCACTCGACCGGCTGGCCAGCGACGAGCTGTGGCGGGCCGCCGTGGCGCGGGCGGCGGGCCGCCGAGGCGCTGCGCTGCCGAGATGGAGCCACACCGCGGCAACACTCTTCGCGGCCCTCAAGGAGCTGACGGCGAGTGCTCGTTGAACGACCGCAGCACGGGGCCGTGCCGGTCGACTCCGATGCGGGTTACACCCGCGTCGTCGACCCACAGCCGCCAGGCCACCCGGTCCTCGACGCCGAGGGCCCAGGCGATGGCGGCCTTGATCGGGCTGACGTGGGTCACCACGACCACCGTCCGTCCCGCCCGCAGGTCGGCGGCTTCGGTCAGCTCCTCGCAGGCGGCCCGGACCCGCACGCCGAGCGCCGACAGCGGCTCACCCCCACCCGGCGCGTAGTCGGGGTTTGCGCGCCATTGGGCCCACACCTCGGTGGGCACGGACGCCGGGTCGGTCCCCTCGAGTCTCCCGTAGTCCAGCTCGGTCCATCGGTCGTCGACCTCGACCGTCCGTCCGAACGCCGCCGCCGTTTCACGGGCCCGGCGCAGCGGACTGGACACGACCCGGTCCGGCGCCGGCAGTGTCGCCGCCAACCCGGCCGCCTGGGTTCGGCCCCGCTCCGTCAACCGCGGGTCGGACCGTCCCAGCAGCAGCCCGGCCGCGTTCGGCGCCGTTTCCCCGTGACGGACGACGTAGAGCATCAGTCGCGGCGCCGACCCACCAGCAGGAGCACCGACGAGTCGGAGGTGAACGCCTCGCCGTGGTAACCGCCTTGCACCGATTCGACCACAAAGCCTGCCCGTTCGAGCAGGTGTTCGGCCTCGAACCGGTGGGTGTATCGGAAGGGCCATTCGACAAAGTGTTTGGTCACGACTCCGTCGCTGACGGTCTCATACGCCGAGCGGATCACCCGTACCTGGGTTGCCAGATCGGTGCTCACCATCGTCTCCGTGCGCGCCACGCTGGCGCCCGATGGCAGGTGACCGAACACATCCTGGCGGACCGAACCGGCGGGCCGTGATAGCCAATCCGGGGCGGGGTTCAGCAGATCGATCACAAGCAGGCCCCCCGGCCTGAGATGGGCAGCAACCGCGGCCAGGGCCCGCTGCTGGTCATGGCGCGTTATCAGGTAGGCAAAGGTCTTGACTGCCACGATCGCGAGGTCGAAAAGCTCGCTGAGCTCGAAATAACGCAGGTCGCCCTGGACGAGCCGCGCTGGCGCCGCCACCTCGGGCCCCGCCGTTGCCAGCTTCTCGCAGGCCAGAGCGAGCATGTGCGGCGATGTGTCCACC
>DATDLZ010000175.1:0-15778 GCA_036519055.1 Mycobacterium sp.
GCGCGCGGCTGGATGAGCCTGGCCGGCGCGACGGGCGGCCACACGGTGGTGGCCAAGCTGCTCACGCTGTTCGGCACCGACGAGCAGAAGCAGCGCTCTCTGCCGCCGATGGCCACCGGTGAACTACGCGCGACGATGGCACTCACCGAGCCGGGCGGTGGCAGCGATCTGGAGAACATGACGAGCACCGCAACGCCGGACGGCGCTGATCTTGTCGTCAACGGCTTGAAGACGTGGATCTCGAATGCCCGCCGTTCCGGGCTGATCGCGCTGCTGTGCAAGACCGACCCGGCCGCCCAGCCTCGGCACACCGGCATCTCGGTGCTGCTCGTCGAACACGGCCCCGGGTTGACGGTGTCGCGTGATCTCCCCAAGCTGGGCTACAAGGGCGTGGAAAGTTGCGAGCTGTCGTTCGACGGCTATCGGGTGCCACACTCGGCGATCCTGGGCGGCGCTGCGGGCCAAGGCTTTTCGCAGATGATGAAAGGCCTCGAAACCGGCCGCATTCAGGTGGCGTCACGCGCGTTGGGAGTGGCGACCGCGGCCTTAGATGACGCGGTGGCCTACGCGCAGCAGCGCGAGAGCTTCGGTCAGCCGATCTGGAAGCACCAGTCGGTCGGCAACTATCTGGCCGATATGGCGACCAAGCTGACCGCCGCCCGCCAGCTCACGCGTTATGCCGCCGAGCGTTACGACAGCGGCGAACGCTGCGACATGGAAGCCGGGATGGCCAAGCTGTTCGCCTCCGAGGTGGCGATGGAGATCGCGCTCAACGCCGTGCGCATCCACGGCGGCTACGGCTATTCCACCGAATACGACGTCGAGCGGTACTTCCGCGACGCCCCGCTGATGATCGTCGGCGAGGGCACCAACGAGATCCAGCGCAACGTGATCGCTGCGCAGCTGGTATCCCGCGGCGGGCTCTGACGCTCGCCGAATTGTCGGTGCCCAGAGATAGCGTCACCGCATGGTTTCCATTCGAGAAAAGAAAATCCATGCGGCATTCGACAAACTGGATTTGACGCTCGATCGCATTGCCGAGATACCGGCGCATGAGCTGACGTTCCAGGAAAGGTTGACGTTGTGGGCTCAGCTGGAAACGCTGCGTCTGGCGTTGACTGACGCCGCGCAACGTCTCCGACGCGCCGCTTCGTGAGCTACCACTCCACGCCGGTGGAGACGCAGAACTCGTTCTGCTCAGGGTCCGACATTCTGACCCATCGCGTTCCCCCGAAGCTCTGCACGCCATCGTCGATGCGACGAGCGCCGAGTGCTTGCAGCCGGCGGACTTCGGCCTCGACATCGTCGACCACGATGTCGAGGTGCATGCGGTTCTTGCCCGCTTTGGGTTCCGGGACTCCCTGAAGGAGAAGCGGTGAAGCGGTCCCTCCTTTGGGAACGAGCACGACCAGCTTCGCGTCGGTGTAGTGGTCGCGATAGTCCAGCGCCTCGCGCCAGAACTCAGCGAGCCTCGTAGGCTCTGCGCAGTCGAGTACGATTTCCATTGGCGCCTTGCGTCCCATCACATGCCTCCCGGTCGAAAGTCGCCGTCAGCTTTTCGCATCCGCGAGGCCCCAGGTCACGGCGGTGTCGGCGTCGATGCTCAACCCGCTTAACACCAAATAGGCTGTGCGCCAACGTCCTATCCGCCG
Organism: Mycobacterium sp.; assembly: GCA_036519055.1. Taxonomy (GTDB): domain Bacteria; phylum Actinomycetota; class Actinomycetes; order Mycobacteriales; family Mycobacteriaceae; genus Mycobacterium. The sequence goes on from DATDLZ010000175.1 coordinate 1,653, forward strand.
GGTCACGCTGACCGTGCCGCCGGCGCCGGGAATCAGGCCGAGGCTCAGCTCAGGCAACCCGAACACCGTCTCGGGCGCCGCCATGATCCGACCGCAGAATGCGGCCATCTCAAGTCCGCTGCCCAGCACCTGACCGTGCACCTCGGCGCGGCACGCCAGCCCGAGTCGGGTGGTCACCGCGTCGAGTGCGAGCGCGGGGCTGTAGCGGGTGCGGGCCAGGTGCGCGCTGGCCGGGTCGGCGAATGTGCCGAACTCGTCGAGGTCGCCCCCGCTGCAGAACGACGGTCCATTGCCGGTCAGCACCACCTCGGCGACCGACGAATCGAGTTGCGCCACAGCCAATGCCTCGAGCAGCGCGGCGCGGGCGTCGGTGGAGAACGCGTTGTGCCGCTGCGGGCGGTTGAACGCGATCCGCAACGTGTCGCCGTCGCGGTGGGCCTGCACCGGATCGGCGATGTCGGGCATTACGGCCGGGCCGCGGTCGGCCAGCCAGCGGGCGAACTCCGGGCCGGCCTGCAGCGTCGAGTAGGCCAGCGACTCGGTTACCACTCCGGACAGCGCCAGGCCGGCCGGATCCACCGAACGCAGCACGTCGTCACACGTCGCCGCCGCGATCGGCCAGCGTTCGGCCCGCGCGGTCAGGTCACTCAGCGCCGCGTCGATCGATGCGACGGTGATCACCCGGCGATCGTCGGCGTCATCCTCGGTAAGCGTGAATGTCGCTTGCTGAAGCCAGAATTCGGATGCGTTCGCCAAAGACCCGACGGCCACCACCGGAACTCCGAGCAATGCAGAGTCGAGCGCGGAGTCAGGCTCCGACACATCGACAACGCGCAGCGTCACACCGAATACTTCTTGACCAGTTCGTGTTTGAACATTTTTCCGGTGTCGGTACGCGGCAGCTGCGCCTCGAACGAGATCGACCGCGGACACTTGTAGTGCGCCAACCGCTCTCGCAGCCAGCTGACCAGCTCATCGCCGAACTCGCCGGTCGCGTCCGCCGGATCGACGGTTTGCACGGCGGCTTTGACGCTTTGGCCCATTTCGTCGTCCGGAATGCCGAACACCGCTGCGTCCAGCACCTTCGGATGGGTGACGAGCAGGTTTTCGGCTTCCTGCGGATAGATGTTCACGCCACCGGAGATGATCATGTGGTGGCGACGGTCGGTCAAGAACAGGTAGCCGTCTTCGTCGACGTAGCCGACGTCGCCGACCGTCGTCCAGCCGTGCTTGTCGCGGGAGGCCGCGGTCTTCGCCGTGTCGTTGAGGTATTCGAAGGAAAAGCCGCCCTCGAAATAGATTTCGCCAGGTTGGCCGGGCGGCAACTCGTTGCCGTCCTCGTCGAGGATGTGGAGTTGGCACATCATCGGCTTGCCGACCGAGCCGGGGTGCGCCAACCACTCCTCGGCACTGATCAACGTCGATCCGATGGCTTCTGACGATGCGTAGTACTCGTCGACAATCGGCCCCCACCAGTCGATCATCTGCTTCTTGATTTCCACCGGGCAGGGAGCGGCGGCGTGCATCACCCGTTCAAGGCTGGACAGGTCGAACGAATTACGCTTTGCCTCAGGTAGTTTCAGCATTCGGGTGAACATGACGGGCACGAACTGTCCGTGCGTGACCCGGTGACGCTGGATGGCATCCAGGCAGCCTTCGGGATCGAACTTCTCCAAGACAACCGTCGTGATGCCACCGGCCTGCACGGTCATCGACCACACCGAGGGCGCGGTGTGATACAGCGGCGCGGGGCTGAGATAGACCGCATCCGGGTGCATCCAAAACCCGACCAGGGCCGACATCATGCCCGGCGCTTCGGCGGGCGAGACGTTCGGCAGCTCCCGCTTGATGCCCTTCGGGCGGCCGGTGGTACCCGAGGAGTACTGCAGCAGATCCCCTTCGGCCTCGTCGTCGATCGGTGTATCCGGTTGACCCGCAACGCATTCCGGGTAACGCGCCCAGCCATCCAGGTCGCCGGCATCGGAGCCGGCGATCATCAGCAGCGCGGGCAGGCCGTCGGGCAGCTGCTCGGCCAGGTTCTCGCAGGTCTTGCGCAGCGCGGCGGAACCGATGATCGCCTTGGCGGCGCTGTTGTCGATGATGTACGCCGCCTCCGGCGCGGTCAGGTGCGTGTTGATCGGCACGTAGTACAGCCCAGCCCGCCGAGCCGCCCACATGACGGCGTGAATGTGCTCGTTGTTCTCCATCAGAATCGCGACCGCGTCGCCTTCGACCAGACCGGCCTGACGGAAGTAGTGCGCCAGCCGATTGGCGCGGGCTTCCAACTCGTCGAAGGTGATCACCGTGCCGGACGGGTGAAGAATGATCGCGGGTTTATCGACTGCGCCCTGACCGGAGGTGTGCTGGCGAATCTGCATGGGCAGACTGTACCGCCGCAAAAATTGACAGCTGTCAAGAGGGCGCGATGCGCTGCTGCAGCTAGCTCTCGAGCACCAGTTCGGGCTGCTGGTGCGGGTGACCGCCGTGACGCTTGGCCCTACCGGCGAACGGAGCGGCCAGGGTCGGCAGCACCTGGCGGCGATTGCGCATCAGCGCGACCAGAGCCACCACCGCATACACAGCGCTGATGGCGAAGCGCCCTTCGGTGGAGGTAAGTGGGAACTGCACGACGAACAACCCGAGCAGCAGCCACGCGGCCCAACGCTGGAACCGCAGACCGACCAACAGCGTGACGCCCATCAACGTCTGGGCGGCGGTCAGCACGATCTCCTCGACCTGGCGGCCGTCCAGGTGCATCGAGGCGCCACCGCCGCCGAGCATGAACGCCACGGGCAACGACCCGATCAGCAGCGTCCACTGGTTGACCTTCGCCGAGACCAGCGTCGAAATCGCGGCGCCACCCTTGCCCCTGGCGGCGAAGATGGTCGCGATGATGAACTCCGGCGCCTCCGACGCCAGCGGGGCCAGCCACTGCACCAGCAGGAAGCGGTCGATGCCCAGTTTGGTGCCGGCGCCGATCAGGTTGTCGGCGAAGGGCTTTGCGCATGTCACGATCACCGATGCCGCGAAGATGAATAGTGCGGCTACCGCGATACGACGCGCCTGGTCGGGAAGCGCGCCCAGCGCGGCCGCGGTGCCGACCAGCTCGGGCTCCTCGACCTCGCCGCGGCTCAGCTTGTAGAGGTAGAAGCCGAACCAGGCCAGTAGCGCCACACCGAAGGCGATATGAATGCCGCCCGTCCCCGGGATGACGAAGGCGACCACTCCGGCGACCATGAGGAAGCCGATCTCAACCCGGTTGCTGGCGTCGAGGTCCAGTCCGCCGACTTTGCGACCGGTGGCCCGGCGCGCCACCAGGACGCTGACCAGGACGACAACCGGCCACCCGAGACCCATCAGCAGCCGATTCGAGCCGGTCATGTTCGCCGCTGCGTACTGCGTGTAGGCGGGCACGTGGCCGGCGGTGTAGGCGTAGTACAGGTCGACGGCGTATTCGGGAAGGACGGCGATGACCGCCAATACGGCGACGGCCAGGCTGCCCGACACGTCGATCTGGGCGGCTTCCGCAGCCCACGCCAACACAAAGCTGGCGCCGACAACGGCGCCACCGTAGACGAGCAGGCCCAGCACCGGCTCTGGTTGCACACCAACGATCCGAAGCACCAGAGCGGGGCAGATGACGACGCTGACGATTGCGAGTGAGCGGAACAATGTCCGCGACCGGGCACCGGACTCCGCTACAGCGGATGCGGTGGTTGTCACGTCGTTAAGGTACCCGCCGAGCACCCATCCAGCAACGTAGCCAGGCTACTGAACGGACGCCACGTATAACTCAAATTTGCTGGTCAGCTGGGTCGCATCCAAGAGTTCGGCTAACCGATCTTTCGGATGTGGCTACCCTGCCGCAGCCGCGGGCGTGTTTAGTCGGACTCGGCCAGACGCTGCTTGAGCGCCTCGAACTCGTCCCTGACGCCGGTGGGCAGCTTGTCGCCGACGAATTCGAACCACTCTTCGATCAGCGGCAACTCTTGGCGCCACTCGGCGGCATTGACCGCCAGCGCGCGGTTGACGTCGGAGGCGTCGACGTCGAGCCCGTCAAGGTCGAGGTCGTCGGAGGTGGGAACGACGCCGATCGGCGTCTCCTGGCCACCCGCCTGGTGCTCGATGCGGTCGACGATCCACTTGAGCACCCGGCTGTTCTCGCCGAAGCCCGGCCACAGGAACTTGCCGCCCTCGCCGCGCCGGAACCAGTTGACGAAGAACACCTTCGGCAGCTTGGACTCATCAGAGTTCTTGCCGAGGTCGATCCAGTGCTGGAAGTAGTCGCCGACGTTGTAGCCGAGGAACGGCAGCATGGCCATCGGGTCGCGGCGCACGTCGCCGACCTTGCCCTCGGCCGCGGCGGTCTGCTCGCTGCCCATGGTGGCTCCCATGAACACGCCGTGCTGCCAGTCGCGGGCCTCGGTCACCAGTGGCACCGTGGTCTTGCGGCGGGCACCGAACAGAATGCCCGAGATCGGCACGCCCTGCGGGTCGTCCCACTCCGGCGCCAGGATCGGGCACTGCGACATCGGGGTGCAGTACCGCGAGTTCGGGTGCGCGGCTTTGGTCTCCGTCTCGCGGGCGTCCCAGTCGTTGCCCTTCCAGTCGATCAGGTGGTCCGGTTCGCCCTCCAGACCTTCCCACCACACATCGCCGTCGTCGGTGAGCGCGACGTTGGTGAAGACGGTGTTGCCGCCCTCGATCGTGCGCATCGCGTTCGGGTTGGACTTCCAGTTGGTGCCGGGCGCGACGCCGAAGAAACCGAACTCCGGGTTGACCGCGTACAGCCGGCCGTCCTTGCCGAACCGCATCCAGGCGATGTCGTCACCGAGGGTCTCGGCGCGCCAGCCCGGGATGGTGGGCTGCAGCATGGCCAGGTTGGTCTTACCGCAGGCCGACGGGAAGGCGGCGGCGAAGTAGTACGCCTTGTTCTCCGGCGAGATCAGCTTGAGGATCAGCATGTGCTCGGCGAGCCAGCCCTCGTCGTGGGCCATCGCCGAGGCGATCCGCAGTGAATAGCATTTCTTGCCCAGCAAGGCATTACCGCCGTAGCCGGACCCGAAGCTCCAGATTTCGCGCGTCTCGGGAAAGTGCGTGATGTATTTGGTGTCGTTACACGGCCACGGGACGTCTTTTTGCCCGGGCTCCAGCGGAGCGCCGATCGAGTGCAATGCCTTCACGAAAAAGCCGTCATCGCCGAGCTTTTCCAGTGCGGCTTTGCCCATTCGGGTCATCACCTTCATCGAGGCGACGACGTATTCGGAGTCGGTGATTTCCACGCCGAGCTTCGGGTCGTCGGCACCGAGCGGGCCCATGCAGAACGGGACCACCCACATGGTGCGCCCACGCATGCAGCCGCGGTACAGCTCGGTCATGGTGGCCCGCATCTCGGCCGGGTCCATCCAGTTGTTGGTCGGACCGGCGTCGACTTCGCGCTCCGAACAGATGTAGGTCCGCGACTCGACCCGCGCCACGTCGGACGGGTCCGACAGCGCCAGGTAAGAGTTCTTGTGCTTCTTCTCGTTCAGTTTGGTGAACGTGCCGGCCGCGACCAGTTGGTCGGCGAGGCGCTGGTACTCCTCCTCGGAGCCGTCCGCGAAAACTACTCGGTCCGGCTGAGTGAGCTCGGCGACCTCCTCGATCCAGGACAGTAGGCCCTGGTGTCTCGTCGGGGCTGTATCCAACCCGGGAATCGTCGCTGAAGTCATGGGAATCTCCTGCTGTCGCGTTGCACGTGATGCGCGGCTAGTTTTGCGGCGGCTTCACCACAGGTTATCGCGAGGTGTATACCCAGAAAAAGTCGAGGCCGTATCGGTTAACTCACAGGAACGATTCAGAACACGTTATCGGCGGTATTTGTCGGCGAACTTTCGTCAATTTCCTCGTCGCCGTCATCGGAAGGCACCGAAGTCTCGGACGGTGCGCCCGCGTCGTCGGACGGGTCAGCGGCGTCCTCGTCGGGCCCGGCGGCTTCGCCGAGGTCCGCCCGCACCGCCTCGAGAGCGGCCAGCAGGGTCGGCATCTCCCGCCCGCGCAGCGCGGCGGCCCGCGCCCCGACGACGGAGTGTTCGCGCAGCTCGGTGTCGATGACGCTGACCTGCTCGGCGACCCGTGCGCTCTCGCCCTCGTCCTGCTCGGCCAGTGCGGCGGTCAACGACGACTCCGCCGCCAGTACCCGGGTCGCCACCAGTTGCTCGACCGCGGACTGCAGTTGCGCGGTCGCCTCGCCGACCCAGCGGTCGAGCAGCGCGCGGTCGCGCAGCAGCCCGCGGGTGCCGACCACCCAGACCGTCAGCGCCAGTCCGACCGCCGCGCACGCGACGGCTCCGGCCACCGTCAACCCGGGCGTCAGATCGGCCAGCATCCGACTCAACGTCAGCGCTACCCCCAACCCGAAGCCCGCGCCCACCAGCATCATCAGCCGGGTCTCCAGCTTTCGCGACTTCAGCTGCGGCGCCGGAAGCTCGATCGTCGGGAGCGGAGCCGCGGCCGGCAGATCAATCGTCAGGCCCAGTCCCTGCGCGACGTCGGCCAAATGTGTGGTCGTGCCATCGTCCACCTCGGTGATCACCTCGTTGAGGCGCGCACCCGCGTTGGACTCGAACTCCGGCAGCTTGGCCTTGGTCAGGCTCGCGGCGTCCTCCTGCAGCTCGGAGCGGACCGAGGCGCAGCGGTTGCGGGCGAAGTACGACAGCTGAACCCGAGCCTGCTGGGTCTGGCTACGCAACGCGATCGTGCGCTCGGACTTGGACAGTCGTCGCTGCCGCAGGATCGCGCTGCGCTCATCGCGCAGCACGTCGACCCGCGCCCGCCGGCCCACGCCATCGGCGTCGCGATCATATCGGCCGGCGATGGTCTGCAATCGGGAGTTCCACGCCCGCAACCTGTTTCGCCGCGGAAGATCTTTGTCGGCGAGCTTGTCAGATACCGCGGCGACGAGGTCGTCGATCCGGGGTTCACCGGATTCGGGCGCCGCAGCGACCCCGACCCAGGGCACGTCGCGGTAACGCGACGCGTGCGACGCCAGCACCTCGCGATCGCCGGCCAGGACTTCTTCCCAGTTGCGGTGCACGTCGACCTTGGACACCACGCCGATCACCGCGTCGGTTTCGGCCGTCGACGCGTCCAGCAGCGCGCAGTCGGATTCGGTCAACGTGGCGGCCGCCGAGACCACGAACACCACCACCGTCGGCGCTTCGCCGCCTTCCAGGTCCGCTGACTCGACGAACTTCTGCTTGGGCAGCCGCTCGCTGAGCGCGGCGACCACACCGGTCACCCCGGCCAGCCACGGTCCGGTGACCATTACCGCGTCCAAGCGCTCGATGTTCGGTGCGTCGAGTTGCGGGCCGATCGCCGCCACCATCGCGTCCACCTCGGCAACCGCGTCGTTGCCTGGCTTTTTGGTCACACCGCCCCTCCGACCTTCGCCCACAGCCGCAGCGAACCCCTGACGATGTCCGCGCCGCAGGCGCGGTGGGTAGCCGCGACGGGCCCACGGCGGTAGCACTGCCAGTGCACCGCGCGGCGCAGATGCGCCGCAGCCGTGTCGCCTCGCTCGACGTCCATGCCGACCGCCTCGACGACGTCCACCGCGGCCATCATCCGGGCGACCACCGTGTCGTCGCGGGACAGGAATTCGCGGATTCTCCGGTCGGTGACGGCCAGCGTCTCCAGTTCGGCGACGGCGTCCAGCACCCGCTGGTAGCGCACGGGTGCGCCGAGCGCCTCGATCTTGTCGACGACCTCGTCGATGCAGCTCAGGGTCCGGAGCAGGGCTACGACGTCGGCACGGGTCGCCCCACGCCGGACCGCGGCGGTCGCCTGCGCGACACCGAACTCATCGAGGGTGTCCACCAGCCGCCGGCGCAACTCCGCATCGACGGGATGCCCGCCGGCCAGCGCCAGCAGCGCCGACCACAGGGCGTCGTCCAGGCGGTCGACCGCGAGGATCCCCACCACCGGTTCTATCGAGGTGCCGGCCGGGGCTGACAGCTGCACGCATCGGGCCCTGGCCGCAGTGGTCGGCCCGTGCGGATGGCAGCCGGATTCGGTGGTCGCAATCAGGTCTGCCTTGTTCAGCACCGCGAGCAGCGGCCGCCTGGCCGCTCCGATCGCGACGCGGTCCTCGCGTTTGACCGCGTCGGCGAGAACATAAAGGTCAACGTCGGCGGCCGAAGAGGTGGTCAGCGTAATCGTGCCGCGCAGGTTCCCGGCCTGGGCCAGCGCGTGCGCGACCGTGGAACGGCCGACACCGCGGCGTCCCGATACCGCCACCCGCAACGGGGTGGCGAGCCGCCTCGCGATCGCGGCGCAGCGCGGGTCGGAAACCACGGCCGCAAACCGCTCCAGCTCTTCGACGAAAATCGGATGCCCCTATCCGCTCATGATTCGCCCTGTTGTTGCTGCTAACGCTCCATTGTGGCCGAGTAACCGCCGATCGCGGCGCAGGACCACCGGTTTGTCGGACGAATGGTGACATTTGCACGGCCGGTAAGCGAGTCACCCGATACCAGCTAAAGGCAACTGTTGGGTATCAATCTGCCCCGCGGGCGGCAACATGATGGGTTCATGGGTAACGATGAACGGATGCGCGCGCAACCCTGGGTGGACGCGGCCACACCGCCGACACCTTCTTCCGACCTGCGTGCGGAACGTGGCGTTGGCGGCTACCGCCGGACGACCAGTTTCCGCACGCGGCGCTCGCAGCTGTCGGCCGCCCAGCAGCGGACCTGGGAGCGGCTGTGGCCCGAGCTCGGCTACGTCGCCACGTCTGGACACGACCCCCAAGCGCCGGCCGAACCGCTGGACACCCACGCCTGGTTCGGCCGCGATGCTCCACTTGTCCTTGAAATCGGCTGTGGCACAGGCACTTCCACACTAGCGATGGCGAAATCCGAGCCGGACGTCGACGTGATCGCCATCGAGGTGTACCGGCGCGGGCTGGCCCAATTGCTCTCCGGCATCGACCGCGAAGGCGTCACCAATATCCGGCTGATCCGCGGGGATGCCGTCGACGTGCTGGACCAACTGATCGCCCCCGGCTCGCTGAGCGGGGTCCGGGTGTTCTTCCCGGACCCGTGGCCCAAGGCCCGTCATCACAAGCGCCGGCTGCTGCAGCCAGCGACGGTAGCCACGATCGCGGACCGGTTGCGGCCGGGTGGGGTACTGCACGCCGCCACCGACCATGCCGGCTACGCCGAGCAGATCGCCGAGGTGGGCGACGCTGAACCCAGGCTGACCAGGCTTGATGCCCACGCCGACACGGCGATCTCCGTCGTCCGTCCGGTCACTAAATACGAGGGCAAGGCGCACGTTGCCGGCAGCGCCGTCACCGAATTTTTGTGGGAGAGCCGCTCCGAGGGAACCCGCCCATGAGCCTCACTGAAGAGAAAACCAGCGCCCCGGTGGGGCTGCCCGGCGACGCAGCGTCAGCGGCTCGTCGCGTACTTCTGGTCTGGGATGCGCCAAACCTGGACATGGGGCTGGGATCCATCCTCGGCCGGCGGCCCACCGCGACGGAACGGCCCCGATTCGACGCGCTCGGCCGCTGGTTGCTGGCCCGCGCCGCCGAAGTGGCAGTCAACCGGAACGACGTGTCGGCCGAACCCGAGGCCACCGTGTTCACCAACATCGCCGGGGGCAGCGCCGATGTGGTGCGGCCGTGGGTCGATGCACTGCGCAACGTCGGATTCGCGGTCTTCGCCAAGCCCAAGCTCGACGAGGACAGCGACGTCGACAGCGACATGCTCGCGCACATCGCGCAGCGCTCGCAGGAGGGTTTGGCGGCGCTGATGGTGGCGTCCGCCGATGGCCAGGCATTCCGGCTGCCGCTTGAGGAAATCTCGCGTAGCGGGGTACCCGTCCAGGTGCTTGGATTTCGCGAACATGCCAGTTGGGCGCTAGCGTCGGATACCTTGGAGTTTGTCGACCTGGAGGACATCACCGGTGTGTTCCGGGAGCCACTGCCGCGGATCGGCCTCGATTCGCTGCCTGAGAAGGGGGCGTGGCTGCAACCGTTCCGGCCACTGTCCTCGTTGCTGACCTCGCGTGTCTGACAACTAAAACCAATGCGCGGGTCGCCGCAGATCCAGTAAGGAGCTTACGTGTTCGCCTGGTGGGGTCGAACTGTATATCGCTACCGGTTCATCGTGATCGGCGTAACGGTGGCGCTGAGCCTCCTCGGCGGCATTTTCGGGATAAGCCTCGGCAAGCACGTGACGCAGAGCGGGTTTTACGACGACGGCAGCCAGTCGGTCAAGGCATCGGTACTCGGCGACGACACCTACGGGCGTGACCGGACCAGCCACATCGTGGCGATATTCGCCGCACCCAAATCGATCAACGACCCGGCCTGGCAGAAGAAGGTCGTAGACGAACTCAACGCCTTCAAGAAAGACCACCCCGACCAGGTCGTCGGCTGGGCCGGCTGGCTGGCCGCACCGACCAGCACCGACCCCGTCATCAAGGGCATGGCCAGCGAGGACGGCAAGCACACCTTCGTCAGCATCCCGCTCAAGGGCGACAACGACGACACCATCCTGACCAACTACAAGGACATCGAGCCCGATCTGCAGAAGCTCAACGACGGCAAGATCCAGCTCGCCGGGCTGGAGCCAATCGCCAACGCATTGACCGGGACCATCGCCACCGACCAGAAGCGCATGGAGGTGCTGGCGCTACCGCTGGTGGCGGTCGTGCTGTTCCTGGTGTTCGGCGGTGTGATCGCCGCCGCGCTGCCGGCGATCGTGGGTGGCCTGAGCATCGCCGGCTCGCTCGGCATCCTGCGCTTGATGGCCGAGTTCGGCCCGGTGCACTTCTTCGCCCAGCCCGTGGTGTCGATGATGGGTTTCGGTATCGCCATCGACTACGGGCTGTTCATCGTCAGCCGGTTCCGGGAGGAGATCGCCGAGGGCTACGACACCGAGGCCGCGGTGCGCCGCACGGTGATGACGGCCGGCCGCACCGTGGTGTTCTCGGCGACGTTGATCGCCGTCTCCGCGGCTAGCCTCTTCTTGTTGCCGCAGGGATTCGTGAAATCGCTGACGTACGCGGTGATCATCTCGGTGTCGCTGGCCGCGGTGCTGTCGATCACGCTGCTGCCGGCCTGCCTGGCGATCCTGGGCAAGCACGTCGACGCGCTCGGCGTGCGCACCCTGTTCCGGGTGCCGTTCCTGGCGAACTGGACGCCGTCGCGTGTCTATCTGAACTGGCTGGCCGACCGGCTGCAGAAGACCAAGACCCGGGAAGAGGTCGAGGCCGGATTCTGGGGCAAATTGGTCAACGTCGTCATGCGGCGGCCGCTGGTGTTCGCCATCCCCATCATCATCGGGATGATCGCGCTGATCCTTCCGCTGCACAACCTCTCATTTGGCGGCGGGATCAGCGAGACGTATCTTCCGCCGGACAACCCGGTGCGCCTGGCACAGCAGAATTTCGACAAGCAGTTCCCCGGCTACCGGACGAACCAGCTGACGCTGGTGATCGAGAGCAACAACCACAGCAAGGTCACCGATCAACAGGTCGCGCAGATCCGTAACGACGCCGCCTCGATCAACGGATTCACCGACACCACCTGGCAGGAGCGGGCCTGCCCGACGATCGAGGGCAACCCCTGCGTCTCGACTCCGAATGGTAGCCACCCCAAGGACGATTCGGTCCGGGTGATCCAGAACGGTCTGGCGCACGCGAGCGACGCCGCGAAGAAGCTCGCCGAGTTGCGATCAATGTCGCCGCCGCGCGGGCTGACCGTGTTGGTTGGCGGCGTCCCGGCGCTCGAGCAGGACAGCATCCACAGCCTGTCCGACAAGGCACCGCTGATGGCGGTGGTGCTGCTCAGCACGACGATGCTGCTGATGTTCCTGGCGTTCGGGTCGGTGGTGCTGCCGATCAAGGCCGCGGTGATGAGCGCGCTGACACTGGGATCGACGCTGGGCATCCTGACCTGGATCTTCGTCGACGGACATTTCGCCAACCTGCTGAATTTCACCCCGGCGCCGTTGATGATCGTAATCATCGCGTTGGTGGTCGCGGTCGGTTTCGGCTTAGCCACCGACTACGAGGTCTTCCTGGTCTCGCGCATGGTGGAGGCTCGAGCCCGCGGCATGTCGACCGCCGAAGCGATCCGGATCGGAACGGCGACCACCGGGCGCCTCATCACCGCGGCCGCATTGGTCCTCGCCGTAGTCGCCGGCTCGTTCGCGTTCTCCGACCTGATGATGATGCAGTGCCTGGCTTTCGGTCTGATGGCCGCACTTCTGCTAGACGCCACCGTGGTCCGGATGTTCCTGGTGCCGTCGGTGATGAAGCTGCTCGGCGACGACTGCTGGTGGGCCCCGATGTGGATGAAGCGCCTGCAGAACCGGTTGGGGCTCGGCGAGATTCACCTGCCCGACGAGCGCAAGCTGCCGTCGCCGCGGGCACGGTCTTCTCGGCCGGCGACCGCCACCCGCCCGCCGGTCACGTCGACACCCCGTCCACCGCATGACCCCACGCATCCCAGCGCCGAAGGTGCGCCGCGGCCGAGCCGACCGGCTGCGCCTCCGGCCCGGCCGGACCTCCGGCCGCCGGCTCCGGACGCACCATCGGCCGCCGGCACGACGAGAATGCCGGCCCCAGGGCGGCCCGAGCCGAAAGAGGCTCCGACGACTCGCTTCTCGGCTCAGCCGAACCCGTCGACCGGACGTCCGCCGGCTCCGCCGCAGGGTCCTCCACCACCCGCTCGCGGGGAAGACCGCGAGATCGAGTCCTGGCTCAGCGACTTGCGCGGCGGGAAGACCGGCGACCCGCGTGGCGCCGGTCCCACGCCGCCGCAGCCGTCCGCTGACGAGACCCGGGCGCTGCAGATTCCGCGCGACCAATCGTCGGGCCAGCCGCCCGCCGAACCCGCGGACGCCACCACCGCGATCCCGACCCCGCCGCCGGACGAGCAGGACTCCGACACGGCCACCGAGAAACTCAACGCTCGAGGCGAGAACCCACCGCGTCGCCGCGGCGGCGGGCTCAGCGCGGCCGATCTGCTACGCCGCGAAGGACGCATGTAGCGGCCAATTCGGTTCAGGCTACGAGCTTTTGGACTTGAGCTCGTCCGGCTCGACTTGCATGATCGAGCCCTCGTCGTCCTCGGTTTCCTCGGCAGCGGCCTCGGGATCCTTGGCCAGCAATACCCGGAACGCGTTGTTGAAGAACGCGACCGTCGGGACGGACAGCAGCGCACCGACCACTCCGGCAAGCACGCCGCCTGTCGAGATCGCCACGACAATCGCCAGCGGATGGATCGCCACCGCCCGGCCCATCACCAGGGGCTGCAGGATGTGGGCTTCCAGCTGGTTCACCCCGATGAGTACACCAAGGGTGATGAGCGCGTAGACAAATCCTTTTGCGAGCAGCGCCACCACCACCGCCAGGAAACCGCTGAGTACGGCACCGACCAGCGGGATGAACGCACCGAGAAACACCAATGAGGCCAGTGGCAGCGCCAGCGGCACGCTCATGATCGCCAACCCGGTGCCCACTCCCGCCGCGTCGACTAATGCGACCAAGAAGGTAGCCCGTATGTAGCCGATCAGCGAGTGGTAGCCGGCGGCGCCCGCGGCACGGACCCGGTCCCGGACGTGAGTCGGGAAGATCTTTGTGACGTACTCCCAGATATTGCGCCCGCCATAGAGGAAGAAGATCAGCGTGAACATCATCAGCAATGCCGCAGTGACGATCTCGGTGATGGTGGCCGCAGTCGACAGAGCGCCGCTGGTCAACTTCGCCTGATTGTTCTGCAGCGCCTGGACCGCGGCGTTACCGGCGTTGTCGATCTGCTGACGGCTCAGATGCAGCGGCCCCTCGATCAGCCATCTTTTGGTGGAGTCGATGCTGCGGGTGACCTGGTTGACCAGATCCGGCACGCCGATCACGAACTGGCTGACGACGAACGTCAAGATCCCACCCAGAATGGCAAAGCCGGCCAGCAACACCAGCGCGACCGCGCCACCGCGGGGCGCGCCGCGGCGGTCCAGCCAGTCCACCATCGGGACCAGCAACGCACTCAACATCAAGGCGAGCAGCAGCGGAACGACGATGATTTCCAGCTTCTCGATGCTCCATAACATCGCGACCAGAGCCACCAGAATCAC